>JBNVCE010000066.1:0-9010 GCA_050410885.1 Thermoplasmatota archaeon | reverse complement strand
ACCTAGGTTTGCTTCGAGGATACTTCTATCTTGAGCTATTGTATGAAGGTTTAGAAAACCGTGGTCAAGTAGTTGCTGAACAACTACTTGAAATAATTCTTCAAAAGTATCTGTTCCTATCCTGTTTAGGAAATGTGTGAAACTGCTTATATCTGGTGTTTGTTTAAAACCTGGTGTTCTTCTCCAGAAACTATCTTTTTCCAAAAATGCATGATAATCCCTGTAGGATTCCATTCTTAGGATCATTATTATGAATGATAGGAACATCCCTATGGGGTGGTAGTGGTGGTCTACCTGGTTTACCAGGTTTGTGTTTGTAATATTTTTTTTTGGTATTACTTCAGTTTCTGAAAGATTTTTATTTGAGATAATTTTTTTTTTAGACTAACCCTCTTTTGTTTTTTTTTCATTTATTGCATCCCGCTTTAAATGAAAAGCTGGAGGGTTAATTTAATTTTTCAACAGCCTAATTTACAAGTAAATTACATGCTTATTATTAATTAAAATTATTTATACAAAGAATAATTAAAAAATAGACCATATTCAATTAGGAATTGTTATGTATTTAATAACAAAATGGTTTGGAACATTTCTATTTGATGAAAATGGTTTAAAAGAAAAAATTTTATTTCCTAAAAACATAAAATCTATTTCAACTAGATTAATAAAAATAAGAAATAATGAAATATTAACAGAAGAAAAAAAAATTTCACAAAACATAAAAGATATAATTGTATGTGAAAAAAGACTAAAAGAACTTGGTGAATATAGACCAAATGATCCTAATTTTAATAAATTTAAGATTAATTCTGATGAGTTTGGTTTTTCAAATAATCTATTACAAAAAGCAATTTTAATAACAACAGAGAATCTTGTAAAAGAAGAATTAACATCAGAAGATCAACAGATTATTCAAATGATAAACACATTAGATGATTTTCTGCGAGTCTCAAATTTACTATCAGAACGTCTTTTAAGTTGGTCTGTAATTCCAGATTCAAAAGAAAAAATGTTGCATCTTAAAAAAACTATTTCAACTATAAATAAGGAAAAAAGTTTTTTTGAAAAACAAATTGAAAAAGATATGGAAAAAGTTGCTCCCAATTTGAATAATCTTGTTGGCTCATTAATTGGAGCTCGTTTGATTTCTTTATCTGGAGGTATAAAAAAACTTGCATTACTACCTTCTTCTACCATACAAGTGCTTGGTGCTGAAAAGGCTTTATTTAGATTTAAAAAAGAAGGAGGTAAACCTCCAAAACATGGTATTATTTTTCAACATCCGTATATAAGTACAAGTAGTAAAAATATTAGAGGCAAAATCGCTAAAATTCTAGCATCAAAAATCTCCATCGCGGTTAAGGCTGATGTTTTTACAAAAAGAAACATTTCAGATTATCTTAAAAAAGATTTAGAAAATTTAGTAAAAGATATTAAAAATAAGTAAAGATATTAAACAAATAATTGTTGTATTATTTTTGTAAAACAGAAAAATAACAGAGGAGAAAAAGAAGGTTTATGGGTGAACTTAAAACAGTTTTTAAAGACTTGGGTAGGATTATGATTGCTGTTGGAATTATTATTCTCCCAACTTTATTTGTACCCTTATTTTTTGCTGAATTCAATGCTTTGATCCCGATTATTTTAACATCATTAATATTTTTATTATTAGGTTTTTCTTTATATTTTATTTTTAAAAATACTAGTCAAACAGATTTTAAATCTGCAATGGTTACAGCTGCTTTTTCATGGATTATAATACCACTTATTAGTACTATCCCTTTTTTAATGATTGGTATTGATAAAACAAATCCAGTTATTTCCATGGATTTTTTATCTGCTTTTTTTGAGACAATGTCTGGTTGGACTGGAACCGGGCTTACCATGATAGGCAGACCTAGTTTACTTTCGCATACTTTACAATTTTGGCGTACTTATATTCAATGGGTTGGAGGAATTGGTGTTATTATTTTAACTTTAGCTATTCTTGCTAGACCTGGTGTTGGTTCATTTGTATTATACAAATCAGAAGCCAGAGACCAAAGAACCCATCCATCAATTGTAAAAACAGCACGGACTATTTGGTGGATTTTTCTTCTATTAACTTTAATAGGAGTTGTTATTTTAGCAGTTATTGGTTTTTTTACTGTAGATGGTATGGATTTATGGCAGTCTATAAATCATGGGATGACTGCAATTGCCACTGGTGGTTTTTCAGTTACAGATGATAGTGCAAAAAGTTATGGAACATTAACTCAACTTATTATGATGATCATGATGATTCTAGGTGCTACTGCCTTTGTTGCACATTATAATTTAATTAGTGGAAAAATTAAAAAATTTTTTTCAGATATTCAATTACAAGCACTTTTAATTTTGATAATTTTTGGTGTTATAATTTTAACATTTATTAATTTTAATAATTTATCTCTTGAATATAATAATATATTTTCCTCTTTAAAAGACTCAGCTTATCAATTTATTTCTGCAATAACATGTACAGGTTTTAATACAGCAGATATTGTTAAATGGAATGAATCTGCAAAATTTATCTTATCCTTTGCAATGATTATTGGTGGGGCAGCTGGATCAACATCTGGTGGAATAAAATTATTCCGAGCGATCTTGTTAAGTAAGGGAATAAGTTGGAAAATAAAACGTTCGATTTCTTCACCCCGGAGAGTTTTTGTGCATAAATTTGGAGGAAAACCATTATCTAGTGAGGATGCAATGGATTATATTAATGAAGCAGCAATTATATCTTTTATTTGGGTAATTTTACTTTTTATTGGAATATTAATTATTTTAAATTTTTACCCAAATGAATCATTAGGAAATGTATTTTTTGAAGTATCATCAGCTCAGGGAAATGTAGGTTTATCAACAGGAATTACTAATATTGATATGCATCCTATTGCTAAAATAATGCTTATATTAAATATGTGGATAGGTAGATTAGAAATAATACCTGTAATAGTTTTAATAAGAAGTATATTTAGTTTTAGAAGAAATATTCTTTAAAAAAAATTATTTTTCCTTTTTTAATAATTCAAATTGCTCATCTTGATATTTTTTAATATAAAACTCTAGCTGCTGTATTGCGGTTAATAATTTATAAATTTCTTTATCCTCAGGTGATGGTGGAACCAAGTCTTGTGGGCTTGCCTCT
Source organism: Thermoplasmatota archaeon (assembly GCA_050410885.1). Taxonomy (GTDB): domain Archaea; phylum Thermoplasmatota; class E2; order DHVEG-1; family DHVEG-1; genus JBNVCE01. Next base: position 5,841 of record JBNVCE010000066.1, on the reverse strand, counting down.
TTTTTTTTATGAAATTCTGATTGTTCATACTCATTTTGAAGGATTTCACGTGCTTGTTTAAGGGTTTTTATTTTTTCTGTTATTTCACTAATTTTTTCCATGGCATCTATCCCTCAATTTAAAAATTATGATTGTAATAGTTTTTGTACTAAAATAGTTTTTTACTAAAAATAAAGCATTTTTAATCCTGTTTCTTCATCAATTTTTCTTTTTACCTCTATTTCTGTTTTTAGTAATACAATCTCACCGGTCACACTTATTGTACCGTCTATAAAATGTCCTCCCAGGGCATTTTTATTTTCATCACTTAAAACAATATGCATATGGATGGAGTATTCATCTTTTTCATGACATATATTTCCATTCAGCGATAGAATTTCAAGAGGTTTATCAAATTTTTCTTGTAAATAGTTTCCTTTTTCTTTGAAATATCCCAGCTGAACATTTCTTAGTTGTCCTATCCCAGATATTATAACCGCTGTTTTAACTTTATGAATTTTACAAGCATTTTTAATTTGTTCATTAACATTCTCATCTTTAAAAAGTCTTAAAAAAATTATATTTTTATTTTCAATACTTTTCATAATATCATTCCCCGATTTATATCAGAAATAAATTTAAATCCATATATAGGTGAACATGAATTAAGTTTTTTTTAATATGTCTAAAAAAGATGAAATAAATACTATTTATAATTTGGTAAAAAATTGTAAAAAATGCAGTTTGTATAAAAATAGAACAAATATTGTTTTTGGCGAAGGTTCCTTGAATGCAAAGATAATGTTCATAGGTGAAGCGCCAGGTTATTATGAAGACATACAAGGCCAGCCTTTTGTTGGAAGGGCAGGAAAAATACTTGATGATTTATTTAATTCAATAAAACTAAAAAGAAATAATGTGTTTATTACTAATGTTTTAATCTGTCGACCACCAAAAAACAGAAATCCTTTAAAAAAAGAAATTGATAAATGTAAAAATTATCTTGATAAGAAAATTGAAATAATAAAACCAAAGATATTGGTACCTATGGGAAATTTTGCTTCATCATATGTTTTTGATAAATTTGGTTTAAAAAAAGATAAAATTAGTAATATTCATGGAAAAATCTTTGAAATTAAAAATGCTTTTTGGAATATAAAAATTATTCCTATTTATCATCCTGCTTCTGCTATTTATAATAATAATATAAAAAAAATTTTGTATGAAGATATAAAATTAATAAAAAATATATTAATTCATTGTTAGGTTTATTTTTCATAAAGAAATAATTTTAATGGAAAAAATAATATTAAAAAGATTAAACAGGGCTTTTTTATTAAAGTATAAATTTTTAAAAGAATAATTGTTTTGGTTGTTTTATATGACAAACACAGAACATAAAAATCAAAGAATAGGCATCTTTGTTGATGTTCAAAACCTGTATTATTCTGCAAAGCATTTATATAAAAGTAAAGTAGATTTTAAAACAATTTTAAAAGACGCTATTGCCAATAGAAAACTAATAAGGGCTATTGCTTATGTTATAAAAGCAGATGTTAAGGATGAAAACACATTTTATGAGGCTTTATCTGAAATAGGTTTTGAGGTAAAAGCAAAAGATTTACAGATTTTTTATGGAGGTGCTAAAAAAGGTGATTGGGATGTAGGTATTGCAATGGATGTAATGAGGTTAGCTCCAAAATTAGACACAATTGTTCTAGTTAGTGGAGATGGAGATTTTTCTGATTTATTAGAACATGCAAAAAGTCTAGGATGTAGAACTGAGGTTGTAGCATTTGGTAAAACAACTTCTCATAAACTTAAAGATGTTGCTGATAGTTTTTTAGATCTGGATAATAACATTAAATATTTATTAAGAAAAAGAAGAAAATAGTTTATAACTTTTTTTTAATAAAATCTAATAATCCTTCTTCTGTAAAAGGTTTTTTCAAAAAATTTTCTTCATTAACTATATCAATATTTTTAGTTGAATTAGGTTTTATAGGAAAAAGAGCAATTGTATTTGTATTAGGTATTTTAGTCTTTATCAAAATTAAGTTAAAATCATTTTCCTTTTTATCATCAAGTATTTCAAATGCTTTGCGATTATTATCAACGGTTACAACTTCTATATCTTCTTTTTTAAGACAAGTTTTAATGTACTCAAGAACACTGGTTTCATCATCTACAATCATAATTGTTTTTATTTTCCCACCAATTTAAATATATAAATCTAGAGTTTAAACTTTTCCCATTTTAAATTAAAAGATTATAACATTTTAGAAATATAACTGATTATATTTTCAAGATTTGGAGGTACAGGTTCTGGACTTGAAATATAATAACATGCAACAGAATTTGCAAAAAATAATCGTTCATCATCTTCGAATTTCAAAATATCTGCAAAAATATTTCCTGCATTCCAAATATCGCCTGCACCAGTAGATCTATATTTATTTTTAATTTTTTGTGTTGGAACGTAAATAATTTTGTCGTTATAGCTACATGAAAAATTTGCTGTATGTAAATCAATTCTAGCACTTATTTTATTTTTTAATGAATTAATTGCTTTAATTGCATCATCAATATTTTTTATAATCCTTCCGCTATAATACGAGATTTCTAATTCATTTAACCCAATCACATCTAAATAAGGACTTTTTAAGACTTTTTTAATAAGAATTGGTATTTCATTTTTTCTAGAAGAAGGATCGCCTGTATCAAAAAATGTTTTAATGTTATATTTTTTTGCAAATTTAAAAGTATTTAACGCTAATTCAGTACCATTTTTATTTAAATTCCAATTAGTGACAAATAAAATATCTGATTCTGAGATTAGCTTTTTATCTTTATCATCTAAAATATCAAAAGAAAAATCATAAACTGATCCAGGATCTCCCAACATTATATTTATATGTTTTTTTCCAAATTCTAATGCTGTCGTAATTGCTAGTTTACCATCTTTTTTTACTCTGGATAGGTCAACACCGTTTCTTCCTAGAAAATATTCTAATAAATATAAACCTAATTCATTGGTTTTACAGATTAAATGGGAATTAAAGCCAAGTTTTTTAAGAGCTAATGCAGTATTTGATGCATTACCTCCTTGACTTATCTTTTGGGTTATCCCAGGAATATTTCCTCCGCCTTGATTATATATTTTTTCAATTTTTATGAATGCATCTTTGAATTCATTTAACATTAAAAAATGATCTATAAAAAAATCAGGAAGTAAAACAACATTATAATTTTTCAAAGATTTTTTATCTATTTCTTTTAATTTACATAGAACTTTTTTTATTAGTGATGCATCTAATCTTGCCATTAAATTATTATCAAATAAATATGAGTTTAAAATTTTGTTTATATTTTTAAAAAATTAAAATATTGGTAAAACATTATGGTTAAAATGTGTTTTAATAAAAATTAAAAACTGTTATTTTGAGTTTTTATATTTTCAAATTCTTAAAATTTATTAATATTTTTTAATTTTCATATATATTTAAACTTTGATTTTTAGTAGGAAAAGTAAGCAAAAAATTACTATTTTCCTAGTATCATCTAAAAATATAATTGAATACGTACATACATATTCATTTACACAAAAATTTTATATAATCACCATCTTCTTATTTTCAATAGAAAAACATAGGAGAAAGGATGGAGTATGGAAATATTAAAAAAGATTGGAAGCTGGCTATTTTTAATCGGTATACTAGTAGCCTTAATTCTTGGAGTTATCATTGGATTGTTAGGTGGCTTTGAAAACGTTACATGGGATACTACACCTGTTGCAGCGGTTTTAGCTATTTTAGGGTTTATCGTAGGAGTACTGTCTTTCTTTGCATTAGGTACCATAACAAAGGAGAGAGTCCCATCGTTTTTAATAGGAACATTAGCATTGGTAATAATTGGTGTTACAACAAATATCTGGTTAAACACATGGACCTTTGGTAACTATGAAGGATTAGTCCCCTTCTTTACTAGTATTACAACTTGCATGGCTATTTTTGCTTCTCCTGCAGCTGGACTTTTGGCTATAAGAGCAATATGGGATGCTGGAAAAAGCGAAGAAGTTGAAAAATTAATACCTAAAATATAAAGTATATTACTCTATATTTTTTTATTTTTTATAATTTTAATCAATTTTAAACAATAATTTTAAAACCCATTTATAAAAACTTATTATTGTCATTGTACTTAATCCAATTATATAACCAATTAACATTATAAATAAAAAGTCCATTAGATCTCCCCCGTTTTTTTTGTAGATAAAACTGAACTTGTTATTTTTTTCAATTATTCACCTCTTAAGTTGACAGATAATATTGTTAAATTATATCATGTTATTATTTGTCATTACTAGTATATAAAACCTTTGGAGAAAAAACATTAAAATGATAAAATATAAACAAAATTATTGTATTAAAATTACATTTGATACATTACAAGACCTGATAGCATTTTTGGAAGAAAATATGTAGATTTTTGCGGCATGTGTTCACCTGATTCAGCAACTGCTTTTAATTCATCTATTTTTGTCGCATTCATCAAAAATGATAAATTATACTTTCCTTCATTAACAAATTTAATAGCTTCTTCATCAACTCTTGTATACTTAACATAATCCTCAATATTATTCTGATTAATTCCCATAATATGCTCTATTACGACTTTATGAAGTATAGAAACATCAAGTATCCGCCATGTTTTTGAATGCTCTTTTGCAAAATTATCCATAATCTTTTCATCTTTTAAAGTTAAAACATAATATCTATTTTTCAAATACATAACAAATTTATGCTCTTTATTTACTTTTAAATGTTTTTTAATTTTTTTACTAATTTCAGTATCATGTTCAACTTTTATATCAACCTTTTTTTCTTCAACAATAAAATATTCTTTTAATTTTTTTAAAATAATATCTATGTCTAAATCAAATTTTTTTATTAACCTATGAGTAGGTAAAATTGATAAACCTTTATCAAACATGTTTACAAGAACTACCATGCGAAAATTAAAAGGAGCGTTTTCATCATTATTACCGGTTTTTTCTTTTATCTCTTTTTCATAATCAAGTGCTGTTTGATATCTATGATGACCATCTGCTATGAACAAAATTTTATTTTTAAATTCAGTCTGAATTTGGTTTATAACATTTTCATTTTCTATTTTCCAAAGTTTATGATTAAAATTATCATATCCTATAACATCTGCAATTGGTGAATTTATATTTTCATCAATTTTTTTTTTGATTTTATCTTCTTTATCAATATAAAGTAACTGAATTGGTTCAAAATTTGTATTACAAGCACGCATGAGATTAAGTCTATCTGCTTTTGGTTTTGAAAGTGTTTTTTCATGTGCTTTAACATACTTATATTCTGGATCTAATTTTAATAAAGCAAAAAATCCATTCATAACTTTTATCTGATTGTTTAATTTATATTCAATTCTATATGGATAAATAGCAGGTTTTTCTGATTTTACTAAAATAGCATCATTTATCCATTTATTATACAATTCTTTAGCTCTAGTATAACGGTTGTTTTTTTCATTGTCATCTGGAAATTGTTTACCAAGTATAAGTCTAACAAAATTTTGTGGATGTTTCTCATAAAGTTGTTTTTGCATATCCTCAGATATTATATCATAAGGTGGAGATGTAACATCATCAAGCTTAGATATTTTATTTTGATTATACATTAACGCTTTAAATGGGCGAATATCGACCATGTAATTCACTCCTAATTTAAAACCTAAATACAAGAACTTGTTAAAAACATTATTAAAAAATATTTTAGATAGGCTACATCCCGAAATGAGTCGAAGAATCATCTCTTGAACAATATTTTACTTTGA
>JBNVCE010000065.1:386-9099 GCA_050410885.1 Thermoplasmatota archaeon | reverse complement strand
CTTCATTAGAAATAGTTTTCATTCTTGCAAGATTTTCACGTGACTTTAAATTATTAATTTCATCAATTTGTACATTTTTTGAAACAGCATCCTGAATTAAATCAGAAAATTTCAATATTAATCTTAGCATTTCATATTGTTTTTCACTAGGGCAATAAGTATCAACTTCATGAAAAGCACTTTGTTGAAGGAAATCCTCCCTGATCATTCTAGCGCTTTCAAGTAAAGCTCTTTCTCTTGGTGGTAATGCATCTGGTCCAACTAGTTTAATTATTTCCTGAAGCTCAGATTCTTTTTGAAGTAACATCATTGCTTTATTTCTTAATTTAAGCCATTCTTCACCTATTTCTTTTTTCCACCAAGCCTGAATTTCATTTAAATATAATGAATAAGATTTTAACCAATTAATAGAGGGGAAATGCCTTTTATCTGCCAAGTCAGCATCAAGTGCCCAAAAAACTTTTACAATCCTTAAAGTATTTTGAGCAACCGGCTCAGAAAAATCTCCACCAGGAGGAGATACCGCTCCTATTACTGATATTGATCCTTCTTTATCCTTTGTACCTATTATTTTAACCCGACCAGATCTTTCATAAAATTCTGCAAGTCTAGATGCAAGATAAGCAGGATATCCTTCCTCACCAGGCATTTCTTCTAAACGACCAGAAATCTCTCTCATTGCTTCTGCTAAACGAGAAGTACTATCTGCCATTAAAGCAACATCGTAACTCATATCTCTATAATATTCTGCAATTGTTATGCCAGTATAAACACTTGCGTCTCTTGCTGCAACAGGCATATTTGATGTATTGGCAATTAAAACAGTTCTATCCATTAATGGTTTACCAGTTTTTGGGTCTTTAAGCTCTGGAAATTCACGTAAAACATCGGTCATTTCATTTCCACGCTCCCCACAGCCAACATACACAACAATCTGTGCATCACTCCATTTAGCCAGTTGATGAAGCATAACTGTTTTACCTGTTCCAAAACCACCTGGTATTGCAGCAGTTCCTCCTTTTGCAACTGGAAAGAATGTATCGATTATACGTTGACCAGTTATTAAAGGAAATGTTGGATCATATTTTTTTGCAACAGGCCTTGGTTTTCTAACAGGCCATTTTTGCATCATTTGTAATTTAATATCTCCATTATCTGTAGATATTACTGCAATGTCATGCTCAATTGTGTAATCACCTTCTTTTTCAATAGAAATAATTTTACCAGTTAGATTAGGAGGAATTAAAATTTTGTGAGTAATAATAGAAGTTTCTTTAACTTCAGCTATTACATCACAACCTTTTACTATTTCACCTGGTTTAGCAACTGGTTTAAAATGCCATTTCTTTTTTCTATCCAGTGCAGGTGCCTCAACACCTCTTGTAATAAAATTACCTGTTTTTTTCTGGATATCTGGTAAAGGTCTTTGTATTCCATCATAAATGTTTGTTAAAAGACCTGGACCAAGTTCAACAGATAAAGGCATTTCTGTTGATATAACCTTTTCACCAGGTTTTAAACCATTTGTATCTTCATAAACCTGAATTATTGCCCTATCTTCATATAAACGAATTATTTCGCCAATTAGATTTTCTTCTCCAACCTTAACAACATCATACATTTTTGCTCCACGCATACCATCTGCTTCAATAACAGGACCTGAGATTCTTATGATTCTTCCCTGTTTTTGTTCATTAGACATTTATTTTAACCTCCATTAAATTTATTATTTATTAATTTCAATTCCAACTGCTTTTTTTATTAAATGTGAAACAAAGTCAACATGACCTTTAATTTTTCCTCTTTTATCAGGAATTTCAAGAATTATTGGAATATTGTTTTTAATTCTAAAATCTTTTAGACTTCTTCCAAGATCTTGAGCTATTTTTTCTGTTATAAAAAGGATGCCTATATCTTTTTTTTTACATATTTGATCCCAGATCTCTTTTAAATTTTCTCCTTCTTCAATATAAATCTCATGAATACCAGCAAGTCTCAAGCCAACAGCAGTATCTCTATCTGTAAAACCAGCTAATTTCATTGTTTTATCTCCTTAATAAGATATGGTTTTATTAAATTAGAAGAAAGTCCTTCAGCAATCCCTTTAACTATAATTTTTAAATTTTTTATTTCGAATTCTTTTGATACAATAAATCTAATAGTCGGTCCAATGGTAACAAAATTCTCCATGGAAATATTTTTAATAAGTTTCAAAAAATTATTATCCAATTCATTTTCAAAAATTTGAATAGATTTTTCTTTGTGAAATATTTCAATTGCATTTTTTAATGATTCATAATATGAAGTTCCTTTTAAACTAGTAATTATCTGAGGAATTGACTCTAAATTAGCCATATTATTATATTTCCAAGCAGCTATTTCTTGTCCATCTCCTAAAAAAATTTGTTTGATTGATTCTGAGTCGTAGTTAAGTTGTTTTGCCCTTAAAATATTTTTAATATTATTCGTATCAATTAATATATTTAAGAATTTATTTTTTGCATTTTCACATTTATATGGGACTTTTGTTTCTTTGAATTTATTAAAAATGTATTTATCAATTTCTATATCCAGTTTTAAAAAATTTATATCTTTTTCATTTATGATATTAACTATATTACTGTTAAATCCATATTTTATTAGAATATTTTTTAAATCTTTTTTATCTGAAAAAATAATTTGTTTAAGTAAGTTTTTTGTTTTTAATAAAGATGCATTTTCAATAATTTCTTCATCTATTATCTTATCTTGAATTTTAGATTTAATTGCAGTTTTTATTAGATAAGAATCTATTTTTTCTAAATAAATATCGAAAAAAGGATTCATTTTTTTTGAACTATCTTTTTTCATCATGAAAACATTTTTTATAAAAGCTTGATCAAGTGATTGTTGTATCTCTTTTGTTGTATTTCCAGAAACTTTGTAGTCTTTAGTTTGATTTAGAATTTCTTTAAAACTTTTTAAATCTTTAATATCAATTAGTTTATTTAATTCTGATTCAAGGATAAATGGGTTTCCCATTGCTTCAAATTTTGCATTAGGGTAAACAAATTTTATATTTGTTGAAAAGGATCGTGAAAATATAACTATTACTAAAATTATTATCAGTGTTATTATAATCCATATGAAAGGGTTTTTTGGATCCATTAATATATCTAACAAATACATCGCTCCATTTTTTATGAAAAAAGGAATTTACCAATTTTTATTCTTATTTTGTCTTTCTCCCTTTTCATAATTCCTTCAAAAGTGTAATCCAATGTGATTTTATTATCTGCTGAAATAAGTAGAACTCCACCAGAAGATTCAATGTTTCCAATTACTTTAAGCCCAAAATTTTCTGCAATTTTTTTATCTATATCACGACTTATTTTAACCTGACAGTTAGTACCTAATTTTTTAATCCCTATGTTGATAAACTTAGAAACTAAATCTATATATTTTTCTTGTGTTAAAGTGGCAAGTTCATGTCTTGCTTTTAAAAAGCATTCTTCAATAATCTCCTCGCGAGCGTTCATAATCTCTCTTTTTGAATCAGAATAAGCCTTTGAGATTAACACTTTTTTAAGATTTTCACCTTGTTTTTTTGCATTATTCAATATTTTATCTGCTTCTTCTTTTGCTTCTTTTTTAGCTGAATTAATCAATTCTTTAATTTTATCATCTGTTTCTTTTGAAATCTGTTTTATTTCTTTTTCAGAATCTTTTTTAATTTGTTCAATTATTTTTTCAGCTGACATTTTCTTAAATCCTCAATTACAGTAACCCTAAACCAACCATCAGTAAAATACCAAGTAATAACCCAAAGATAGCTATTGTTTCAGTCATAACAGTAAATATTATTCCTTTTGAAGCAACATCCGGGTTTCTTCCAACCGCACTAATTGATGAAGATGCAACCTGTCCTTGATTTATTGCAGATGTTCCAGTAAGACCAACAGCAAGACCAATCCAAATAGCACCTATACCCATTAAAGGAGTAACAATAACACCACTGTCGCCACCAAGTAGACCAGCGCCCATCATCATTAAAATAGCTGTTAATAAACCATAAACAGACTGTGTCATGGGTAAAACTTGTAAAATAAGAACCTTACTAAACAAGTCTGGTTTTTCTGCTGTAACTGCAACTGCTGATGAACCAGCTAATGCAAGACCAATTGCTGATGAAATACCAGCAATGCCTATTGCAAGCGCACAACCAAGTATTACGTATGTTTTATTTTGATTACTATCTGTTTCTTCTTCCTGAGCACATGCAAAACTTGCAAATAAAACTGAAGTTATTGCAAGTAGCATTATTAATATTCCTGCTTTTCTTTTTATTTTCATATTTTTTACCTCCATTTAATTTATTTTTTCTATTTTAGTATATTTTCTTCTAACCTTAAAAGGCGTAAATTCACGCCCACCTCCTTCATAAAATCTATTAAAAAATTCTACATATTGAAGTCTTAAAGAATGAATTCCTGCTCCAAGTGATTGAAGAAATAGATTAACCAAATGAGCAAAAAATAAAAAAACAATCATAATGAAAATTCCAATAAAAGGAATCATATTACCAATCAGCTGAGAAACGACATTAAATGCAAGTGCCATCCCACTTGTGGCAAGTCCTAATGCAAGCAGCCTTGCATAGGACAGCCAATCTCCAACATAACCAGTAATATTAAAAAATCCAATTGGTCCTTGTGAAATAAATAATTGTATTAAACCAATAATTGTTAATACTATTGCTAAATAAAATAACATATTGGAAAGTTCAATATTTAAAATAAAATAACTGATAAGCAATCCACCACCAATTTGGAGTGGAATCCAACAAAACTTAATAGTAAAAGCTTCTTTGTATTTTTTTCTTTTAAAGGCTTGAATAAGCCCCAAAACAACACCAACATTTAAATGAATTAAACCAAAAATTAATGCAATAATAAGAATCGTGATTGGGTCTTTTATTGAATTTGCTGGTAATGTTATTCCTGCAATGTTTACTCTATATAATAACTCAGTTGGATCTCCATATATGAAACGTGGGATTAGATCACCAAAAAAACTATTTGTTAATAATCCTATTATAATTGCTGTAATACCCATCCATATACCCATAAAAGACCAATTGCAGATTAATTTACTATATTTACCAATTTTCTTATAACCATAAATTGATAATAAAAGAATAATTAAACCATAACCGGCATCACCAAGCATAAAACCGAAAAATAAAATAAAAAAAACCCCCATAATAATTGTTGGATTAATCTCATTGTATTTTGGATATGCAAACATCTTAACAAGACTTTTAAAACCTTCTGCCCATTTAGGAGTTTTAATATAAGTAGGTGGATTATCAGGATTTTCAGATGGTTTTTCAGAATTATAAACTAGATAATCTTTTGAAACATTTTCAACAGATTTTTTTAGATTTTTTTCGTCTTTTTCTAAAATCCAACCTTGTATAATATAAGTTGTTTTGGTTTTTGCAAAATTTTTAGAAATCTCTTTTTTAATTCTTTCAAGCTGTATCTCTTCACGTAAAGCTAGAAGATCATTTAATTGATTTTTTATATAATCTTGTAATTTTAAAATAATCACTTTTTTATGCTTTTCAATTTCTTTTATATTATTTTTTAATGAATTTACAAGTAATTTAGGAATACCTTCTGTTACATTAAATTTAAATTCAGTTATTTTTTCATGAGAAATTTTTTCAATTTTTTCTTTTTCTGAAATATAAGCAGCTATTAAAACAGCCCATTCAGGTTTTTTATTTATTACAAATTGTTTATAAAAAATTAATGCATTATCAATCTTATCGATTTCATTTTTTAATGTATCAATATCATTTGTTTTACCTGCTTTAACAATTAAATAATTAGACACTCCTATATGTGAAATATCAAATTCAAAATCTTTAAGAAAATTTAATTGATCAATATCGAATTTAATTTTTTCTAATTTTTCATCTAATTCTATTTTTTTATTTTCGAGTTCTAAAATATTTTTCTCAATTTCATCCAGTAATTTATTTGAATCCAAAAAGATTTCATCAAGAGGCCGTTCTTTTATAGATTTTACTTTTGGTAATTCAGGATTTATAAAAGCCTTTAAACCAGTTTTTTTTGTTTTAACTTTATTTAAAATATCAATTAATCTTGTAAGTCTTAATTCATATTCAGTACATATCTCAACATCTTGGGTTATTTCACCTTTTTCTGCTTTTTCTAATATTTCTTTATTTTCCTTTGTAATATTGATTATTTCTATTAATCCTGTTTCATAAAGATTTTTTATGACCTCTTCTAAATAATTTTGATGTACTATCAGGGTAACTTTTTTCATCGGAGATGGAAATAAAATTTTTTAATCCCCCTTTTCAATTTCTTCAATGATAAGTTTAACTGCATCTGAAAATTTTTTTTCATTAAGATTTTTAATTTTTATTATTTCATTTTTAATTTCTTTTTTTATGTTTTTTATTTCTTTTTTAGCATCTTCTTCTGCTTTTTTAATTAATATTAAAGCCTTTTTTTGAGCATTTTTAATGATTTTTTGTTTTTCTTTTTCAGCATCTAATTTTGTTTTTTCAATTTTTTTTTCTGCTTCCTTTTTAAAATTTTCCAAATTGAAAAGAGCTTTTTTTTCAGCCTCTTTGATTTCCATTAATGAATCAGATGTCATCAGTTTATCGGTATTAATAAAGTATTTATTAGAGTTTTTATAACTTGTTTTAAATGCCCCAGAATTTATCAGTTCTCCTCTTTATTTCAAAAATTTTATTTAAAACATCTTTTTCATCAGCATTTAACAAGTCTAAATCTTTTAGTTTTTTCGCCTCTGTTTCAGATAAATCAGTAAATAGTATATCATCTCCTTTAATTTGCCTGCCAACTGTTACCCCTTCTATTGATATTGCAACTTCTTGACCTTGAATTGCTTCTTCAAGAGGTTTGTTTTCCGATTGTATACTTTTTATTGATCCGATTAATTTTCCATCCTCTTTAATAAGTTTAACCCCGGTTTTTATTCTCCCTCCTAATACTCTTACACCTATTACAGCTGGATGGCTTACTCTGAATACATACTGAGGTAAAAATTTGATCATACCTGGATAAGTAAACTCTTTACGTTTTTTGCTTTCAAGCTCAGCTTTTTTCTTTTCTAACCACTCGTCATAATTTTCAATAATCGTGTATATAACATCCTCATTGAAAATGGTCACATCTGTATTTTCAAGTTCTTCTTTAGCTTCAGGGAGGATTTTAACATTAAAAGAAAAAATAACTTTATTTAATGGGTCAATTGATGAATTCGCTTCAATTACGTCTCTTTTTGAAACATTACCAATTTCCGCTTTCCTAATTTTTATTCCTTTTTCATGTGATTCTTTGATTAATGCTTCAAGTGAACCAATTGTATCTGCTTTTAAAATTATACCTTGCTCGTCTAAATCATATTCAATTCTAGTTTGATTTTTTATTTCGTTTATTACTTCTTCAAGATTGTTTTTTACAACCATTATTGGGGCTCCAGGAATAACATTTTCTAGATTTGGAGAAGAAATCTTAACACCACAAGCTGCATGAACTTCAGATACATTATCAAATCGTTCTCTTGGATCACGTATTTCATCAAGTGGTTTTGGTTTTAAAAGTGCTTTAATATGAGTAACAATTGGTTTATCCCAAGTTCCAACAACTATTTTATCATCTATTTTTATTGTACCATTATAAATAATTGCATCAATTGTTTTTCCTAAACCTATTTCTTCTTTTACTTCTAAAACACTACCTTTACCAGGACCATCTTCAATTAAAAGTCTTTCTTCAAGAAATTTTTGAGCTAGTCCAACGAGAATCATCAACAATTCAGGGACTCCTTCACCTGTTTTTGCTGATAATGGTACTATGCCTATTGTTTTTCTGAAATCTTTAATATTAAAATATAAATCAGAGTTTAGTTTATTTTCAGATATTGTTCCAATTATTTCATATATTTTTTCTTCAAATATACTTTTTACATTTGATCTTTGATTTTCTATACGTATTTTAGCTACTGCATTTATTTTTTTCCAGCCAGATATTGAATCGATTTTGTTTGCAGCAACAACAAAAGGTGTTTTATATTGTTTTAAAATATTTATAGATTCATACGTTTGGGGTTTAAAACCTTCATTTATATCAACAACTAAAACTGCTAAATCAGCAAGAGATCCACCTCTGGTTCTTAAAGTTGTAAAAGCATGATGTCCTGGTGTATCAATAAAAAGAAGACCTGGTAATGTAAACTTTTTTTCTTTTAATAAGTCTCCACATATTTTATATATCGCATCAATGGGTACTTCTGTTGCACCAATGTGTTGTGTTATTGCTCCTGCTTCTCTTGCTGCTACAGTAGATCCTCTAATGAAATCAAGTAATGAAGTTTTACCATGGTCAACATGACCAAGAACACTAACAATTGGTTGTCTTATATATTTTAAGGATTCCACCATTTTTCATCCAGCCGTTGTTATTATAAAACCCTTTTTAACTTTTATGAATTATAATAATTTATTTTGTTTTAATTATTTGAACCTAATTTTTTTGGTAAAATTAAATAGAAAAACATATAATATTATACATTATTAACATATGTTAATAACGGGAGAAATAATTATGAATAAAAAAATTGTAAGCAGTTTTTTATGTATAGTTTTAATAACTGTTATTTTTAG
>JBNVCE010000065.1:0-376 GCA_050410885.1 Thermoplasmatota archaeon | reverse complement strand
AAATATCTGTTGGTAATAATATAAATAATAAATTAATCCTTATAAGAGTTGATAAAAATTCTATTAATTTTCTAATTTCTAATAATCTTGAAATTGTAGGGAGTATATCTGATCAATATTTTGATGTAATTTTAACGCAGAATAAATTAAAAGATTTAGATGAAACAAATATAAATTATGAGATTGTTATTTCTGATGTTTTAGAATATGAGAATTCGGTGCGAGGAAATTATCATACTTTAGCTCAAGTTGAAAGTATACTTCAAGATATCGCAAATAATTATCCAAGTATTACCACTCTTTATAGTATTGGAACAACATATGAGGGGCGAAATATTTGGTGTCTAGAAATAACTGATAACCCTGGTGTTGATGA
>JBNVCE010000064.1:269-9149 GCA_050410885.1 Thermoplasmatota archaeon | reverse complement strand
ATATAAACTCCAAATAATCCATTATAAATTCCGTGATCAGGGTTAAAATTTAAGCTATATCTGATGAATAAATCATAGTAGTACCTGTTAGTTCTATAATGTAACCCAACCAAGACATTTGGGTCTGCTGGGTTGGGGGAATATGCAATTCCCATATTCCATTTTGATATCTGTTCTTTATTAGTCCATGTAATAATTGTATTACCTGATACATCCCTGGTTATACCAGGTATTATATCATCTCCTGGTTAGTTTGATATTAATATGTTGTCTGCTTTTGGTATAGTTTCTAATGGTTTTATAATTCTGTATCGTTTTATTTGGCTTTTAACTGCATTATTTTGTTGTGTGTTATTAGCAATTATTGATGAACTTGGTAAGATTAAGGGTATTATAATTATAATCGTAATAGCTATTTTTAAAAAACTTTTTTTACTTATTATTTTTTTCATTTTTTTCTCCTTTTTTAATATTAATCATTTAATTTTTAACATTTGTTAATTTATAACTTTTTCGTTGAAAGGATACAATAATGTTAATCTTTGATTTTCTGAACTAGGTTTCTTAAGATTCAAAATGATAATAAATATTTCTGAAACAGATAAATTTTATTAACAAATAATTTTCAAATACCTTTTAGAACAATACAAATTAAGTGTTTTATAAAAAAAATAATTAGATTTAAATCAGCTCTTTTAGATCATAAATGCCTTGTTTTTGAAATGAAAAAACACTTAAGGGTATTTTAACAATAAAGGTTTAGATAATTTCTATGTAAAATAAATATCATAATTATTTTTTAATATTAAATAAATTATAATAATAATGGGCTCGTTGAGATTCGAACTCAAGACCTCCGCCGTGTCAAGGCGACGTCATAACCAACTAGACCACGAGCCCAAATAACAAACATGAAATCCCGTCATTCTTTTTTTAATTTGCTACAAAATTCACTGAAAAGTGGTTTGAATATACGTTAGTATATACACCTACTAAAAATGTAGATATATGTTGAGTATGATATATATATTAATCAACGAAAAAGGAAAGGGATGTACTTGATAAAAAATAATTTATTTGATAATGATCTGCATTTATCTCTTATAAAAAATAATATCGGGAATAACAACGAAGACGATCTGGATGATTCAACTTTTGATCTTTGGAAAATAGAATTAAAAAAAGAATTACCAAGATTTTGGAAATCAATGAATAAACCGTTAAAATCAAGACGCAGGTTTTCTCATTCAATATAATATCCATTTTCATTTAAAGTAAATTATTAAAGAAAAAATAACAACCAGGTTATTTGTAAGGATGTTTAAATTATTTTATTAAAATATTATATATGGATTTTACTATACTTTTTTATTATGAGATATAAATCACCAAGTTTAACAACTGATGGTGTAATAATTAAAAACGGTAAAATTCTTCTCATCAAGAGAAAAAATGAGCCTTTTAAAGGTAAATGGGCTTTACCTGGAGGTTTTGTTGAATATGGTGAAAAAGTTGAAGAAGCTATTGTCAGAGAGATTAAAGAAGAAACCGGTTTAATAACAAAAATAAAAGAACCTGTTGGTATTTATTCTGATCCAAAACGTGATCCCAGAGGACATGTTGTTTCTATTGTTTTTTTGTTGGATATTATTGATGGAAAATTAAAAGCTGATGATGATGCTTTAGATGTAAAATTTTTTGATTTAAAAAAATTACCTGATTTATCATTTGATCATGATATTATAATAAATGATATTAAAAGGAGGATTAAAGATAATGTTTTGTCCTAATTGTAAAAAATTAATGTATCCTAAAGGAGAGAAATTAATTTGTAAAAAATGTGGTTTTGAGGAAAAAAAATCAGGTTCTAATATTATTGTTATTAAACAGAAAAAAAAAGAAATAACCTTTATAGAGAATAAAGAAATTACTAATGTTCTTCCAAAGATTAAAATTAGATGCCCAAAATGTAATAACAATGAAGCATTTTGGATATTACGTCAAATGAGGGGAAGTGATGAACCTGAAACAAGATTTTATACCTGTACCAAATGTGGATACAGGTGGAGAGAAGAATAATAAGATTTAAATATAAACAAATTAATAATTTATAAGTTAATTAATAAGTTTGATGATCATTTATTAATTTTATAATAATAAATAAATATTTAATTATAATTATATATCTTTAACATTTTTACTAATAACTATATACCTTTCTTCTGCTGAAAATTTAAAGTTTTTAAAATCATCAAAAAACATGAATTTAGAAGAACCAATCAATATGAAAAAAATTTATACAATTTATAGAATAGGAATAGATAGTTCGATCAAACCTGTTAAAGTTGAAATTTAATATAGATGAAGGCAAAAACATTGATGTATAAATTGCGGATAAATGCAAAGAACTTTTTGAAAAAGATACACGGATGCAAAAGTTTATTGAAATTGAATCAGAAAATATTACATTTGGATTTATTTGTAAAGTAAAATCTCAGGGTAAAGGTTTTCATTATAAATCTATGATTTTAAAAAAATGGTTTCAAGTTTTGTTCTTTTTAGATTAGGACTTCCTCGTCTTACAACAGTTTTTTCATACACATTTAATTATATGCAGATACCCAAAGGATAAAAATGCAAAAACAACAATAACTCAAATACTTGGAAAAAATGATACTACAAACAAAACATGTATTGTTATAGGTAATCAAATAGTAATTGCTCAGAATTTTATTGGTTACAAACATAGTTAGGACGTTTTTCAAAAACATTATTAGATGTATTCCCAAGAGCTTTTGCTGGTATTGTAAGATTTGTAACCTGTATTAAACACGCTTAATTAAAAAACCGTCATCGTTATAAATACAAAACATATTTATTGTAGTAAATATTACATCCTGTATAATGAAATAGGGGAGGAATAACATGTTCAATGCAAAAGTAAAATCAGATGTGATAAAAGGAATAATAGAAGTAACATCTCCACTTGTAAATGAGGTAAAATTTAATATTTCTAAAAAAGGAATATCTTTAAGAGCTGTTGATCCTGCACATGTTGCGATGGTTGATTTACAAATAGATGAAAAAGCTTTTGAGGAATACAAAGCAGATGATATGGAACTTGGTATTGATATGGATAAACTAAATAGTATTATGAGACTTGCAAGTTCAGGTGATGTAGTTACTCTTGAATATGATGAAGAATCAAATAAATTAATTATTAAAATAGGTAATTTAGTTCGTAAAATGGGTCTTATTGACACTGCTGGAATGCCTGAGCCAAAAATGCCTAATCTTAATCTTCCAGCAAAAGTTGTTTTAAAAGCTTCTGAACTTACTCAGGGAGTTCGAGCATCTGAAGCAGTTTCAGATCATCTAGCTTTGACTGTTAATAAGGATAATTTCGAATTGTTTGCAGAAGGAGATACAGATACTGTTAATTTAAAACTTCCAAAAGATTTACTTATAGATCTTAATACTAATTCCAAGTGTAAAAGCCTGTTTTCTATTGATTATTTCAGTAATATGATAAAACCTGTAAAAGGTGATGATCCAATTACTATTATGATTGGAAATGATAATCCAATAAAAGTTGAATTTGATATTGCTGACAACAAAGGTCATGTTACCTATTTACTTGCACCTCGTATAGAGTCTGAATAAACAATATGGCTGGTGCATTTTATAGTAAATAAAAATGACCGTCATAGATACATCTATTTTATTGTTAAATCAAAAAATAAACAATTATATATTGAAAAATCTGATTTTTATAATGAAATAAAACAACAATGCAGAAAACTTTTTAATAAAAACTGTGAAGATATGGGTTTATATCTAATAAGTTTTAATGGGAAAAAAGGAATAATTAAATGTAATCATATTCAAAAAGAAAATACAATAAAATTATTAAATTCAATAAAAAAGGTATTGCTAAATGAAATTGAAATAAGAACAATAGGAACTTCAGGAACAATAAAAACATTAACTAAAAAATATATAAAAAATAATCATAATCAAAAATTATCTAAAAATACAGGATTAGAAAAATTATAAATCCATATTAAAAATCTATACAATTCTAGTTATACTAATTGAATGATAACCAACCAAAAAATTACTAAAAAAATGATAACATAATTTATAAACTGTTTTAATATTAAAAAATAGAAAGGTGAAACATTTATGACAATGTATTGTGAAAATTGTGGCGAGGAATTATCCCCAGAAGAAGAAGATGAAGGGATTTGCGAAAATTGTAAAGCATCTAAAAAAGAAAAATATAAAGACGAGGAAGATGAAGATTACATAGACCCTGGGATTGCTTGAATTATTTAAAGTTTTATATCTTTATTATCAATCTTATTATATGCTTTATTTTTTTCAATTGTTACTATTTCTAAATTATCTTTTTTTATTTTTTTATCTATTATTTTTTTAATAGCATTAATAGTTAACTTAATAGCCTCATCAAGACTAATATCAGGTTTATAAAATTTATTAAAGTATGACAATATCTCATCACTTTTTTTACCTTCACATATTACTTTGTATTCAGTATAAGCTCCTGAAGGATCTGTTGAAAAAAGATGGATTCCTGTAGGATCACAACCTGCAATAAATAGTACAACACCAAAAGGTCTTACCCCTGTAAAAGTGGTAAATAGTTGTTTATATTCACATATGTTTCTAACAAGATTTTTTACAGTTATTGGTTCATCGTACCAAATTTTATGTAATTGGGCTTCCTCTTGAGCTAAATCAATAAGATGCCTTGCATCAGCAGATAAACCAATAAAAGCACAACCAATATTATCATCAATTTTTGTTATTTTTTGTATTGAATCCATTTCAACAAGGTTTGAATACATGGTTTTATATGCTACTAATAAAACCCCATTTTTAAATTTTAAACCTATTGTTGTATCACCTTTTTTAACTGTTTCACGTGCATATTCAACTTGAAATAGGCGCCCATCTGGTGAAAAAATCGTGCTATCTTCATCATACATAAATTTTGTCGGATCCATGGTTTTTCCAGCTTTCTATTTTTCAAATAATTTCAGCCAGGATATAGTATTTATCATAAATACTTTGTTAACAAAAATAAAATAATTAAAAAATTAAGCCTATTAATAAAAAAAAAAGAAAATAAGATGAAATATTAAAATTTCTTTTATTTCAATTTGAATTTGTATTTACTTGTTTTTGGTTTAGTTGCTTCAATTTTATCTTCTCTTGCAAGCCAGCCTAATGCAGAGTAAGCATCCTTTATATCTATTTGAGTCAACTTTGAAATCGATGATACATCTATTTCTTTTTGTGAATTAATTGTATTCCAAACCTTTCCTGCATTAAATCCAATAGTTTCAGTTAAATTTGTTTCGCCTAACTTGTAAAAATTACCATCCTTGTATATCTTGTTTTCTCTAGCAAGCCAGCCTATTGCAGCATATAAATCATTTTCTGATAGTTTTGTTTTTTTAATTAATGAAGTTCCATTAAGCGGGCCTTGTGTATTAAGTGCAACCCAGACTTTTCCTGCATTTCGACCAAATTTTTCATTTAAACTAGGCATATACCACCCTCAAAGATAGGTATATAATTTGGGTTATTATAACTTACTATTTTTATGAAAAAAATAATAAAGAACTGTTTTGGTTTTAATTTTTTTTAAAAAAATTGAAAAATTTAATATTCTTCATTTCCAGAAATATCTTCATCTATTTCATATGATGGGCCTTCTGATTTATACTCGTCGTAACTATCTCTACGTATTTTTTTTTCCTGTTTTTTTATTAATTTACCACATTTTTTACATTTACCTTCTTCATCGTATTCCCGCCATTCCATGCAATTCATACAGAATTCGTCTTTACCAACTTCTTTTATTTTTTTCATTTTTCCACTTTAACAAACATAAATAAAAAAATAAGTAGTTAAATCTTTGCGATTTTTCTAGTACTATAAAACATATTATCTCCTTGTAATTTTTTATTTAGTTTAATAAAATCTTTTTTAATGTTTTTAACCAATTCTTCTGACATATAAGCGTTTTTGTTAAACCTGCATTGTAACTCAGGAATATTACCTTGTAATCTACAAACAATAGGTCTTACCTCATAAATAATACATCTATCATTTTTTAAAAAAGGGCATTTCATATCATTTTTTTTAAAATCATCAGCTGTCCATTTAACATCCTCAATTTTATTTTTCTTCATATAATCTTTGATCAGTAATTCTTCTACTTTAAACCAAATTATAGGGCCACAGCATTTATGACAATGTTTGCATTCAAAATTTGGTATTTTATCATATATTTCTTTTAATTCTTTTTTAATTAACTCAATTTCAAACATACTTATCTTTAACTTTAATTAATAATAAATATTTAGTTATTTTATAAAATTTTACAAAATAATATTTAAAATTTTTTATTTTTTATCAATTGGTTGACTAAGGGATAATTTTCTAATCTGGGCTTGCAATCTTTGTATCGCTTTTTCTCTATCATTTCCTAAACCTAATGCACTTGGATTAATCTCACCATCTTTTATTTGTTTTAACCATTTCTCTAATAATTTTTTTTGGTCCATATCCATAAATTCCTTTTATTAATTAATACCTAAATATGTTTTTTAGTTTAAAGATTTTTACTATTGAGGAATTGATATTGAACATATATCAATTATCATCTAATTGTGGTAAATTTCAATAAAGCTCCTGTGCCTTTTAAATTAGACTGAATTTTATCAATTAATTCTAATTCATCCTGTATTGTCGCTATCCCTTTCCAATCATATACAAAATCATGCTCACCAAGATAGTATTTCAATCCTAATTTAATAAGTTTAGAAAAAATTACAGAACCTTTTTCTCCATCCGCATTCATATATACATCCACAAACGTTTCCATAGTATCACCTTTTTATATAATTAAATACCAAGTCATATTATAAATCATTTGTAATTGTTTAACATCTAAAAATAAAAAAAATGGGTTTTTTAATTTTAATATTCACCCATTCCCATACCTGGCACGCCAGGTCCACCAGGTGGAGGTGTTGGAGGACCACTTGACTTTGCTGCAATTACATCATCAATTCTTAAAATCATTGTTGCTGCTTCTGTTGCTGCTTGGATTTCTTGAATACCTAAACGCAATGGTTCAACAACATTGTTTTTCAACATGTCATCTACCTTACCAAGTGAAACATTAATACCAGCATTTTTCTTACCTTTTTTATGAGCACTTCTGATCTCAAGCATTATATCAATGGGATCGAGCCCTGCATTTTCAGCAAGGGTTTTTGGAATAACCTCAACAGCATTTGCAAATGCTTCTATTGCCATTTGTTCACGTCCACCAACATTTGGTGCATAATCACGAAGTGCCATGGCAATTTCTGTGGCAGCAGCTCCACCACCAACAGTCATTTTTCCATCTTCAAGTGCTGATTTTACAACAGATAAGGCATCATGTAAAGCACGCTCAAGCTCATCAACAACATGTTCTGTTCCACCTCTTAACAATATCGAAACAGCTTTAGGATTTTTACAATCAATAACAAAAGTTAATTTATCATCACCATATTTTCTTTCTTCGACAATTCCAGCAAATCCAAGCTCTTTAGATGTTAAATCATCAAGGTTTGCAACAATTTTACCACCTGTGGCTTTTGCTAGTTTATCCATATCACTTTTTTTAGCACGTCTTACTGCATAAATTCCTTCTTTTGCCAAAAAATGCTGCGCAATATCGTCGATTCCTTTTTCACAAATTAACACGTTTGCACCACTTTTTTTAACCTTTTCAACCATTTTTTTTATCATGTTTTCTTCTTCATCTAAAAAAGCTTGAAGTTGAGCAGGATCATTTATTTGAATGCGAGCATCAATCTCGGTTTTTTTAACTTCAAGTGCTGCATTAACAAGTGCAATTTTTGCGTTTTTAACTTGTTTTGGCATCTGATCATGAACACGTTCTTTGTCTAAAATAATGCCTTTAACAACTTCTGTATCATCAATAGAACCTCCCTGCTGCTTCTGAATTTGAATATTATCTAAATCAACAATGCTTTTTCCATTAACTGTTTCTGCAACACTTATAACTGCATTAACAACTACATCAGCAAGTAATTCTTTTGATCCACTAGAGCCTTTACTGGCCATGGCTGTCATTGCTATGTTTTTTAGAGTTTTTTTATCTCCAGATTCTATAGGTAATGCTAGTTTATTTAAAACATCTATTGCTTTTTTAGAGGCTAATTTATAACCTTCAGAAATAACAGTTGGATGGATATTTTGATCAAGAAGTTCAGCGGCATTTTTAAGTAATTCTCCTGTTAAAATAACTGCAGTTGTTGTTCCATCACCACATTCTTGATCTAGTGATTTTGCTACTTCTATTATCATTTTAGCAGCCGGATGATCAACATCAATTTCCTTAAGCAAGGTTGCCCCGTCATTAGTTATTACAACATCACCCATTGAATCAACAAGCATTTTGTCCATACCTTTTGGACCCAGGGTTGACTTTACTGCATCAGAAATTGCAACTGCTGCCATTATATTATTAGATCTAGCTCCTTTACCTTTTTCTCTTTTTGTTCCTTCTTTTAATACTATTATTGGAGTTCCTCCAGTCATCATATTTTTTTACCTCCCAAAATTGATAAACTTAAAATACCAGATACTTTTTGTTTTTTTAACTTTTTTGTTTATGTAAAAAAACATCATTTTAAAATTTTAAACATTAAATCATAAAATATATTATAAATATTTTTTTGAATTTCTTTTTTATAAAGAATATTATTTTTTTAATAATGTATAAATAAAAGAACTAAAATAACCAGTATTTTAGTGATAAAGTCCACC
>JBNVCE010000064.1:0-259 GCA_050410885.1 Thermoplasmatota archaeon | reverse complement strand
CCCAAAACCGCTGTAAACAGCTGATGACTTCTATTAATAAATTCCCAAATGAGATGACTATATGAAAATTCAGCTGTTGAATAAATCAACTAACTTTGGTGAAATTATTTTGAACTATTTTAATGAAGTCATCCTAATTTTTAAAAATATTAAAGTTTTAAAAAAATTGTAATTGTGTATAATAACAGAAAAAGACAAAAAGAAACTTAAAAAATACATTCTTTCTCATGAACAACCTACTGGAGGATTTAGTTTTTCA
>JBNVCE010000063.1:1802-9325 GCA_050410885.1 Thermoplasmatota archaeon | reverse complement strand
AAATTTGGGAGGTTAAAAGAGAACAGTTGTGGCCGCTTGGCAATTATGCAAAAGGTCTATTGTTGAGATGCTAAAGGCATTGTGAAAAAAATTGTTGTTCCCATGTTAAGGCCTTTACTTTCAACCCAGATTCTACCGCCATGTCTTTCCACAATTTTTTTACAAATTGAAAGCCCCAGACCAGTTGAACCAAAATCATGTCTTGAATCATCAGCTTTATAAAACTCATTAAAAATATAATCTTTTTGTTCATCAGAAAGACCAATACCATTATCTTTAACAGATATAGTGACAAACTTGTTATCATCTGATTTTTTAGCATCAAATGTAATAGTTCCACCATGATTTGAGTATTTAACTGCATTAGAAATTAGATTATTAATAACTTCTTTAAATTGTAATTCATCAGCTTTTATAAAAATCGTAGGCTCAATAAAATTTTCAACATTCATTGATTTTTTATTTAACATGCTACTGTTGTCTTTAATGATATTATCAACAATTTTGAATAAATTAAACTCTTTAATATCAAACTCTACTGTTGACTTGTTTAATCTGGAAAGTTTCAATGTATTATTAACAAGGTTTTTCATATAATATGCATTACGATTTATTACTTCTAATATTTCTTTTGTTTCAGGATCCTCTGTTTTATTAATAACTGATGGTAAGAGATTAACAATGGGAGTAATTGGATTTTTAAGATCATGACTAAGTTGATCTATAAATTCATCTTTTTGTTTTAATAAAATCTCGATTTCTTTTGTTCTTTCTTTGACTTTTTGCTCTAATGTTAAATTCAGTTTTTCTAATTCATCTAATGTTTTATTCATAACATCAGCTAAATCATTTAATTCATCATTACCAGAAATCTTTACCCTAGTTAAAGGATTATTTTTTTTCCCAATACTCAATACTTGATTACTTAAATTATTTAATCTATATAAAAGAGTTCTATCACTAAAAATAATTAAAACCATTCCAAGAATAATTCCAATAGAAATAATTGATAAACGAAAATATGTAAAAGTTATAACTGCTTGTTTATAAATATCTCTGTCCATGATAACTTTTACTAAAAGTATAGGCTCATTTGTTATATCATTAATTTTTGTGTATCCAGCAATAATATCATTGTTTAATGCATGAATAAATATATCATTTTTTTCTGATAGAAATTCAATGGCTTCATTATCATCTGACAAATTATTTGGATTATTAAAATTACTTATAAAAACAGATAGATTTGCTAAACTTGATAAATAATTCAATTCATTAGAATCTAAATAACGCCCCATAAAAAGATAACCAGCAATAGGTGCTTTAAAAGTTGAGTTAGAAATAGGTCTTATTGCCATAATTAATGGATTTTCAGGTAATAAAATTAATCCATTTATGCTATCAGATATATTCACAATATTATTTCTTATAGAAAATTTTTCAAGTATAATACCTGTTTGGGTTGAAGATAAATTTTCTTCCTCCCAGTTATCAAAATCATAAGCTTTTTCAAAGAAATTTTGTCCTGTTAAATCAATAAACATTATTACATCAACATGTAGATTTTTCATGGTTTCAATGTTAAGATTTTGACTTGGATATTCATCGAATTCACCCTTTATAAAATAATAAGAATCATCCCATGGTGCCCAGTCACCTACCGTATAATCTAATTTTTTTATTTCATTATTTAATGTATTTTCAAATAATTTTACATTATTAATAACATTATGTTTTTCTATTTTTTCATAATCGCTCATAAAAATATTATTTGATAAAACTTCAGTTAGAACAATAAAATGAAATATTACAATAATAATAATTGTCCATGTTCTATATCTAATTTTTATGTTTATTCCTCCTACTTAATTTAAATTATTATCAATAGTAGATTAGGAATAAAATCATTTTTTCCAAACATCATCTATTAAATCAATTTTTTTTACAAATTTAAACCATTTTTTTTTTATTCCCAGATCCTAGTGCAAGATAAATATATCTAAATTTGTTATTTAAAATTTACTGAAAATACTTAGTAATAAAGACAAGATTTTAAATTTACTTTCTAATAATGTTTAATTTTTAAAAATAAATCAATCTTAAAAAAATACAAATAGAATTTTTTATTCAATTATTATCAATATTTTTATACTAAAAAAATTATTTCTAGATTTAAAATTATAATAACCAAAATGTTTTTACAATAGATTAGATTCCCTTATACAAAATGACACAGCTAAATATATTATTTCTAGGAACTGGTGGGAGTTGGCCCACAATAAAAAGAAATGTTACTTCTATTGCCATAAAACGTGGAAGTGAAATTATACTTTTTGATTGTGGAGAGGGTACCCAACGACAGTTTCAGAAATCAAAACTTAGTTACATGCAGATATTAAAGATTTTCATAACACATTTTCATGGTGATCATTTTTTGGGTTTACCTGGACTTATTCAAACAATGCAATTAAATGATAGAGAAATTCCTTTGCATATATTTGGTCCCAAAGGTATGATAAAATTAACAAATCAACTTTTATCACTTGGTTATTTTAAACCAAATTATGAAATTGTTTCCCATGAACTAAATGGAAATGATGAAATTGATTTTGGAGAATATTATATTAAAACCTTAAATGCAAAACATGGTGTTCCAACATTATCATATTGTCTTGAGGAAAAAATGCGTCCAGGAAAATTTAACAAGCCTGAAGCATTAAAACTTGGTGTTCCAGAAGGACCACTATTTAGTAAACTTCAACATGGGCAGACTATAATTTTGAAAAATGGTAAAAAAATTACACCTTCAATGGTTTTAGGACCGCCAAGAAAAGGAAGAAAAATAGTAATTTCTGGTGATACTCAACCAATTGAAAAAATGATAGATTTTGCTAAAAATGCAGATATCTTAATTCATGATGCAACATTTGATTCAGAGCTAAAAGAAGTATCAGGAGAATATGGTCATTCAACCGCTTTTCAGGCTGCAGAGATTGCCAAAAAAGCAGATGTTGAAAAATTATTTTTAGTTCATATAAGTCCCAGATATTTAGATAAAAAAGTACTAGAAGATGAGGCACGAACAGTTTTTAAAAATTCGTTTGTACCAAATGATTTTCAAGAAATCAAGATTAAATTAAAAAAGTAAAAATTTTTATTCTTTTTTTAGTATTGAGCAAAAACATTCAACCATGCTTTTTTGTGCTTCCAATTCAAAAAGTAAAGGTGCATCTTCTGCCCAATCATTAAAAGCCTTTACTATGTCTTTAATATCAGCATCTTTTGTTGTAACCCAATTTTCTTTTTTCATCTGTTCATTGTCAATAAAAGCAATAATTTCATTTTTACCTTCTTTTTCTTTCAAGGGTGTTACAAAAATATTAAATGTTGATTGGTTACCATCCTCATCTTGTTTATAAAAAATACAACTTTTTGATGTAGATTGATAAATACCATATTTATGAGTCATGCGCATCCTTCCATTTTTATTAAATAATTAATTTAGATATGTATTTTATATTTTTAATAATACCGATTCATAAAATCATAATTTTATTAAACACAATGTCTATTATATTTTGATTTTTATGGGAGAGCAAAGACCTTCTTATGATCAATACTTTATGGAAATGGCTTATGTAGTTTCAAAACGAAGTACATGTTTAAGAAGAAAGGTTGGCGCTATACTAGTAAAAGATAAACACATTCTAAGCACAGGATACAATGGCGCACCCAAAGGCATCAAGCATTGCTCAGAAGTAGGATGTTTGAGGGATGAGTTGGATGTTCCTTCTGGTGAAAGACATGAACTTTGCAGAGGTTTGCATGCTGAGCAAAACGCAATAATACAAGCTGCTGTTTTTGGTATTTCCATAAAAGATTCAACCTTGTACTGCACAAATACACCATGCATTGTTTGTGTTAAAATGTTAATAAATGCTGGTGTTAAAGAAATTGTTTATTCAGGCGATTATCCAGACGATTTAGCAAAAAAAATGTTGAGCGAAAGTAACATTATTATTAAAAATTTTAATAATAAAAACTTATCTGGATTTGAAAAAATAGGAAAAATATAAATACTGTCGAATGATTTACAAAAAAAGAGGAGAATATGAAGCGAAAAAATTCGTTTGTATTGGATGAAAAGGATGACAAAGCCGTTCAATTATTTACTGAATTAGGGATGCCAAAAAATCTGGCTAAAACATTAATTTATATTTCTCAGGTTGATGAATGTAAATCAGCTGATGTTGAGCAAGGTGCAGATCTCCGACAACCTGAGGTTAGTGTTGCAATGCAGGAATTAAGAAGAAGAGGATGGGCTAAAAAAAGGGATCTTAAGAAAAAAGGTAAAGGCCGACCAGTTCACATATATAAATTAACAAAGGGTTTACCAGAAATTTTAAAGAGTTTCGAAATGGAAAAAATGAAACAAGTAGAAACCATAAAAAGCGATTTACAACAATTACATAATTTGTTAAAAGAATACAAATAATTTTCTTTTACAGTTTAAATAAAAAAATATTCTTTTTTACTTAAATAATTTATTTCTTCTATATTGAAAAATTTGGTGGTGTAAAATCTGAAAAATAGGGTTAAAAATATTTTCAAAAATTTAGAAAAAAAAGTTGATTGTATTTTAATAAAAAACTCTGTTGAACCTTTTATTGATAATAATTTTTTTTATGTTACAGGTTTAAACAAAGGTCTTTTTGAAGAATCATTTGCTTTTTTATATCCAGATGGTGAAATAAAATTAATTGTTCCAAAACTTGAACTTGAAACAGCAAAAGAAGCTAAAGCTGAAATAAATTTTTATAAAAATAAAGAGGAATACAAAAACATTTTAAAAACATCAATTTCTTCTTTTAAAAAAGTAGGACTAAACTTCAAAGGAATATCTTGTAATGATTTTTATAAACTTAAAAAAGAGTTTTCAAAAATAGATTTTATAGATGTTTCAAAATCATTTGAAAAAACAAGGTTGATTAAAGATGAGACAGAGATAAGATTTATAAAAAATGCTTGCAAAATCTCTGATAAAATCATAAAAAAAATCCCTGATATTTTACAAATAGGATTAAAAGAATACGAACTTGCAGCAGAAATAGAATACTTAATGATAAAAAACGGTGCAGATAAACCAGCTTTTGAAACAATTTCTTCTTTTGGAAAAAATTCTTCGCAACCACATTACAGTCATGGAAAAAACAAGTTAAAAGAGGGAGATTTTGTTTTATGTGATTTTGGTGCTTGTTATAAAAAATATAATTCTGATATTACAAGAACTTTTATTTTTGGTAAAGCATCAAGTAAACAAAAAGAGATGTATGATGTAGTCTTAAAAGCCCAAGAAATTGGTTTTGAATCAGTTAAGTTAGGTGTAAAGGCTTCTCAAGTGCATAAAAAAGTAAGTTCTTTTATAAATAATACAAAGTATAAAAACAGGTTTATTCACTCCACTGGTCATTCATTGGGTTTATCAATACATGATGGGGATTTTAGAATAGGTGCTGATTGCGAGCTTAAAATACAAGAGAACATGGTATTTACAATAGAACCTGGTGTTTATGTTCCTGGATACGGTGGCGTTAGAATAGAAGATGATGTTTTGATAAAAAAGGATAAAATAGAAATTCTTACAAAGTCAACAAGAAGTTTAAAAGAAATATAATTTTTTTATTCCATTACATTTTTATTAGGAATCAATATACGGCTTTTTAAGTGAGTTTTATGACTTGGTATGATGAAGCGCAATATATTAGAAAACAGGCTCAGATGAACAATGAATTCTACGCAAACTCTCTCCCATTGATTGCAAGTGAAAATATACTGTCTCCTTTGTGTAGAGAAATGTTAATTAGTGATTTTCATGGGAGATATGCAGAAGGAACTCCTGGAAATAGATATTATGAGGGATGTCAATTTTTTGATAATGTAGAAGAAAAAGCAATGGAGCTTGCGAAAAAACTTTTTAAATGTCATTATGCTGATGTTAGACCAACAGCTGGCACAACCGCTAATCTTGCAATCTTAAAAGCCTTGATAAAACCAGGAGAAACAGCTATTGTTTTAGATCTAGCAAATGGTGCACATATTTCTTTTGGTAAATGGGGTGCTGCAGGAGTTAGAGGTATAAATCTTGTTTCTTATCCTTTTGATAATGAGATAATGAACATTGATGTAGACAAAGCAATAAAATTAATAAAACAGATCAAACCAGTGCTTGCCCTTAATGGGCAATCTGTTTTTTTGTTCCCAACGCCTCTTAAAGAACTTTCAGAGGCGGCACATGAGGTTGGTGCTTATCTTGTATATGATGCAGCTCATGTTCTTGGTCTTATTGCTGGTAAACAATTTCAAGATCCATTAAGAGAAGGAGCTGATGTTATGAGTGGTAGTACACATAAAACCCTACCAGGGCCACAAGGTGGAATAATTCTATCTGATCATAAAGGTGAAACAGACGAGGATAAATCTTTTTTAAGAAAACTTGGCTTTGGAGTTTTTCCAGGGGTAACCTCATCTTATCATCTTCATCATGTGGCTGCAAAAGCAATTGCTTTTGCCGAGCATCTAGAATTTGGTGAATCATATGCTAAACAAACTATCAAAAACGCTCAATATTTTGCTCAATGTTTATATGAAAAAGGATTTAAAGTATTTGGTGAAAAACTTGGTTTTACAAAATCTCATCAAGTTTTACTTGAAATAGGACCAGGCAAGGGAAAAGAAGCATCTAAAAAACTTATAGAATGTGGTATTGTTACAAACATGAACACAATACCAGGGGATACTGATCCATTAAACCCATCTGGTTTAAGACTTGGCACGCCAGAACTTACAAGAATTGGTATGAAAGAAAAGGATATGGAAGAGGTTGCTAAATTCTTTGAAAGAGCACTTATTAAAAATGAAAATCCTAAGAAAATAAAAGCTGATATAAAAGAATTTAGAAAAAATTTCCAAGAAATTCATTATTGCTTTAAAAAAGGATTTAAAGCTTATGAATATCATGAACTAGTTAAGGATTTATGATTATTTCTATAACTGGTACTCCTGGAACTGGAAAAACTACTGTCTCAGAATTATTAAGAAAAAATGGATTTAACGTTATTAATCTTAATGATGTTGCAATTAAAAAAAATTTTTTAATTGGTAAAGATAAAAAAAGAGATAGTTTCATTGTTGATATTAAAAAAATTGATGAATATATCAAAAAAAATTATGGTAAAAAAAACATTATTTTTGTTGAAGGGCATCTCTCTCATTTATTAAGATGTGTTGATAAGGTTATTATTTTAAGATGTCACCCTGATAAACTTAAAAAAAACCTTTCTAGTAAAGGTTGGGATAATAAAAAAATAAAAGAAAACATAGAAGCAGAAATTCTAGATGTTATTTTATGTGAGGCAGCTGATTTACATGATCCTAAAAATATTTTTGAGATTAACACAACTAATAAATCAGTTAATGATGTTTTTTCTTCTATCATTGAAATCATTGAAAATAAATTCAAAAAT
>JBNVCE010000063.1:0-1792 GCA_050410885.1 Thermoplasmatota archaeon | reverse complement strand
ATAATATAGGTAAGATTGATTGGTCAGAAAAAATATTAAAGGATTTTTTAAAAGGCTGAAACAAAATGGTTCTTAACAATAAAAGGCATGATATTGATCCCTTACTGAACTATTTTGCAAAGTATGCAATGAATATTAATCCAAATGTTTTATCCTGGTTATCATTATTATTTGCATTCTTTGCCGGGGTATTTTTTTATTTTTCTTCACCAGATTTAGAGTTAAATAATTACTTTCTTTTTGCTGGTGTTTTTTTTGTTTTTTTAAACGGTTTTTTTGATGCAATAGATGGTAAGATTGCAAAATTGACAAACAAGATTTCAAAAAAAGGGGACTTTCTTGATCATGCGATTGATCGTTATGCTGATGTTTTTATTATAGGTGGTCTTGCTTTAAGTCCATGGTGTAGAAATAATGTTATTGGTTTTTTAGCAATTGTTGGTGTACTTTTAACTAGTTATATGGGTACACAGGCTCAGGCTGTTGGTTTTAAAAGAAACTATTCAGGATTTCTAGGTAGAGCTGATAGACTTGTTCTTTTAATGATTTTTCCAGTTATTCAACATATTCTAATGTATTTCAAAGGATTTGAAACAATACTAGGTTTGTTCATTTTAGAATGGATTTTGATATATTTTGCAATAATGGGTAATATTACTGCTATTCAGCGTTTTTATCATACATTAAAATGGTTCAATAAACAATTTTAGCTTTTATTATTACAAAAAATTTGTATGAAAAAACGTTTTTTTTAAACTAAATCATTTTCTAATTTAATCCTTTTACAGTTAAGAAATGTAGAAGTTTATGATTAATAGCAGGATTAAAATTTTTGACGTTTTCAGGCATTATTTTTTCAAAAACTTTTTTATCTTTCATATTGGATACTATATTAGAAACCCTTTGTTCAATGAAAAAAATTTTAGCTATATTTTCTATTTCTTTTACCTCTTCATTACTTGATAAAGCCCCTACAATATTTAATTGAATTCTTCCTCACCTCCATTATGCTAAATAATATTTAACATGTATATATTTGTCAATGATACTAGATAAACTTATCGAAAATTTTTATTTAAAATAATTGATTTCAACTAATATAAAAATATATTTAACTATACAATATTTGATTATTAATAGATGAAAGAATCTATAACTAATGCGATAATCATTTCATTAGATGATGATATCACAGAAATAAAAGAATTAGCAAATACTTTGAATTACAATGTTGTTAATTTTTTTATACAGCATAGAGAAACACCAGATGTAAATACTTATATTGGAAGTGGCAAGGTTGAGGAAATAAAAAAATTTATAGAAAATTCAGAAAAAAAAATTAATTTAATAATTATAAATGGAGAACTTAAACCATCTCAATGGTTTAACCTTGAAAAAAAGTTTGAAATTGACGTTTATGATAGAATCAGACTTATACTGGCGATTTTTGAAAAAAGAGCAGAAAAAAAAGAAGCAAAACTCCAGGTTAAACTTGCTCAGCTTCAATATGAAAGACCTTTTGTAAGAGAACTTATACATAGAGCAAGATCTGGTGAGCATCCTGGTTTTATGGCTGGTGGAGAGTATCAGGTTGATGATTATTATGAAACAATAAAAAAACAAATGAAAAAAATAAAAAAAGAATTAGAAAACATACGCTTTCAAAGGGAAATACTAAGACAACATAGGCATACTGGTGGATTTTATCTGGTTTCATTAGCTGGTTACACAAACGCTGGAAAAAGCAGTTTACTAAATTTACTTTCAAAAGAAAATGTATATGTTGAGGATA
>JBNVCE010000062.1:7489-9412 GCA_050410885.1 Thermoplasmatota archaeon | reverse complement strand
AGTTTATTGCCTATAAGGACTTTGACATTTGGTATGAAATTTTTGGTGTTGACACCTATATCACTGAATAAGTTCTTAAAAAGACCATAACGGTTTTCCATCTGATGTATTATTACAATTGCGCCTAATGAAATGATTGTATTTTTATTCATAAAGAGATATTTAGATTTACATCCTCATATCTCTTTTCATTAGGCACTACGTGGCAAAGTCAAGTTTTTAAATAAATGATGCCAGCGAAATTATCAGATGAAAAAATCGTTAAAATAAGAAGAGAAATAAGAAACGGTAAATCAAGAAGGCTACTTTCTAGGGAAATGGCTCTCTCTGTTGATACGGTTTGTAAATATGGAAAATACATGACTACAGGTAATATAAATCAAGAACTGAAAAATATTATCAGAAAAGAAGTGAAATCAGGTAAGTCAAAAAGACAAATTGCTTTTAATTATGGTTTATCAAGACATTGTATATGTGAAATAACTGAAGACATTAAAAGCAAAGGATGCAAAATATCTAATGAAGAACTCAAGAAAATAAGAGAAGAAGTGAAAAAAGGAAAAACGAAGAAACAAGTTGCAATTGAGATGAATCGCTCAATTACAACCGTAGAGGATTATACAAAAGATATTCGTTCAGGATATTATCTGTCAGATTATAAAATAAAAAAAATTATAAAGTTGAAGAAAGCAGGTAAAACATTTAAAGAAATCGCATTTGAACTACAAATTCATAAAGATACAGTACGGAATCATTTAAAGGATTATCAATATCGATATTGTCGCTACACCGAGGTTCCTATTTCCGTCATTCAGGAAATACGCAGGCAAGTAAAAAATGGAAAGAATAATCAGCAGGTTTCTGATGATTTGTGTGTTGCTTATAGCAAGGTAAAACTGTTCACAGCAGATTTACCTGGTGGATCAATATATCAATATTACAATAAGAAGCTTTTGCCTAAACGAACAATTCAGCAAATTATAAAAGAAGTAAGAGAAGGCAAATCAAAAATGCAAGTTTCCCGGGAAAGAGGATTATCGCCAGAAACCGTCTATTATCATACAAAAGATATCATAACTGGATATGTCCATGATTCACAATTATCTGGAAAAACATATGAACTTTTACAAGAAATACTGAAAAATGGATATGCACTGCCCTCAAAAAAATATACTTTTAAAAATTATCAAAAACTGTATTTAAAATTTCCAAATATCGTAAGAGTAAAAATATTTGGTAGAGTCATATATTTCCTTGAGGATAAAACAGGATTGGCATGTAGAAAATTTTTGAAAAGTTTTTCAAAAAGAATAACAAACTACAACGAATTGAAGCGAGTAATTGATGTTTTCAAAACATATATGAAAAAAGAAGAAAAAGAAAAATATATAAAACGTGGTAAAAGCAAAAACAAGGAAAATTAAATACAGCGGAACATACAAATAATATGGCAAAAATCAGGTGGCAAAAAGGGGGTTGTAAACTATTGATGAGAAACAAGCAAAAGATGTATTAAATTTCA
Organism: Thermoplasmatota archaeon; assembly: GCA_050410885.1. Taxonomy (GTDB): domain Archaea; phylum Thermoplasmatota; class E2; order DHVEG-1; family DHVEG-1; genus JBNVCE01. The sequence goes on along the minus strand of JBNVCE010000062.1, from coordinate 7,890 downwards.
TTTTAGATTATACAAGTGAGTGTAAGATAGATAAAAACATGAAGGAACTTTCAGAAAAATTTTTAAAATGTGCAAAAGATGATTTGGACACTTGTGAAATATTGTATAAGAATAAAAAATATGCACCATCAACATATTTTTTACAGCAAGCTGTGGAAAAAGCTTCAAAAGCTTATGTTCTAAATATTGGAAATTTTTCTAAAAAAGAAATTAAACAAATCAATCATAATTCACCAGAAGCATTTGTAAAATTATTAGGTAAAATGGTTAGGTATGTAGACATTATCCATGATATATATCCTGATATGAAAACAGATACTAAAGGTATTGAACAACTTATTGAAAATAAGAAAAAATGTTTGGAATTGGCAAAAACAAATTACAAATCATTTCAAGTGATT
>JBNVCE010000062.1:3242-7479 GCA_050410885.1 Thermoplasmatota archaeon | reverse complement strand
TTTAAGATGTATGATAACATAATAAAAGCATTTGAAATAAAATTAGAAGATATGCCCTCCCTTATTAGCGGTATTTCTCTTCAAGATACTCTGAAGGAAGGTCTAAAAGATATATCTGAAGACATAGTTGATTATGTAGACAACAAGGATAACAAAGAGATAATAGAGAGTTGTGATACTGATTCTATAAAGAAAGTATTACTTAATAGCGTTGATCATTCAATGCTTTATACCCTTGCGTAAATTAACTTTCCCTCATGAGCAATATACTAGATATCCTGACAATAAATTGTAACCATTTGATTATACAATGGACCTTGGAATTGTTGAAGCCACACCCGAAATTATTAGTCATCTGAAAAGAATTTTTAATAAAATCTGAAAAAAATTTTGTTCATTCACTCCTTACGATATCTCTTTCCTTCATAATTTTTTACTTTTTTATATACTGTTTAACTAAAAAACTTTAAAAATTTATCACAATTACAGTAAGTTATGGCAAAATATAAAATAGCTTGGTTACCAGGAGATGGTGTTGGTAAAGATGTAATGGATGCTGCAAAAATTGTTCTTGACACAATTGATCTAGATGCAGAGTACATTCATGGCGATGTTGGTTGGGAGTTTTGGAAAAAAGAAGGAGATCCACTTCCTAAAAGAACAATTGATTTATTTGATCAAACAGATTGTTGTTTATTTGGTGCAATTACTTCTAAACCAAAAGAAGAAGCACAAAAAGAGCTTGATCCTAAACTACAGGGTAAAGGTTTTGTTTATACAAGTCCTATTGTTAGATTAAGGCAACTGCTTAATTTACATACAAATTTAAGACCATGCAAGGCTTATGCTGGTAATCCCTTGAATTATAGGGATGATATTGATTTAGTTGTTTTTAGGGAAAATACTGAGGATCTGTATGCTGGTGTGGAGTTCCATCCTGTTCCTCAAGTTGTTTTTGATGCTTTAATGACCCATACTAAAATGAAAGCTTTTTCAAATGTTCCTTTGAACGATATGGCAATATCTACTCGTATTATTACAAGAAAAGCATCTAGTAATATTGTTCGTCAAGCTTTTGAGTATGCAAAAAAACATAAAAGAAAAAGTGTAACAATTGTTGAAAAACCCAATGTTATTAGAGAAACAAGTGGTCTTATGCTTCAAGAAGCAAGGAAAATAGCATCAGAGTATCCAGATATTGAATATAAAGAAGTAAATGTTGATGCTATGTGTATGTGGCTTGTTAAAAATCCACAAGATTATGATATATTGGTTTCATCAAATATGTTTGGTGATATTATCTCTGATCTTGCAGCGCAACTTGTTGGTGGTTTAGGTTTTGCATCCAGTGGTAATATTGGTGATAATTACGCTGTTTTTGAGCCAACACATGGGTCAGCCCCGAAATATGCTGGTATGTATAAAGTAAATCCTATAGCCATGATTCTAACTGTTAAGTTGATGCTTGATTGGCTTGGAGAAAAAAAATTAGCAGATAAACTGGAAAATGCTGTGGCAACTGTTGTTAAAGAAGGTAAAGTTAAAACCTATGATATGGGTGGAAGTAACACTACTTTAGAAGTTGCAAAAGAAATAGCTAAAAAATTTGAAGAAATGTGATAAATATCTTTTAGAATAATATTTTTAATATCCTAAACCAAAAAACATTTTAAAGGGTTTGCTGATTCCGGTAGAACAATTATTGGGATAGTGTATGTCAGGTCAAAAAAGAGTGCTTATAATGGGTGCAGCTGGAAGGGATTTCCATAATTTCAATGTTTACTTTAGAGATAATGAAAACTATAATGTTTTAGCATTTACAGCTACTCAAATACCTGATATTGCTGGCAGGAAATACCCTGCTAAATTGTGTGGTAAACTTTATCCAAATGGTATACCAATTTATCCTGAGGAAGATTTAACTAAACTTATTAAAGAATATAATATTGATCATGTTGTTTTTGCTTATTCAGATATACCTAATTCTTATGTTATGGAAAAATCTGCAATTGTTAATGCAGCAGGTGCAAATTTTGTTTTAATGGGAACAAAAGACACAATGATTCAATCTAATAAACCTGTTCTTGCTGTTTGTGCTGTTAGAACAGGTTGTGGTAAATCACAAGTTTCTAGAAAAATTTTTGAAATATTTCAAAAGAAAGGTTACAATGTTACTGCTATTCGTCATCCTATGCCATATGATCAGGATATGACTAAGCAGATTTTTCAACGTTTCTCAACTTGTGAGGATCTTGATAAATATAATTGTACAATTGAAGAACGTGAAGAATATGAGCCATATATTGATATGGGTGGTATAATTTTTTCTGGTATTGATTATAAAAAAATTCTTTCTGAAGCTGAAAAAGAATCAGATGTTATAATCTGGGATGGGGGCAATAACGATTTTTCATTTATTAAACCGGATTTATTAATAACAATTACTGATCCTCATAGAGCAGGAGATGAAATAAGTTATTATCCTGGTGAACTGAATGCAAGACAAGCAGATATTGTAATTATTAACAAGGTTAATACTGCAAAAAAAGAAGACATAGAAACAGTTAGAGAAAACATTAAAAGGATTAACCCTGATGCCTTGATAATTGAAGGTATTTCAAAAATTATTTCTGATGATAAAGATAAAATAAAGGGTAAACGTGTACTAGTAATTGAGGATGGTCCTACTGTCACCCATGGTGGCATGAAATACGGTGCCGGGAAAATTGCTGCTGAGATGTGGGGAGCAAAAGAGATTATTGATCCAAGAAGTTTTGCTGTTGGTTCCATTGTTGAAACTTTTAAAAAATATAAACATTTATCAAATGTTTTACCTGCTATGGGTTATGGTAAAAAACAGATAAAAGAACTTGAAAAAACTATTAATAATACTGATTGTGAACTAGTTATCAGTGGAACTCCTATTGATATTACTCGTGTTTTAAAGTCTGATAAACCAATTGTTAGAATAAAATATGGAGTAGGCGAGGAAACAGCAAGCGAGTTAGAAAAAATAGTTGATGATTTTATTAAAAAATTTTTATCTTAATTTACTTCCTTCTAAAACAAAATTCGCCAGTAGCGCTTCAAGTTGTATATGAGCATTACTTCCTTCTATTAACCTGAATTCTATTTCACCTGCTTTTTCTATGAGTTTAACCTTTGTCTCATCAGGTAAAGCAAGATCAAAAATACTTTGATGAATCTGTTTAATTATGTCTTCACCACTTAAACCATATTTTATTAATAAATCATAAAGCTGGTTTCTTGCAGCCATAAAATTGCCTCCTAGTGCTGTAGTGATAAGATTTTTAATATCCTCTGGTTTTGCAGTTGCACTTGTTTCATAAATAAGTTCAGCTGTTATTTTTTTACTTGTTGAAGCACCAACTTGTAGGATATTAATTGCTTTTCTTAAATCACCTCTTGATATAAAAATGAGTGTTTCAAGTCCATCTGGTGTCAACTCAATTTTTTCTGCTGAGGCTATTTTATTTATATATTTTTTAATATCAGCTTCTTTTATTGGTGAAAATCTAAAAACAGTGCATCTACTTTGTATTGGTTCTATTATTCTTGAAGAATAATTTGCTGATAAAATAAATCTACATATATGCGTGTATTTTTCTATTGTTCTTCTTAAAGCTGATTGAGCATCTGAAGTGAGATTATCTGCTTCATCTAAAAAAATTATTTTAAATTTTGTTTTACCAATTGGTACAGTTCTTGCAAAATCTTTTATTTTCCCGCGGATTATACCTATACCACGCTCGTCACTAGCATTCATTTCAATGAAATTTTGTTTCCAACTTTCGCCAAATAATTCTTTTGCAAGAGCAATTGTACAAGTTGTTTTACCTGTTCCAGCAGGTCCTGCAAATAAAAGATGCGGCACATTTTTTGTTTTAACATATGCCTTTAGTCGTTCTACTATTTCATCTTGACCAACTACTTCATCAAGCACCTTGGGTCTATATTTTTCTATCCAAATATCATCCATATTAACTTACAGAGTAATACAATTTATTTCTTAATGTTTTTGTATAAAATTTTACTTATGATCTCAGGAAGTTGGTTTACATTGTTTGTAAAACCATGATTATCATTTAAAAATTTTATAGTTGCATTTTGTTTCATTGCAAATTCAATAGACCAATATATCGGGATTAATTCATCTTTTGTTCCAATTATCAAATAAATATCTGATTTGATTTTCTTTTTAAACAAATTTTCATCC
>JBNVCE010000062.1:0-3232 GCA_050410885.1 Thermoplasmatota archaeon | reverse complement strand
TTAAGATATTTTTTGGCATGTTTTTAATCTTTGAAATATCAAAAGATAATGGTATAATTGCTGGATTTAATAGTATTATTTGTTTAACATTTTTATTTTCCAAAGCAGTTTTTGCTGCTAGAAAACCACCAAAAGAAGAACCAATTAATACGACTTTTTTGTCTTTTTCTATTTCTTTTTTTATGTTTTTTAAACAATCAGAAATTTTTATTTCTTCAGGTTCACAATCATGGTATTTTATTGGTATTGCTTTTAGTTTTTCTTTAAAAAGTATTCCTTTAGTACTTTCTGGACTTGATAAATAACCATGGATGTAATAAAGCACAGTAAAATAACAGTTTTATAATTAAAAAGTATTTCTTAATTTTTTGTTTTAATTATTTCCAGATATACTTTTCTATTTCTTGGTCCATCTCCTTCATAAAAAAATATATGTTGCCATGTGCCTAAAACAAGTCTACTATCCTGAATAAGTATAGTAACAGATGAACCAAGAATACTTGCTTTTATATGTGCATCACTGTTGCCTTCTGAATGCATATAATTACCATATTCTGGTACAAGTTTGTTTAATGTTTCAATTATATCTTTTTGAACACTGGGATCAGCACCTTCATTAATTGTTATAGCAGCTGTTGTGTGTGGAACATAAATAACAACATAACCATTTTCAACGTTTTCTTTATCTATTAATCTTTGCACCTCAGTAGTTATATCAATCATTTCATTTCTTTTATTTGAAACAATTTTTAATTCCTTCATAATAATCTTTAAAAAGTTATGTTTTAATGTGTTTTAAACATAACCTTGTTTCACAGTAATGTTTTTGAATGATTCTTTTATTTCATGCCTGCAAGGTATTTTATGAAATTAAAACCAAAAGCATTATTGTTTGACATGGACGGTGTTCTTGTTGATTCCCTTGATTCATGGTGGTTGTCATTAAATAGTGCATTAGAAGCATTTAATCAAAAAAAGATTTCAAGAGATGAATTTATTGAAAAATATTGGGGTCATGATCTTTATGATAACATAAAAAAGATGAATTTACCAATGGAAGTTGCTAAATTTTGTAATAATGTTTATGGTAATAATATAAAAAGTATAAAAATTTTTAAAGAAACCAAACCCATACTTGAAAAACTAAAAAAATACAAAAAAGTAATAATAACAAATACTCCTAAAGATTGTGCTATTCAAATTCTTAAACAATTTAATATAGAAAAATACTTTGATTTTATTATAACAAGTGATGATGTAATTAATGGTAAACCAAATCCTGAGATTGTTTTAAAGGCTTGTAAACTTTTAAATGTTGAGCCAAAAGATGTTGTTCTTGTTGGAGACACTGAAAGTGATGTAAAAGCAGGTAAAGCTGCTGGCTGTAAGGTTATAGGTGTTAATGTTGATGCAGATTATAAAATCAAAAACATTTCTGAATTGAATTTGTTAATAGAATAGAAACAATGTTAAATAGAATAAAAATATCTGGTATTGAGGTTATAATATGAATGATATTGAAATTATTGAATATAATAAAGAGGATTTATCAAATAGTTTACTTGTTGTTGCTTTTCCAACTGTTGGTCTTATTAGCTCCATTGCTGGTCATTATATTATTGATTCTTTGAAACTTAATGAAATTGGAACAATTATTTCTAATGAGTTTATGCCAGCAACAGTTATTCATAAAGCAAAACCTTCTCCACCTGTTAGGATCTATGCTGGTAATAAAAAATGTGGACCTAATGGGGAATGTGAACAACTTGCTGTTATCATTTCTGAATTTATGCCACCTTATAGCATTATAAAACCCCTTGCAGATGAAATTCTTGATTGGGCTTTTAAAAAAGGTTGTAAAACCATAGTTGCATTAGAAGGCACTCATGCATTTGGTGATATCAAAAAAGAGTTGAAAGTTTATGGAGTTGGTAGTACTAGTAAAATGAAGAATTATTTAAAAACCTATAAAATCGAGGAAACACAAGAAGGAATGATAACTGGTGTAACAGGTGTTTTACTTTATGAAGCAGTTCTAAAAAATCATGATGTTATCTGTTTACTTTCTGAAGCTCGTTCTGATTTTCCTGATTCAAGAGCAGCAGGTAATCTACTTAAAAAACTTGATGTTATGCTTCCTTTAATTGATATTGATCCAGAGCCATTGTATAAAGAGGCTGAAAAAATAGAAAAACAGATTAAAAGATTTATGCAACAGTCTAAACCAACTGCTCCCTCCCTTCCACCTGTTCCTACTCAAATGTATGGTTAAATAAATGGAGATAAATTTTATGAATTCAAAAGAGGAAATCCTTGAAAAAGTGCATACTCTTGCTTTTAAATATGAAGCAGAGCGTGGTAGTTGTCCTCAATGTGTTCTTTCTGCTTTATATGAAACCCTTGGTATTGGTGATCCTAAAACAATACAAGCATCTGATGCAATGGCTGGAGGAACATCCTTGTCAACAGAGGGAACTTGTGGTGCTCTTGTTGGAGGACTGCTTGCAATTGGTGCTGTTGTTGGTAGGACTTATGAAGATTTTAGTGCTGGTAAACGTAAAAGAAGAGTTTTTCAGTTTTCAAAAAAACTTTATGATAAATTTGTTGAGGAATATGGTTCACCTAGATGTAAAGATATCCATTTGAAGCTTTTTGGAAGAACTTTTAATCTTTTGGATCCAGTTGAATATGCTGAGTTTGAAAAAGCAGGTGGCCATGTTGATAAATGCACAGTTGTTTCAGCTAAAGCAGCAAGATGGGCTGCAGAGATTTTAATAGATGATCTAAAAATAAAATTTTAAAATTTGTATTTAAAAAAAATAAACCGATACAGAGTTCTATACGTTATCTTTTTAGAATAAAACTTTTTAATTTAAGTTATACAGTTTATTTTCTAGTATTTAAATATGATTTTTTACAATTTGGTGTTTTGTCACGATAATTTTATATATCAATTATTGACAAAGTATAACATGATATTAAATATAAAGATAAAAGGTGGTGAAAAAAAATATGGAGATATTAATTATTGGTGCTGTTGCAAGTGCTGTTGCAGCAACTATGGCAATATGCCCAGGCATATGTCCTTTTCAATAATAATGAAACATTTGAATTAAAAATAAAAAAGTATTTTTATTAATATAATTCTGGTAACCAGCGTTCTTTATGAACTTTTTCAAATATCCAAAATGTTTGTTTTTTTATTGCATTTGGAAATTTTGAATAAATTTCA
>JBNVCE010000061.1:0-9735 GCA_050410885.1 Thermoplasmatota archaeon | reverse complement strand
TGATAGTTCATCAATAAATTGTGACCAATTTGTGTCAGGTGAAAATATATCTTTTAAAGATAATTTGATTATTTCCTCCCAGTTATAGCCAAATAAATCGCAGGATTTTATATTAGCCTCTAGAATCTTTCCTTCAAAAGTTGTTAAAAAGGCTGCTGCATTTACCTGTTGAAATAATGTTTGGTATTTACCATCCTTTGTTTTATCGTTAAGATTTTTTTCTACTGTTTTAAAATTTTTATTTTTATGATATGCTATCATAACACATCACGGAAAATGCATCCCTATAATATTTACATTATTTATCGAATGCATTGTTGATATTTAAATTTACTTTACTAATAAGAAATAATTTTACAAATTTACAAGTTCATTTTTTAGTTCTGTTATTATGTCAACAGGTATTGGATCAATTTCCCTTAAAATTGCAAGGTAACAACTTGTAAAGTCTCCAAGAAGCATGGCATACATCATTTTAGCTAATTGTTTTTTACCTATAACCTGTATCTCAATAACATCTGCTGAAACATCTTTAAAAAGTTTTTTCATAAAATTAAGCCTTTTTGTAATATAAATTGTTTCATTGTCACTATCTCTAAATAGTATACAAATAAATTTTTTTGAAACTTCGGGGTTTAAAGACCATCCAACTATGTCATTATGATTGCATTCTGGCACTTCATCATATCTACATATTATTTTACTGTTTTCATTAAATTGTGTGCACCATCTTTTTGCAATTGGAGTATAAAATTCAAATCCATAAACTTGTGGAATTTTATTTAAAATTTGTTTTGCTAATTGTTTGGAAATGTTTTCTTTTTCAGGAACATCCTTTTTAATATTATTTATTAATTCATTAACCGTATAAATTGTTTCTTGTATTTCTAAGTCAATATCATTTTTTAAAATTCCAAGTTTTTTTAAAACAAATAAAGATGAAAACAACATATATCCTGTTGCTGTTCTTGGTGGAAAACCTTGTGGAATTTTTATAAAAGGAATTTCTGATTTTAAACATAATTCCTCTAATTTTCCACCTGAAGAAACTCCTATTATTTTACATCTTTTTTGGTAACCATGCTTAAAACTATTTAATGTTTCTTGGGTGTTTCCAGAATAGCTTTGCGTGATTAAAAGTGTATTTTTATTTGCCCATTTTGGTAGATAATATTGCCTGTTTACAAAAATAGGAATATCAATTTTATCAATGCAGAGGCTTTGGATAATATCACCAGTAATTGATGAAGCACCCATACCACTAATTATTATGTTATCAATCTTAATGTATGAGTTAATAACCAAGGAATTTTGGATATCATAAGAAGTTTTTATTTGTTCTGGAAATCTTTGGATTACACCAAGCATATCAGATTTATCTATTTCTGAAATTGTTTTTAAATCATCAAGCATTTTTATTCAACCTAATTTCTTTTAATAAAAATATGTATTTTGTAAAAGTAGATTGCTATAAAGATATTTTCATTTTAATGCAAATCCTTAAATGTAAATTTTTTATCTAATATCAATATGATTATAACCAAACAAAAAGCAATTGATGATTTAATAAAAAGTATTGATAATAGCGATGTTTTTATTATTGGCTGTAGTGAATGCGCAACCATTTGTCATACTGGTGGCCAAGAAGAAGTTTTGTCAATGAAAAAAGTATTAGAGGAAAAAGGTCTTAAGATTACTGGATGGGTTGTTTTAGAGCCTGCTTGTAATCTCCAAAAAGGTAAGCTTATTTTGAAAAATCATCAAAAAGAGATTGAAAAAGCAAAAAAAATACTTGTTCTTGCATGTGGCAGTGGTGTGCAAACAGTATCAGAGATTATTGAAGAAGTAGATATTGTTGCAGGTTGTGATACATTATTTTTAGGTGAAATTAAACATGCAGATGATTTTGAAAAAAGATGTACCTTATGTGGGGATTGTGTTCAGGATGTTTTTTATGGTTTATGCCCTGTTGCCAGATGCCCTAAAAGTATGTTAAATGGTCCATGTGGTGGAGTGAAAAATGGTAAATGCGAAGTTAGTAGTGACATTGATTGTGTTTGGGATCTTATTTATAAAAAACTGAAAAAAAATGGTCAACTTGATAGGTTAAAAAAAATCAATAAAACAAAAAATTGGTCTTTTTCCATTGAATCTAGGAGGGTTATTTAACATGCATTATAGAAGCAACTTAGAAAGGGTATTGTCTGAAAAAAAATTTGCAGTTACAGCAGAAATAGGTCCACCTAAAGGTTCTGATCCAAATAAGATAAAAACAAAAGCAGATCTTTTAAAAGGTTATGCAGATGCTTTTAATATAACTGATAATCAAACTGCTGTTGTGAGATTATCCAGTTGGGGTGGATGTATTATTCTTAAAAATATGAATTTAGAGCCAATCATGCAGACTACTTGTAGAGATAGAAATAGAATAGCTCTACAAAGTGATGTTTTAGGAGCATCTGCAAATGGTATTAGAAATATTTTACTTTTAACAGGGGATCATCAGTGTTTTGGTAATCATCCAGGTGCAAAAGGCGTTTATGATTTAGATTCTATACAATTGATTCAGATTATAAATGATATGAGAAACAATGGTGTTTTTCAAAATGGTGAAAAAATCATCGCTGGTAAACCAGAGGTTTTTATTGGAGCAGCAGCTAATCCTTTTTTGGATTCAATTGATTTAGCTGTTTATCGTCTTGAAAAAAAGATTAATGCTGGTGCAGATTTTATTCAAACTCAAAGTGTCTTTGATTTAAATAAGTTTAATCTTTGGATGGATGAAATCAGATCAAAAGGTCTTGATAATAAAATTCATATTATTGCTGGTGTAACATTACTTAAATCAATAAAGATGACTGAACGTATGAAGTTTCATGTTCCTGGCACAGAAATTCCTGATGATATTTATTTTAGGATGAAAAATTCTACTGATCCTTTAGATGAAGGAATTAATGTTGCATTAGAATTAATAAGCGAAATTAAAAAAATCAAAGGAGTTCATGGTATTCATTTAACCGCTGTTTTTTGTGAAGAGGTAATTCCTTATTTAGTTAAAGAATCTAATTTGTTACCAAGACCTTAAAAAATTAATTTTAAATTTTTATTTACTAGTTTTTTTATTAATTTAGTAAAGTATGTATATACATTTTTTATACCGATTTTATCTTTAATTAAAAATAACGGGAGATTGTTTATGATAAAAACAGATATGAAAAAAATACTGGTTACTGGTTCAGTTGGCCAAATAGGTTCTGAGCTTACCATGGCTTTAAGGGCTAGATACGGCAATGATAATGTTGTTGCTTGTGGAAGAAAAACAAAGCCAAGTGAAAAATTACTTAATTCAGGTCCTTTTGAATATATTGATATAACAGATAATGAAAGTGTTGAAAAAGTAGTCAAAAAATATGAAATTGATACCATTTATAACATGGCAGCGATTCTTTCAGCTGCTGGTGAAAAAAATCCACTTATTTGTTGGGATGTAAATATTAATGGTCTTTATAATATTCTTGAAATAGCTCGAGAATTTAAATTGACAAGAGTTTTTGTGCCAAGTTCTATTGCTGTTTTTGGTCCTGAGACTCCCAAGAAAAACACTCCCCAAGAAACCATTCTTAAACCAAAAACAATGTATGGTATCACAAAAGTAACAGGTGAATTACTTGGTGATTATTATTTCAAAAAATTCGGACTTGATGTCAGGGGTATGAGGTATCCTGGAATTATCAGCGCTGAAACATTACCAGGTGGTGGAACAACTGATTATGCAGTTGAAATTTTTTATGAAGCAATAAAAAATAAAAAATATACCTGTTTTTTGAAAAAAGACACTGTTTTACCAATGATGTACATGCCTGATTGTATTAAAGCAACAATTGATTTAATGGAAGCAGATCTTTCTAAACTTAAACATCATTGTGATTTTAATGTTGCTTCAATGAGTTTTTCAGCAGGTGAACTTGAGGATGAAATAAAAAAATATATTCCTGATTTTATATGTGAATACAAACCAGATTTTAGACAAGCAATAGCTGATTCATGGCCTCAATCTATTGATGATTCAGCTGCTAGAAAAGAATGGGGCTGGAAAGCATCTTACGATTTACCAGCCATGACAAAGGATATGATTGATAAGTTAACAAAAAGATATAAAGAAGGTAAATTATAAAAAAATTGATGGTTTTGTTTTTACCACCATTTATTTTTCCAGTTTTCATTCCACCAAGATTTAATTGGAATAAAAGTTTTTGTCTCCCATTTATGTTCCTTGATTTCCATTAAATGGTCTAAAATTTCATCCCAGCTTTGAGCACCTATCCATGCCATGTAATCCCAATCACCAGGAATACTAGCACCACTTAATGTCCAATTCCAAGTCTTGAATGTATCAAATGCTTGGTTTAATTTTTCTTCTCTTAATAATATCCAAGCACCAACTGGTCTTTCCCACCACCAATCACTATTTTTAAATCCATTATAAATCATATGCGAGCTTGTATAATCTACTTCATCCCATTCTTTTATTGTTTTTACACAATTATGAACAACGTCCCAGTTTTCTGCATCAATCCATGCTATTACATCCCATTCCCCATCTACTACCCAGGTTCCAATTATGTTATTCCACCTTTGAATTCTTTCCCAAACATCTTGTGCTTTTCCTTTTTTTGTTTTAATAAAAATATATGCTGATCTATTTTTCCAATCCATATATATATCTCTCCTTTCACAAATTTTTTTCTGATTTGTCATATAATCAATGATAATATATATCTTTTGGAGAGTTTTTTATCAAAACATTTTTGTAATGATGTGTATTTCATAAAAAATATTTAACTTGTTTAATTAAATGCAAAGGGAGAGATTAATTAAAAATGAGTGATAAACTAAATCAGATAGCACAATATCTTGGGAATGAAGCAGATTATTTATTAAATTTTTCTGAGCCAAAGATAAAAAAAGATTTGCTCTATTTACCAGGTAAGGATTTTTTGGATAGAGTTTTTATTGATTCAGATAGATCTAATAATGTTTTAAAAAACCTAAATTTTATTTTTAACTCTGGTAGACTTGCAGGTACAGGTTATTTATCAATACTTCCTGTTGATCAAGGTGTTGAACACTCTGCTGCTGCATCTTTTACATCAAATCCTATTTATTTTGATCCTAAAAACATAGTTGAATTAGCAATAAAAGGTGGCTGTAACGCTGTTGCATCAACCCTTGGTATTCTTGGTTCTGTTTCAAGAAAATATGCCCATAAAATTCCTTTTATTGTTAAAATAAATCATAATGAACTTTTAACCTATCCGAATAAGTTTGATCAAATTATGTTTGCTTCTGTTGAACAGGCATGGGACATGGGTGCTGTAGCAATTGGTTGCACTATTTATTTTGGTTCTGAGCAATCAACTCGTCAGATCCAAGAAGTTAGCCAGGCTTTTAAATATGCTCATGAACTTGGTCTTGCAACAGTTTTATGGTGTTATTTGAGAAACCCAGTTTTTAAGAAAGAGAGCATTGATTATCATACATCAGCAGACTTAACTGGGCAGGCAAATTATTTAGGTGTTACAATAGAAGCAGATATTGTTAAACAGAAACTCCCAACAGTAAACGGTGGATATGTTGCTTTAAATAAAAATGGTGTTAAATATGGTGCTATAAATCAACAAGTATACCGTGAACTTTGTTCAGATCATCCTATTGATCTAACAAGATACCAAGTTGCTAACTGTTACATGGGAAGAATTGGTCTTATAAACTCTGGTGGACCATCTGGGCAGAATGATTTTTCTGAAGCAGTAAGAACAGCTGTGATTAATAAACGAGCAGGTGGTATGGGTTTAATTTCTGGTAGAAAGGCTTTTCAAAGATCTATGGATGAAGGAATAAAACTTCTTAATACCATACAAGATGTTTATCTTTGCGAAGAAATAACAATTGCATAAAAAAAAATTAAAAAAATTAGTTTTAAATGTGGATTTTTTTAAAAACTATAATGAAATAGCACCTTCTGGGCATCCATCTATACATGTACCACAGTCTATACAATTTTCTTTATTAATTACTGCTTTATCTTCTAAAGATATAGCATCAACTGGGCATGTATCAACGCATGTTCCACAGGCTGTACATTTTTCTTTATCAACAATAGCTGGCATATTCCAGGGCATATTCATAGTTTATTTTAATATTTTTCTTTATAATTTAGATTTTTTTTAAAAATATCCTTTTAATTTTGGAAATATTTTTGATTAAAGTAATTGTTTACCTTTTACTATAAATTGGTGTAAAACATGGACTTTAAAAAAGTAGCTGTAAAAGTTGTTGCCAAGTATTTAAAAAAAAACAAAATGGCAATGTGTTTACGTGATATTTTACCTTCTAGTGAATTATCTTTGTTTGAAAGAGAAAAAGTAGCTGATATTGTTCATGATGTTGTTAGATGGAAAAAAATTTATGATGATATTCTTGATGAAACAGGTTTAACAAATAATCCTGAAGCTTATGTGAATCTGGCTTTGGATGGTGTACAAAAAAATTTTGTTAATGATGACTTTGAAATAAAATACTCTGTTTCGCATTATGTTGCTACTCTTTTAAAAAATAATATTAAAATGATTGAGTATTTAAATGAAAAACCACCAACAACTTTATGTATTAATTTTAATAAAAGTGATGCGCAAGAAGTAATTAATATTCTTTCACAGGAGAAATTACCTGCTGAAAAATCATATCTTGAAACAGCTATTTTTACTTCGTCCATGGGCCGTTTTTCATCTGCTGTTAATAAATATCTTGCACATGTTCAGGATGAAGGCAGTCAACTTATTTCTTTTTTTGTTGTTTCTTTGGGTGAAAGTATTTTAGATTTCTGCTGTGGTAATGGTGGTAAATCTCTTGCAATGGCTTCTATTAGCAGAAATAAAAAAAAGATTTTTGCATTTGATATAAATGCTCAAAAAAGGTTGATTTTGGAAAAAAGATTAAAAAACTATAATGCTAAGATAACTGTAACCAATAAGCCTTTTGATAAAAAATTTGATATTGTTTTTGTTGATGCACCTTGTACAGGGATTGGCGCTGTTAGGCGAAATCCTGAAGTTAAATATATTAACGGACCAGGTGATTACCCAGAATTACAACAAAAAATTTTAGGAGAAGCTGCAAAAAAAGTAAAGAAAAATGGGTATTTGTTTTATGCTGTTTGTACTTTTACACCTGATGAGACAGATGAGGTTGTTAAAAATTTTTCTAAAGAAAAAAATTTTGAAATTTCTAGTTTGAATGATTTTGGTTTCACCCAATTTTTTAAAAAAACAGATTTTGGAGCATTTTTGTTTTTACCAAAAGCAGATATATTTTTTATTTCGTTATTAAAAAATATGAATTAAATTTATATTTTGTTTGAAATAAAAAATTAAAAATTTTCGTAATACTCATTATATAAAGTGTTGCCAGAAAGAGCAATACTATAGCCAAAATCAGATGTTGGAACAGGAGAAACTATCTTTTACTTTCATACCAGGTTTTCACAGCTTTGACCATAGCTTTTCTATTTTTTACAGTAGTGTAATCCATATTTTTCTTTGCACCCCTTTTTTTTGATGAGGAATAAAATGAGTTTTAGAAAAGATTATGCGATGTTACCTATCTGACGTAACATTACATGATAGAAAAACATATAAACCACAATTTTGATTTTTTTATATAAATAATAATCTTTTTCAATTTTTTCATCACTTGTGATAAGGATCTGAACTAATGATTTGTTGCATTTGGTTTTTCCCAAACAATTTACTATAGTTTATAAACTCTTAATGAAATAACACTTTATTATAATTTAATGTAAAGGTGTTAAAATGGAAGATAAAAACATAAAAATTAAAGCATTTATTGTTTTAATAATACTGTTATCAGCAACAATTATAGGAGCATATTTAATTACTAGTTTTACAAATAAAAGCTATTCTTATAAAATAAAAACTTTTTCGTCATATGATGAATTATTTGATTTTTTAAGTACAAATCATGAAAACTTTAGTAATTATTTCCAATATTCTGGAAATGCTATTGTAAGGGATAGCTCCAGCTCTGAATCTAAATCTTCTAATGGTGATTCTATTGATTATTCTAAAACAAATGTTCAGGTTGAGGGTGTTGATGAACCAGACATTGTTAAAACAGATGGTAAATATATTTATGTTTTAGCTGATCAGAAATTATTTATTTTAGAAGCATATCCTGCTGAAGATGCACAAATTAAGTCCAAAATTTCAATAAAAGATGATGTTTATGTTAGTGAATTTTTTGTAAGTAACAATTATTTAATTGTTTTTGGAAGTTCTTATAATTATCCTATTTTATATAAAACTGCAATTGAAGAAGATGAAGGAACCGGTGAGGAAAAAACTCAAGAGGAAATTCCCTGGGAGGTTTCCTCTTCTGTTATAAAAATTTATGATATATCCAGTAGAGCAAATCCTATCCTTGTGAAAAACATAGAAATTGATGGAACATATTTTGATTCAAGAATGATAGGCAATTATGTTTATGTTGTATCATCGGAGTATTCATATTATATTTTCAGGTATTATAATAATAATTATACTTTGAATGTCCCAGAAATAACAATTGATAATAAAACTTCTAAAATATCTTGTAACCAGATTTATTATATTGATTCTCCTGAACCTGTTGATTCAATGACCCATGTGATTTCGATAAACTTAGATAATTTAAATGTTGTTGAAAAAAGCTTTTTAATAGGTGTTTCAGAAAACATGTATATGTCTGAAAATAATATTTACCTTGTTTATACTAATTATTTTTTTAATACAGGTGCTATTTTAAAAGAATATAATTATGATGAAGAAAAAACCATTATTCATAAAATAAATGTGAACAATGGCCAGATTAATTACATTGGTAAAGGTGTGGTCCCAGGTAGAGTTTTAAATCAGTTTTCCATGGATGAATATAATAACTTTTTTAGAATTGCAACAACGGTTGGTTACTCTTGGGATGTAAATAATCCTTCTAAAAATAATATTTTTGTACTTGATGAAAATCTAAACCAAGTTTCTTCTATTAAAGACATTGCACCTGGCGAGCAGATTTATTCAGCTAGGTTTTTAGGTGAAAAAGCATATCTTGTTACTTTTAAAAATACTGACCCATTTTACACAATTGATTTGT
Organism: Thermoplasmatota archaeon; assembly: GCA_050410885.1. Taxonomy (GTDB): domain Archaea; phylum Thermoplasmatota; class E2; order DHVEG-1; family DHVEG-1; genus JBNVCE01. Next base: position 528 of record JBNVCE010000061.1, on the reverse strand, counting down.
CTGATCCATTTAATCCAAGGATTCTTGGTTATTTAAAAATACCAGGTTTTTCAAGTTATTTACATCCATATGATGAAAATCATATAATTGGTATTGGAAAAGAAACAATTGAGTCATATAATCCTAGTTTTGCTTGGTATTTAGGTCTTAAAATTGCACTTTTTGATGTAAGTGATTTTGAAAACCCTGTTGAGATTGATAAGATAGTTATTGGTGACAGAGGAACTGATAGTCCTGTTTTGTATGATCATAAAGCATTTTTGTTTTCTAAAGAAAAGGAATTACTAGTAATACCTGTTAGTCTTTATGAAATCGATGAAGAAACAAAAAATGAATTTGATGATTTCCCAGGTCCTGATTATGGTGAATTTACGTTTCAAGGTGCTTATGTTTTTAAATTAAATCTTGATGGTTTTGAGTATAAAGGTAGAATCACACATTTAAGTGAGGATGAAAAACAACAACATTATAGATGGTGGTATTGGGGTGATTCTAGTTCTTATATTAATCGTTTGTTGTACATTGAAG
>JBNVCE010000060.1:0-9798 GCA_050410885.1 Thermoplasmatota archaeon | reverse complement strand
AAATTAAAAATAGGAAAGTTTAGTAACCCACCTGCAAAACCAACTTTAGAAGGCCCTGATCATGGTGTGTATAATCAAACTTTAACATTCACAGCTTTTACAACAGATCCAGATGGAGAACCAGTATATTATAAATTTGATTGGGATGATGGGGAAACATCTGATTGGCTTGGTCCTTTTAACTCTGGAGAGATTGTCACAGAAACACATTCCTGGTCTGCAATAGGAGCTTATTTAGTCAAGGTTATTGCTAAAGACAATAAAAGTGCAACAAGTGAATGGTCAGATCCAATAAGGCTTGAAATTACCGATAATACCCAACCAGATGCTCCTATCATCAATGGACCAACTTCTGGAAAACCTGGACAAACACTTCAATATACTATTTCAGCAACTGATTTTGATAACCATAATGTATGCTTTAAAATAATTTGGGGTGATGGTGAATCAATTAATTGGACAGAGTATTACACTTCAGGTGAAGAAGTAGTATTTTCACATGCATTTAGTAAAACAGGAAAACTAAAAATACAAGTGCGTGCAATGGATGAAATGGGTTACATGAGCTTATGGACTATCTTGGAAGTTAATATGCCTAGAAGTAAATCAACAGTTCATTCCTTATTTTTGAGGTTGTTGGAAAAATTTCCAATACTTCAAAAATTTATTTTTCTTTAATTTTAATTTTTTTAGCTTTTTATTGTTATAGAAGTTCTTTTATTATTTATTAATATCAGTTAAAAAACAATGCAATAGTAGATTATTTTTAAATAAAAAAAGAAAGGTTTTAAGTAAGATAATTATAATTATAAGAATGTAATATTAAGTAAAATTAGAATTTTTAATAAAATTCTAATTCAAAAATAAATTAGGATAAACCATTTTAAATTGTGAAAATTGGTGAAACACAAATGACAGAAATAATATTGTTTTCATTAGAAAATTGTGAAAAATGTATTCAAATAAAAGAATTAATAAAAGAAACAAAAGGAATAAAAATAGTTACATATCCTCATTCTATGGATGATTGGACTAATGAGCAGTTTAATGAAGCAAAAAATTATGATATTTTTAATGATTTACAAAAAACAGCTCCAATTTTATGGGCTGATGGAAAAAAATTTATTGGTTATTTAAGAGTCAGGAAGTTTTTACAAGATAATAATTATATATGAGTCAAAATACTGGTTAAACAATGAATGATGAACTTTATGAAATAAGAAAAAGAAAAATCGAACAATTAAAAAAACAATATTTTAAAGGAGAAAAAAATATGAAAAAAAATTTGAAAAATAAACCTTTTGAGATAAATGATGCAGATTTTGATGAAACCATTAAAAAATATAGTTTTATTGTTATTGATTGTTGGGCTTCTTGGTGTGGTCCTTGTAGAATGATGGCCCCTGTTATTGATGATTTAGCAAGGGAGATGCAGGGAAAGATTGTATTTGGTAAGGTTAATGTTGATGAAAATCCTGCTATTTCTGTTAAATATAATATTATGAGTATACCTACTCTTCTTGTTTTTAAAAATGGTAACCTAGTTGATAGAATTATTGGTTTTTATCCAAAAGAAGAATTAAAAAATAAGCTGATGTTATATCAATAAAAAAATCTATAATTTAAAAATGGTATCTGTTAATATGAAAAAAAATGTATTTTTACTTTTATTTTTAATTATTTTTTTGCTTTCTTTTTTATCTGGTTGTTCAGAAAATTCTAATGAAAAAATTGATAATTTTATTTTTATCACTTTGGATGGTGATACTAAACAACTGGTTGATTTCAAGGGTAAAATTGTTCTTCTTGATTTATGGGCAACCTGGTGCGGCCCATGTCAATATCAAATGATTGAATTAAAAAAGATTTATGATAACTATAGTAGAAATGATTTAGAGATTATTTCTATAAATATTGATCCCAGAGAAGATGCGCAATTAATCAATAGTTTCAGAAACTGGTTTAATGAAACAAAAGGTATTGAACTGAATTGGGTTTTTGGAATGGATAATGGTAGTATTTCAGAAAAATATATGAAGGAAGGAACTATTCCAACTCTTTGTATATTTGATAAAAAAGGGAGACTAAATTTCAGAGAAACAGGAGTATGTGTTTACCTGGATATTCCTGCTGGTTTCCCAGCAAATACAACAATACTTGGCCCGATTATTGATAAATTAATTGATTAAATAGAAAGGTGAAAAAATATGAAAATAATAAAAATCTTAATAATGATTTTTTTAACATTATGTTTAATTGGTAATAGTTCTTTAGCAGAAGTAATAGTTGATGTAGATATTGAACCTGATGAACCAGAGCCTGCCTCACAAATAACAATAACAGCCGATATTAAAAGTGAAAAAGAAATTGATAAGGTCTATATAGTAATTCAAGAATGTAAAAAGGATTTATGTTTTACAAGAGAAAATGTTAGTATGAATCTGGTAGATAATGTTTATAGAACCACTTATAAATTAACAAAGACAGCAGCTACTTATTTTGAATATAGTTTTTCAATAAAATTTGATGATGGTCAATGGTTTGAAACAGAAATAACAAATGTTATGTTGAAATCAAGTTCTAATAATTCTAATGGTGGAAATGGAGAGAATAATAAAACCCCTGGCTTTGAAATATTACTTTTTGTTATTGCAATTTTATTAGTTATTTTATTATCTAGAAGAAAGAGATTAAGATGAAATTCCAGATAAAAAGACTTTTGTTTCAAGTACTTGTTACTATTTCAGCTAATCTTGGATCACTTGGGTTAAAAACTGGTTTTTGTTTTCCTTTTTTTTATTGTAATGCTTGCCCTGCTGCAACATCAGCTTGTCCTTTAAGATCAATTGAAAAAAGTGTTTATAAAGGTAATTTTGCTTGGAATTTGCTTATTTATCCTTTATTAATAATAGGTTTTTTTGGTTCAATAACAGGAAGAGCAATTTGTGCATGGGCTTGTCCTATTGGTCTGTTACAAAGGGGAACTGGTAATGTGGCAAGGAAACTAAAAAAATATCCTATAATAAAAAAGATTAGTAAATTTAAAGCTGAACATTGCCTTAGATATACTAAATATTTTATTTTACTTGGTTTGGTTGTTTTAACAACTGCACTTTTTGGTTTTATGTTTACAGATATTTGTCCTGTTGGTTTTTTAACTGGAACAATACCAACGCTTATTTTAAACCCTGGAAAGTTTGTTTTAGGCTTTTATTTCTGGCCAGCATTTGTAATATTTATTTTATTTTTGATTTTGATTTTCGCAGTTGAAAGAGGTTGGTGTAGATATTTTTGCCCTGTTGGTGCTATACTTGGAACTTTTAACAAAATAAGTTTGTTACATGTTGATGTTGATAAAACAAATTGTATTGGTTGTAATGTTTGTTCATTTAATTGCCCCATGAGTATAGATGTTCCTAACATGGTTAGAGATCCTGAATGTATATTATGTGGTAAATGTATGGATGTTTGCCCAAAAAAAATAATATCTTATAAGTGGTTATAATGAAAAATAAGTATGTTGTTTCAATTGGAATAACTCTTGTCATTTGCATTTCAGTTGGTTTTAGCGCTATGCTAATTTTTACTGATGTATATAATGAGGTTAAATTTAAAATTGTTGATGTCATTTGCCTTAGTTGTTTAAAACTGAATCCAAAAACATCCATGGATTTTACATTTGAAACAGCAAACGGTCAGGCTCATTATGATTTTATCTTAGAAAATCTAACAAAAGGGCCTGTTTTTCTACATTATAGTGAAGATGATTGTCCCGCATGTGATATCATGTTTCCAGTTATAAAAGAGTTTTTCAATATAGAACTTCAAAAAGAAAAATCATATTATACAGTTACAACTTTTAAAAACCAAACTGTGCCTTATATTTATATTTATCTGGATGATAAAAACACCTCAGAACAATGGTTAAACACTTTTTATATTTACGATAAAGAACATATACAAGGTGTACCGATGTTTACTGTTATTACTTTAGGTTATGAACATGGTGGCAATATCAAACCATTTTACACAACCTTGTATGGTGCTTTTAAAAATAATAATGAAGAAAGAATACAAACACTTACTGAATTAATGGATGAAGCATTTAGATTATATAATGAAAACAAAGCAGGATTTAATCATCATTAATAGAAAAATAATAAATAGAAGTAGTTTAACCTTCTATTTATAATTCGCCACGTAATATTTTTTCTCTTAAAATGTTGAATTGTTCTTTTGTTAATACACAAATATTTTTCTTCTCACCAATTATTACTTTATCCTCTTGTACATCAACAACAGGGCATTTTTGTGGTACACATACATCTCCAATACATAGAGTGACTTTCATTATATTACCTCCATTTTAACAATTGTTAAAGTATTAACAATTAATTTTATATATATTTTTCGGTGTTTTTTGATAATTTGTATTTAATCATAACCAATGATTTTTATTTTAGAAGGATCAACCTTAGAAATAATCCTTGGTTTATTTGTATCTATATTTTTTACTTCTTTTGTTATAAACTCAACATTGCTGCCAATTTTTTCTTTAAAACCATCCTTAATAACTGAAAAAATCTGTTCAACAGAAGGACCTATTTCTCTTAAATTCTCATCTATTACTGCTTGAATCTCAATTTTGGTTAAACTATGCTGAATGATCCTTACATTTTTTAGTTTATTTGTTTTTAATTCATATAAGATTTTTCCAAAAATATCACCAAAAGAAGTAGGAAGAAGAATTCTACCATCAGCTGTATAAATAGATATATCTTCCCTCCCATAAATTTTTTTCAAAAGACTGCCTGTTAAACCGCAGTCACATGTACTTAAAAGTGGTGCAACAATATCATTAATTGCATCATATCTAATAATTGGTGTTCCATTTCCATATAATTTTGTTACGACAAGTTTACCTGCTTCTTCATGTTCAACAGGTTTACCATTTTTAAAAAATTCTAAATAAACAAAATCTGACATAACATGAAACTTACCATTTTTACAAGTAAAAGCAATAGGACCAGACTCGGTAGAACCATATGATTCAAAGATTTTTGCATTAAAGGATTTTTCAATTAGATTTTTTAAAGGTAAAGAAAGAGGAGCACCAGTTGCAGCAATAACTTTTGGTGAAATATTTTTTCCAAAACCTTTTTCTTTTAAAAGAGCCAAATGTCCCAACATTCCAACATAACCACCAATAAAATCTGGTTTAAAATTATCAATCTCTTTGATGATTTTTTCAGGTGGATCATTTGTGTTAAGCCATTGAAAATTTTTAAAAAAAATATTTGAACCAAAATATTTATACAAACCTCTATTAATGTAGCCTGTTTCAACAGTATGTGGTGCAAAATCAGCAATGATCGTAAGCTTGTCTTTCCTCCAGTTGATTCCATGCTCCTTAATCGATCTTATGTAACCAAATAAACCAACAATAATATCAAACATGTCAACATAAACAGTAAGTTTTTTACCGGTTGTACCAGAAGTAGAAACCTGAATTAATGTTTTTTTATTAACTTTTGATGATGTAATACCATCAGGAAAATAATTTTTAAAATCATCTTTAGTAACGGTTGGAATTTTTTCAATATCATCTAATGACTTAATATCATTAATATTAATACCACTTTTTTTGTATTTATCATGATACATTGGTACAGTTAAAGCAAACTTGATCAACCTTCGAAATTGTTTGTTTTGGTAATCTCTTAATTGTTTTGAATTTATTCTTCTTAATCTATCAATATCAAGCAAATAACTTTTAAGAATTTTAGATAGAAAAACTGGATTGTAAAACTGGTTCATATTTCATCATTTTATCATAATATAATTAAGAGTACTTATTTATATGTGTTTATTATAACAATTGAAAACAATGAAGATATTGATAATTGAAAATTTTTGGTTAAATGGAAAAAAGCTGAGTTTATTTGAAAAATTTTTTCTTAATACATTTTCTATTCTTCCAACATTGTTTGCTCGTCAATTAATGGCAATAACACCTGAAAAACATCAAGTAGAGTTTGTTGATGAAAGATATTCAAAAATAAATTTTAATGAAAAATATGATATTGTTTTAATAAACTTTAATTTATCAAGTATTCCCCGGGCTTATGAGATTGCAAAAATATTTAAAGCAAAAAAAACAACAGTGGTTTTTAGCGGTTGGTATCCATCAATTAATCCAAAAGATGTTTTAAATCATGCCGATAGTGTCATAATTGGTAAAAATGAGCTTTGCTGGCTTGAGCTTCTTGAAGATTTTGAAAAAGGTGGATCAAAACAGATTTATGGACCAAAAAAATTTGATGGTTTAATGAAAATTCCACCTGTTAATGTTAAAATTCCTGGTTTGGTAATAACAGGCGCGGTTGAGGCAACAAGAGGTTGTCCTTTTAAATGTGAATTCTGCCCAGAAGCATGTTTACCAAATGGTGAAGTTTTTTACAAAAGACCTGTTGATGAAGTAATTGATGAAATAAAATCTATTTCCCAAAAAACCATTATGTTTTATGATAATTCATTAACAATTGATACAGATTATACAAAGGAATTGTTTAAAAAAATGATTGGACTAAAAAAAAGATTTTTCTGCAATGGGAACTCTGATGTTTTAGCAAATGATTTAGAACTTGTTCAACTTTCAAAAAAAGCAGGGTGTGTTTCCTGGCTTATTGGTTTTGAATCTGTTAACCAGGAAACAATTAACCATATTGGTAAAAAAACAAATAAAGTAACAGAGTATAAAAAAGCAGTTGAAAATATTCATAAAAATAAAATGGCGGTAATTGGCTCTTTCGTCTTTGGTTTTGATACAGATGGCAAGGATATTTTTGAACAAACATTAAAAACCATTAACAACTTAAAAATTGACGTGGCTGATTTCTGCATATTAACCCCTTTTCCTAAAACACCTATTTTTGAAAAATTGGAACAAGAAAATAGGATTTTAACAAAAGATTGGTCAAAGTATGATATGAAACATGTTGTGTTTAAACCAAAAAATATGGGTGCTGATGAACTTATCAGTAATGTGAAAAAATTGTATAAGAATTATTATTCAACCAAAAACACGTTAAAAAGGATCATTAGAAGTATTAATTTAGGAATCTACCCTTTTTTCCTTGTACTATTTAGAAATGCAATATCAAATATGAACAGTAAAAGAATCTCTATTGAAAAACAAGACGTTTTATCATAAGAAAAATGTTAATACTTTTATCTCAACTGTTGCATTTTTACCTTCAACATCATAGGCAACAATTTTTAATGTATGTTGACGAATAAAACGTTTAAGAAGTTTTACTTTCCTGAAACTATATTCATACGGTGGTTGATCATCTGTAAATTTTAGTTTACCATCTAAATAAAATTCTACTTTTTGTATTCCAAGGTCATCCTTTGCATCAGCAGTTACAGTTGTTTTACCAATCAAAACAGTACGCTTGAAAAAGGTTTTAAAAATTGGTTTTCCAAATAAATGCAATTTACCTACTTCTGGTAAGATAATACCAACGGTTGGAGGAAGATTTCCACCCTGTACCAGTATTGTTGCATCTGTTGCATCTGCATAATAAGCATTAAATTCATTCTCATTTGGAGGGTTGGAATACTGTTTAACGGGTTGCGAGTTAAACACAACAGCAATTATCATTAACTCTTCTGGTTTTAAATCAGAAACAATAAAATCTGTTATTTTTTTCTTTTCAATAAAAGTTTCATTTGATTTACTGTTAATTGTTATTTGCTTTTCAATAATGTAATCAATAAAACCAAAATGGTAAGGCTTGGGATTATTATCAAATGCTTTATGAGGATTAACCGATCTTGAGATAATCTCGGTTAGATACACTTTTAAAAAGCCTTTATATGTTTCATTTTCATCATTTTCTATTAAAATCTCAGTAATTATTTCATTCGTTGTATTATCAAATTCTGCTTTTGTAACTATTTTTATTTTAGGTACTTCTCTTAACTGAGCTCGTTTTATGGCAGCTTCCAAAACAGTTTTTTTATTTCCTCCTCCAACAATAATTTCAAACCCACCATCAACATAAACAGTAGGAAAAGCATTAATGTTAAAATCATCATAAAGACGACTTTTGACTTTACTGTTTTCATTTTTTTCATCCTCTATCATGCTAACATAATAAAAATTATAATTTCCTGATTTATAAATTTCATACAAAATACCTGCAATATCTGGGCAGTATCGACACCAAGTAGCAGTACATTCCTCTATAAAAACAGTATGAGTAAATTCTTGCTCTCCATCCCCTGGTTCATTATTTCCTCCATTGTTTGTTTCATTATTGTTTTTTTGCTTTCCTTTATCAATCACTGTTTCAATAATTTTACCACAATTAGGTGTAGATACTATTACATATAATGATGAAATAATAATAACTGAAACTATTATAATTGTCAATATTTTTAAATTATCTTTCATATCAATAATAATTAGAATTAGATATATATATAAATTTAACTAATATATTTTACAATGTAATTTTTTGTCCTTTTTTCAATGATTCCACTGATTTTTCAGCTATTTCTTCTAATTTTTTTTCATCCATTACAGCTTTACGAGCCATTAGGTTTTGCTCCTTTAGTATTTTTTTAGCTTCATCCCTAAGTTTTCTTTGCTCACCTTTAATTGCTATAATCTTTGATCTCATTTCAAATGCTTTTTCATGTAACCTCTGGGCTTCCTCTCTAATTTTGATATATTCATCGTGTTTTTTGTTTGCCTCAGCAATTAAAACAGAAAACTCATTAACTAATTTTACAAATTTTTCATGTAATTTTTGGCTTTCTTCATAATATTTTTGAACAAGTTGATGCTCCTCATTGGCTTTTTTAAATAATTCATCAATGGCTCTATCCTTATCAGAAATTTCAATTTCTACTAATTTTTGTTTCTCCATCAACTTTTTTGCCTGTTCATATTCTTTTTTCTTCTCACGGATCTTTTCTATTAACTCATTTTCCTCAGCAGGTGACATTGGAATTGTTTCTTGTTGGTATTCAAGCATTTGATAATCAGCTTTTAGTTCTTCAACACGCAATGGAATATTTTTAAAAACCTCTCCCTTTTTTTTCCTTTTTGCTTCAATGAGTTTTTTTGCTTCTTCCTGAAGTTTGTTACGTAACATTTTATGGTGTTTCATGTTTTGAACAAGCTCATCCCGTTGTTTTTTAACATTCTCCATCTCCTGTTTAAATTCCTTACGTTTAGCATTGATCATATCTCTTTCATCACGAACCAATTTTGCCAGATCATTAAGTTCATTGCGTTTTTGTATGTAAGACTGGTATTTTTTTTCTGCATCTTTTAACTGTTCATTACCCTTTTTTTTATCTGAATTTTTTTGCATAATAAACACTGTTATTACACCTAAACAATGATTTTTTTAATTAGGCAGAATTATTTAACTACTATATTAAGCTCGTTTTTACCTTTTTCAGCAATCCATGGTATCTCAATATCAGCGTATCCACCACTTGGAATAGTAATATCCTCTACTTTATTTTTTTCCTTACCATTTACATATAAAACAACTGAAATATTATTTGCAGCTACCTTACCTCTATTTAATAATTTAAACGATGTTTTAACTAAATCGCCTTTAAAAAATTTCTTAGGCCAGTTTACTACGCCCATTATTTCAAGTTTTGGTTTAGCCTCCTTTAACATAACAATGGTTGATAATCTAGATGTTTTTTGTTTACTAACGGTTTTTGCAATTAATTTAATTTCAGCCCAATCGCCACTTCTTACATAAT
>JBNVCE010000005.1:28253-32517 GCA_050410885.1 Thermoplasmatota archaeon | reverse complement strand
AATTCTATTGGTTATACTGGTTTTGATGCAGTTAGTGTTTGGAAGTTTTTCTGAAGAAAATTTTATCAAAATTTGTTAAAATACATCAGATAAGGTTAGATTTTTTTCCTGAAATATTTGAGTATTTATTTTTTACTAATTAATCAATTTCCTGATTAAATTAGCTTAATTAAATTTTTTAGAAATTAATAAAAAATAAGGATACATTGATATAGCAAAAAAACAATCACTGTTCGGGAGGCAAAAATTTTGGTTGATAATGAATTAAGTCCTCATGTAGACGATGTATTGAATGCATTAAGTGCAGTAGACAAAGAAATTTCAAGAGAAGAAATCGAAAAAGAACTTATCAGATTTATAGAGTATGGTGTTCCTATTGATCAAGCTAAACAAACCTTGATTAAAAAATTTGGCGGAGTTGCAGTTTTTTCAACTGGAAAATCTTCTGAGCGAAAACTTATTTCTGATCTACAACCTAACCAACGTAATGTTAATTTATTATGTAAATTAATAACGGTTAATCCAAAAGAAACAACAATAAAAGGTGAAAAAAGAAAAATTTTTTATGGTATTTTAGGAGATGAAAGTGGTACTGCACCTTTTACTGCCTGGTGTAGTGTGTTTGATTTTGAAAAAGGAGATGTTTTAGAAATAGTAAATGCTTATACTAGATCCTGGCAAAATGGTGTTCAACTAAATTTTGGCGAACAAACAAGGATAATAAAAACTGATAAAGAAAAACTTCCTGAAAGTGCTTTGAAACCAAAGGAAATAAAAGTTAAAGACCTGCGCTCTGGTATTGGAGCTGTTGATTTAACAGTTAAAATAATTGAATTAAATACAAAGGATGCTGAGGTAAATGGCTTAACAAAAAAAGTTTTTTCAGGTATTATTGCTGATGAAACGGGTAAAGCTCAATTCACATCCTGGCATGATTTTAAATTAAAAGAAAGTGATGTGATTAGAATAACTGGTGGATACGTAAAATCTTGGAAGGGTATTCCTCAATTAACTTTTGATGAAAAAGCTATTGTTAAAAAACTTGATAAAAATAAAATTTCAAAAAAAGATTTACAGGTTAGTAAAATGCCTATTTTTGCTTTGGTGGAAAAACGTGGTGCAATTGATGTTGAGGTGAAAGGTACCATATTGGAAATAAGACCTGGTTCAGGAATTATAATGCGTTGCCCGCAGTGTAATCGCACTATAAAAAATAATGAATGCATTGTGCATAAAAAAGTTGATGGTAAGATTGATTTAAGGCTTAAACTTGTTGTGGATGATGGAACAGGCTCGGTTAGTAGTGTTTTGAATAAAGAACTTACTGAAAAAATTCTTGGAAAAACTTTGGAAGAATGTAAAAATATTGATGAAAATGAATTTTTAAACCAGTTAAATAAGGCTCTTTTTACTAAAAGAATTAGTTTAAAAGGTAATGCACTTGCAGATGAGTTTGGTACAAACATTATCGCAAAAGATGCTAAATTAGTTGATGTTGATATCAATGAAGAGGCTGAAAAATTATTTAAAGAACTTGAGGAGTTATTATGAAACGTGAAACAGCTTGGAGGGTTTTTGCTGGAGAGTTTAATGATTCATCTGTTGAGATAAAAGGTCAAGGTGAAAAAACACCCTCTTACCTTGTCACACCACTTGGTGCAAAGATTAATCGTTTATTTATTGTTGGAGTACTTACAGATGTTGAAAAAATATCCGAGCAGGGGGAATTTTTAAGAGCACATATTTCTGATCCAACAGGTGTTTTTACCCTTTATTCTGGGCAATATCAAAAAGATGTTACTGATGCTCTTTCAAAAATCGAATTCCCTGCTTTTGTTGCAGTTATTGGAAAAGCAAGAACTTATTCACCAGAACCAGGAACACTCTTTGTTTCTATAAGACCTGAAAAGATTATGGAGGTTAATGCTGATACTAGGGATAAATGGATTCTTGAAACTTGTAAAAACACAAAGGATAGAATTGATGCATTACTTGAAGCAATGAAGTTGAACCAGGTAGATGTTCAACAGCTTAAAAAACTTGGATTTAGTACAGAACTTTCTGAAGGAATAGTTGAAGCATTAAAATCTTATGGTAGTATTGATATAAACAAGTATGTTAAAATTTTACATGAGTCATTACAGTATTTAAAATCTAGAAAAGAAATTTTACCGGATTTAGAAGAAAAATCTGATAAAGGTTTTTTTGTTGAAAAAGAGGAAGTATTAGTTGAAGAAAAAAAAGAAGAATTATTTGTTGAATCAAAGGTTGATAATAAGGATGATGAAAAAAAAGAGGATTTTGAAGAAACAGAAAAAATTGTTTTAGAGTTAATAAAAAAAATAGAAGGTGAAGAGGGGGCACCTTGGGATTTAATAACTGAAAAATGTGAAGAAAAAGGACTTGATAAAGACTTAATTGAAGAAGCAATCAATTCTTTAATGGATAAAGGTTTGATATATGAACCGGTTCTTGGTACTATTAAATCAACCTAATTTTTTTGTTTTTTATTCCAAAAATAAGCAATCGGTATTAAAAAAATAATTACTAAAACCATACCAATTATAAGCATTGTGAAAACTAATGTGTAGTCTACATAGAATTCTTTTATTCTAAAAGTACCGTCATACGGCATCATCAGTGGATAATTATCTTGGTTTTCCCCATTTGGTATTTTGTATGGGGTGTCTCCTATGCCATCATTGTTTTTATCAGCATCATTGTAATCATCCCAAAAGTTTCCATGCTGGGTATTATCCCAGCTGTTATTTCCTGAATCATTTGCATTTTCTGTGTTATTTATGAAATTGTTGTAGTATAATAAATTATTTTTACATGTGTTAGATAATCTAACTCCTGTTCCAGAAAAATTTGTTATTGTATTGTTGATTATCCTGTTGTTTTCAGACATGTTAAAAAATATACCAATTTCTTTGTTTTTTTCTGAAAAAGTGTTTTGGTTTTTATTATAGTTTGTTATTTTATTGTTTTTTATTTCATTGTTAAAAGCATTTTCTAATACAATGCCTATGGTATTTCCTTTTATTACGTTTCCTATTATTGTTGTATTGTTAGCTTTTACTATTATCCCATAACCAGTGTTATTATATTGTTGTGGATCCTGTTTATAACCATCGTTTGTAACAGTTATGTTGCTTATTTTTACCTTGTTTGCTATTACATAAAAAACAACAAAATAAGTATCATTTTCATTTTTTACAAATCCATTAATAATAGTTGTTTCCTTGTTTTCACCTATAATATTAACAGTTTTATTCACAATAACATTTTCGTAATAGGTTCCATTGTAAATAAAAATCGTATCACATTCTGATGCATTGTCTATTGCATCTTGTATAAAACTGTAATTTCCTGGTTCTTTCCCACCAACATGTAAAATATTTATAATTTTTTTTTTAGATTTTGCATTTTCATAGAAAATAAAAAGCCAGGTTAATAATAAAAATATTATTAATAATGCAATCATTTTTTTCATAATTAATCAAACAAAATGAAAATAGAAAAATAACTTATATTTTTTCTTTTTTGACATTTTTACAAAGCAGTTTTATATACAATTACTTACAAAAGTTAATCATAATAGTTGGTGAAAGGATGAGTTTAGTAAATAGATACAAAAGGAAAAAGAAAATTCAAAAGTTTCCTTCACTTTATGATGTTTTTGAGCTTGGTGATAGAGTTAAACGTGTTTATAAAGATATAAATGGTGACCGTATAGAATTTAAGGGTATTGTTCTGGCCATTGATAAAAACGGTATGGAGATTTATTGGGACACTATAAATGGTAAATATAGACCTGATGAAATGAATATTGATTTTACAAATTGTCCTATTGAGGAGATATTTGTAGGGACAATAGAATATTCTCCTATTGAGAAAGATAATAGATATCATTAGATATATATTTATTAATATACAAAAAATTATTAATTTATATATATAAATTAAGAGAAGGGATGAAAATTGAATAGAGAATCATTGCCATTGATTCTAGGATTACTGGTTCCAATTATTTTTGTATTAGTAGTAATGCTATATTACAATGGCATTGATCCAACCTTATTTTTAAGAAAATTTCCGTTGATTTATTATATCATAATGACACCTATAGTTCTTGGCTTTTTGATTGCAATTATAAAATGGTTAAGACCTGATTAAATTAAAATAGAATGTATAAAAAGATATTAATTAGAATATATTTTTATATACTTTTAATATTGATAATTTGTTTTAAAAAACATTT
>JBNVCE010000005.1:8370-28243 GCA_050410885.1 Thermoplasmatota archaeon | reverse complement strand
TACAATAAATATTATATATTTATAAATATAAAAATAATTTGAAAATATGATTGTTGTTGGACTGTTTTCAACCAAACAAGAAATCGAAGAGATACAATATATTTCAAAAATTTGTGATGTTGAGGATCGTATACATTTTGTAGTAAGAATGCATAGAATTAGGGAATATCTAAAAAAAGAGGGTGATTTTATAAAATAGTAAGTTTAAAAAGTATATATTTTCTTTCAATAAAATAGGTGAAAAAATTAGTGTCTTAATTGTATCATCAAATGAAGATATAGCAAGCACAAACATAAAAAATGGACTTTTAGAGCAATCAAAATGGGATGAAATAAACACTTTTTTTAATAACCCAGTTTATAAAAATTCTAATATTAAAGATTTAATAATTGCTACAATAAATGACAGTAAAATAAGACATGAAAATCTAGAAAAAGAAGTTTTTGAAAAACTTGGTTTAAAACCTGAACTTGTTATTTTTGCTTCACGTCATAGAAGTAAAACAGGTGAACCAACATTAACAACACATCCAATAGGAAATTTTGGTAAAGCAGAATTTGGAGGTAAACCAAGAACCCTTGTAAAGTCCTCACCAAAAATGATGACAAACCTGTTAAGGATAATTAATAAAAATACTCAACAAGCAAGACTTTATCATAAGGTTTGTTTTGAAGTAACGCATCATGGACCTTACATGGATGCACCAACAATTTTTGTTGAGGTTGGCAGTAACGAGGAAGAATGGAAAAAACAAGAGCCTGCAAAAGTAATATCAAAATCAATTCTAGAATTACTATCAACTTATCAAGATGAAAAAGAAATGAATAATGATGTTCCTGTATTAATTGGAATAGGAGGGAGACATTATGCACCAAGATTCACTGATGTTGCACTTGAAAAAAATGTTGCATTTGGTCACATGATCCCAACCTACCAAATAGATGCAGGTTACATAGATGAGGAAATATTGGAAAAAACAATTGTGGCGACACCCAATGTAAAAGGAGTGTACCTGCATAAAAAAGAACTTAAAAAATCACAAGTAACTTATTATAAAAAATGTTTTAAAAAAAAAGGAATTCCTGTTGTTTCTAGCAAAGATTTTACCGATTTATAATCTTAAGTTTTTACCAGCAAGAATATGGGCTTGCCTAAGCGGCTCCGGAATTTTGTAAATACTTAAATTTTTAACAATTTTTAAAGAAGTTTCAAAGGATATTTTATTACCTGGTGAAACATAAATTGGTTTTTTTATTTTTTCAGATGAAAAAAACACAAACCCTCTTTTTATACCATCAATAGTGACAATATTATTTTCAATTTTGCCATACAATAGGCTTTTTGCAACACCAATACTACACATATTTAAAGCAACACCAACATGGGATGCCAAACCAATACCATATGGATGAAGAATACCATTACCATCAAACAAAAAAACCGTTGGTTTAATATTTAAACTTTTAACTAATTTTTTTATTATTGGTAATTCCCTATAAGCCAAATATGTTGATATGTAAGGAAAACTAGTTTTTCCCAGCACAGTTTTTTTCTCAACTACTTCTTTTGTTTTATAATCAACAACTACACACGCACCACAAGCATCCTCAAACTCGTTTTCAGGATAAGCAATATCTACTCCTGCAACTGTTTCTATTTTTTTAAAACAGTCTTTTAAAACAACTTTTTTACTAAGTTCAATCTGTTTTTTTCTTAGTTTTTTAAGTGGAAATTCTGTTTTAAAATCTTTAAAAAAAACAGATTCAAAATCAACAATTTTTCTATTTTTTACATTTATTTTATCTTGCTTTAATCTTCTTATTTTATCATCTATTCCTAAACCAAAACCACCAAGTCTTCCATCAGAGTGAACTATTTTATAACAAGGCATTGTGTCAGCATCAGGATTTTGATTCATCATGCGACCTACTGCCCTCGCAGCTATTTTATCACCAAGTGCTTCTGCAACAGCACCATAAGAAGAAATTTTACCTTGTGGTATTTGACGAACAAGATTATAAGCGTACTTAAAAAGATTCATAAATGAAATTAAACTATATGATGTTTATAATTCTATTTACTTACAAGTGAAAAAATCATGAATAAAATAAAATTCTTAGGAACAGCTGGTGCACGTTTTGTTGTGATGAAACAGCTAAGAGCATCTGGTGGTATTTGGTTAACACTTGATGATACTAATGTATTAATTGATCCTGGTCCTGGATGTTTGGTTCGTTGTTTGTCAAGTAAGCCAAAATTAAATCCATCTGATCTTGATGGAATTATTCTGACTCATAAACATATTGATCATTCAAATGATGTTAATATAATGATTGAAGCAATGACCAATGGCGGTTTTAAAAAAAAGGGAATGGTTTTTGCACCAAAAGATGCTTTTGAGGATGATGCTGTTATTTTCAAATATGTAAAAAATTATGTTGAGAAAATAGTTATACTTAAGGAAAAATATAACTATAAAATCAAAAATATTTCTTTTTCTACTCCAATTAAGCATCTGCATCGTGTGGAAACTTATGGTTTAAATTTTTTTGGAAAAAACAATACAATTTCAATTATTACCGATACTAAATATTTCAAAGGAATTGAATCATATTATAAAGGTGATGTACTTATTATAAACGTTGTTTTATTTGAAGAAAAACCTGAAATTGATCATTTATCCTTAAAGGATGCTGAAAATATTTTGTTAACAAATAAACCAAAACTAGGGATTTTTACACATTTTGGTATGACTATGATTAAATTAAAACCATGGAAAATTGCTGAAGATCTTTCAAAAAAGCTTGGTATTAAGATTATTGCTGCAGGCGATGGAATGGAGATAGATTTAGATAAATATAGTAAATAAAGAGTATTTTTTTGTATTTATTAAAATATATCTTTATAAGTATTTATAAAAATATTAAAATAGACATATTGACTTATGGTTTATTTACATAATATTAATCATAATTTTATTTCTTTTTCTTCAACTACTTTTGCTTTACCACCCACTTTTACAATGTTTTTATTTATTTCAACAAAAACTCTACCCGGCCTTCCGATTATATCACCTTGTTCACATAAAAGATTATTTTCTTGTATTATCCTGTTTTTTAATAAGTAAAAACATACAGCACCATTTGCTGTTCCTGTAACAGGATCTTCATTAACACCATAGATTGGTGCAAAATTTCTTGCATGATAAACAGATGTATTTTCAATGGTTTCAAAAGTAAATAAATGAAAACTGCCAACACCTAATTCATTACAAATTTTTTTTATTTTTTCAAAATCAGGTTTGATTTTTTTAAGAATATCCAAAGATTTTATACAAATTGGTAAGGTAAATAGTCCTGTTGAAACAATTTGTTTTGGTAAACTATCATCGATATTTTCTTTTGATATCCTAAGTGTATCAGAAATACTTAATATATCTAAATATATATCTTTTAATATAGGTTTACTTTGTGTCATCATAACCCTGTCAACGTCTCCATCCTCTGTAAAATCAATACAAACAGGTAAAATCCCAGCCTTTGTCTCCTGGGTAACAATCTTATTAATTTTATCTGGAAAATAATTTTCTAATGCCATTGTAAAAAAGGTTGCAATTGTAGCATGACCACATAAATCAACCTCAAGCTCTGGTGAAAAAAACCTAAGTTTAAAATCAGCTTTTTTACTTGGAGAAACAAAAGCAGTTTCAGAAACATTCAACAATTTAGAAATATATATCATCTGCTTATTTGTCAATTCTGGTGAATTTAAAACAACACCAGCAGGATTACCACCATTTAAAGAATCAGTAAATGCGTTTACTTTTTTAATACTAATTTTCATGGCTATTGGTATTAGTTTAATTATCTTTTATCTTCTAAAATTCCATTTACTTGTTGAAAAACATTCTTTTTCAAACTTTTTCGCAAGATTAATTTCCTTTTCACTTAAACTACCATCAATAAGTTCTACATCAAACTCTTGTTCAAAACCAAGCTTCATTGCATCAGCAACCTCATCAAAAGAAACGTTGTTTCCTGAAACATGTTTAATAGATGTTACTCTTTGTTTAACATCAGCAATTAATTTATCCTTGATCTTTTCATTTGGTACCTTAAGTACTTTAAACATTTTATCAACATCAACATCAATTAAAACCGTCCCATGCTGCAAAACAGTTTTAAATTTTCTAGTCTGAGCACTACCAGAAATTTTTTTATTATTAACAATAATATCATTAATGGGTGCATACTTACTTTCAATCCACAAATGTTTCAATCCTTTAACAATAGCACCACAGATTTTACTGTAACTTTGTAAAATATTTTTAGGAACCTTAGGATTTGCCTCAGGAATAACAACACTATATGTTAATTCCTTTTCATGAAAAACAGCACCACCACCAGTTATACGACGCACGTATTGAACACCAAGATTGTTACAAGCATCAATATCAACTTCATCGTTTAAACTCTGAAAATAACCAATAGAAATAGCAGGTGGCTTCCAAGTGTAAAACCTAACAGTAGGAGGAGTAAAACCCTTACTATTGGCAACTAAAACAGCATTATCAATTGCCATGTTTGTAAAAGCTGAGTTGTTTTCAGTTTTTAACAACCGCCATTGCTCCTTCATTTAACACACCTTATTATTCCCTCAACAAGGGATTCAGCATCAAGACCAATAAACTCAATATTATATTTTTTAATCACATGGTTTATTTCTTCAATTAAATCATCTTTTATCAACAAAGTATCTTTAAGTTTTTTTTCTATAATATCAATTGATTCTTCAGGATACACAAAAAAATCCCCAGTTATACTAATATTATTAATAACATTACTTTCACTATTATAGTCTAAAAAAATTTTTAAAAGTTTACCATTAGGAACCTTATAAATAGATTTTAATTGCATTTAAAAACAAAATAAATTATGTATTAATAAATCATAGCTTTCTCTGCATGGTAAGAACTTCTAACCAGTGGACCTGATTCAACATGTTTAAAACCAAGGCCTAAAGCAATTTTTTTAAATTCATCAAACTCTTGCGGTGTATAATATTTCTTAATTTCAACATGATTTTTTGTTGGTTGCAAGTACTGACCAATTGTTAAAAAATCAACATCTGCTTTTCTTAAATCATTCATCGTTTGTATAACCTGATTTTTATTTTCACCAAGTCCAACCATAAAACCAGATTTTGTTTTTATTTTGTTGTTGATTTTTTTAATATTTTTAAGTAAAGTAATACTTGTATTATAATCTCCTTGTGGTCTAATCACAGGAAACAACTGTTGTACAACCTCAATATTGTGATTAATTACATCAGCACCAGATACAACAACCTTTTTTAATGATTCAAAATTTCCTTTAAAATCAGGAATTAAAACCTCAACTTTACAATTTTTGTTTAACTTTTTTATTTCACTAACTGTTTCATAAAAAACACTTGCACCACCGTCTTCTAAATCATCTCTTGTAACAGAAGTAATAACTGCATAGTTTAAACCAAGTTTTTTAACACTTTCTGCAACATCTTTTGGTTCATTTTTATTTAAGGGAAGTGGTGTTCCATGTTTAACATTACAATAACCACAGTTTCTTGAACAGATATTTCCTAAAATTAAAAAAACAGCAGTACCTGAACCGAAACATTCTGCAATATTGGGACATTTAGCCTCCTCACAAATAGTATGAAGTTTAGCATTTCTTAAAAGAGATTTCATTTTAACAAAAACCTCTCCACCGCCGATTTTAACCTTTAACCAATCCGGATGATGACGCATAAACCTATACACCCATTGCAACTCTCAATAAATCACGAAGACCAGGTGAAAAACCTAAAATTAAAATACCAATTTTTAAAAGATTAACAAGTCTTAAATTATTTTTTAATTCTTCTTTGTATAATATGTCAAAAACAAAAATAACAAAAATAATTAACAAGAACTTCACAATTGGAAACAAGGGGCCCCAAACATCCAATAAAACATTAGAAGCAGGATGCTTTTCACTATACATAAGACCCATATTCAATGGATCTTTAATACTAACAAAAGAAGTTATTCCATCAAGTAAATGACCAGTAATCATTGCAAGATTTAAAGGATTTTTATAAACAACTATTTTTTCATTATTTTTAAAAACAAAACCAATCAAGTAAACAAGACCAACAATTAAAAAAACAATACTAGTAACAATTAAAAAAACATCAACTTTTACTCCAGTTGTTGCACCCCACATATAACCAGCAAACCATTTAATTATTAAATACAAAGGAAAAACAAGTAAAACAGCTCCACCAATAAACAAAACAGAATTAACAGTTATTTTTGGTTTTTGAAATTTTTTTTCAAGAAAATAACCTAAAACTAAAAATGATAAAGCATAAGCTGCAATCTGAAAATATAGAAATGGTGAGATAAACCAGTAAACAAAAGGTTCACTAAAATAACCTGTATCTTCCAAAACCCTGGTAACAGGGCCAAAAACAATATATGGCGTCAAGGAAAGAGCAAACCTCCAATCAACAATTATATTTAGTTTTTTCAAAAGCTTATAAATAAATAATAATGCAATAACTAGAATTATTCCATAGGTTATTTCAGAAACTATTGTGTAACCTTCTGATGCCACAACACCATTATGATAAGCAACACCCGAAGGAGAGTTTGTTGCATCAGCAACAACAGGACCCCAGTAGTATTTCCAAATCCATTGATCATAAAAAACAGAAGGATAAAAAATAACACCAACAACAATTATAATAATAATTAATAGAAGGATAAAAAAAAGAAAAACTGTTTTATTTTTCTTGTAAACATCTAAAATCTTCATTTTTACCTAAATACGAAAAGAAAAGATAATATATTAAACCCGTGGTTTACCCATGTTATATGGAACGGTTCACAAAATCAAAAAACATGGTATTTCCCAGGGAAGTTATCATAGGTCACAACACAACAATTCAGATTGCTGATGTTTGTAACAGAATAGGACAGGTTAAATCAGCTTTAATAGTTGCTGATAAATTAACAAAAAAATTATCTGGAGACGAAATTAAAAAAATACTAACCAAAGCTAATTATAATGTAGAAATTAAACTGATATCTGCTCCTACTATGAATGAGGTAAACTCTGTTATTAGACAAGCAAGTAAAAATCATTCTGACATTTTACTAGGAGTAGGTGGTGGAAGTGTAATTGATGTTACAAAACTTGCAGCATACGAACTTTCAAAACCATTTATAAGTGTACCAACATCAGCTGCTCATGATGGTATTGCCTCACCACGTGCATCATTAAGGGACAGTAAGGGTGTTGTTTCAAAAACAGCTGTTTCACCACTTGCGATTCTAGCTGATACAAAAATAATAAAAAAGGCTCCTTATAGAATGCTTGCCTCAGGTTGCGCTGATGTTATTTCTAATATATCTGCTGTTATGGATTGGGAACTTGCACATAGATTAAAAGGCGAAGAATTCAGCAGTCATGCCGCTGTTCTTTCAAAAAGCGCTGCACAAATTCTCATGGATAATGCTGATGATATAAAACCTGGTTCTGAAGAATCTGCATGGATTGCTGTAAAGGCTATGATAGTCTCAGGTGTTGCAATGAGTGTCGCAGGTAACACAAGGCCTGCATCAGGATCAGAGCACATGTTTTCACATATGCTTGATTATCTTGGATCTGGTATCATGTTAAAAGGTAGAAAACGTTCAAAACCAATGCATGGGGAGCAATGTGGTGTTGGAGCGATAATGATGGTTTACCTACATGGTGGAGACTGGCAGAAAATAAAAGATGCTTTAAAAAAAATAGGAGCACCCACAAACTCTGCAGAGTTAGGAATGTCAAAGAAAAAAATCATAGAAGCATTAGTAAGAGCGCATGAGATAAGACCTGAAAGATACACAATACTCGGTGAAACAGGTCTTACAAAGGATGCTGCTAAAAAATTAGCTAAAATAACAGGAGTGATATAAAATGCCATTAGTCACATTAATAGGTGAAAAAATTGCAATAGAAGAAGGAGAATTTTTATATATTGGACCAAATAAAGAATGCAGAAATTGTAAATTAAAAACAGTATGTTTTAATTTAAAACCAGGTAGAAAATACAAAATAACTAGTATAAGAGAAAAACGTCATAGCTGTAGTATACATGAAGGAAATGCAGCTGTTGTTGAAGTACAAGAATTACCAATAATTACAGCTGTTGACAAAAAATTTTTTCAAGGGGAGAACATTAAACTTGAAAAAGAAATATGCAGAAGTATAGGCTGTGTAAATTTTGATTTATGTAATGTTAATATAAGTAAGGATAAAAATTATATGATAATAAAAATTTTTGAAGAGATTGAATGTCCTTTAGGTTATGAGCTTAATAAGGTAGAACTATCTGAACAATAATCTAATGACAAATAACATTAAAAATCAGGCCATCATTTCCTTTATATTCTGAGCCGAAATTTCCTTTTTCATCCTTTATAATTTTTATCCAATAAGTTAAATTTATCTCAGAGTTATTATGAGCATGATTTGTTATTTGAGCATAACCAATACATATTATTGAAGTTCCTGACACTCCGCAATTCCATGTTTCACCAATAATTTTTATTTTTTCATTTGTTAAACCAGAAGAATAATTACCATCATAAATAGTGTAAAGTGTTTTATGGCCGTTTCTAAGAGTTCTTTCACCTGTGATTTTTGTTTCAAAATCAATAGTTACCCCTTGTTTATAAGAATTTTTTATTGTTTCCTCCATTTTATTTTTAAGTTCAAATTCATTAAAAACAAAAATTGTTTTAAAACTAGTAACAGTAACATAAGCAGGAAATAAATTATTGTTATTTTTATATGTAAAACTTGCCCATTTTTCCAGTCCCAAAAAACCTGAGCCGTAAGCCCTTTCATTTATGTCTTCTATCCATAAAAAATCTAGAACATTATCATCGATTTTTGCGCTAATCAACTGATTAGTGCTTAAAAAAAAGGTTATAATAATTACTGCAATAATAAAAATTGCAACAACAATGTAAATCCTGTTATCCTTACTTTGTTTGTTCAAGTTCACGTTTTTTAATATTGTTTTTTTCTACTTTAAATTAACGAAAAAATAATGCTTAAAAAAACATACTTGTACTATTTAAAAATTTTTTATTAGTTCAGCAATTTTTTCACGTTTATCTTTTTCATTAGGAAGTGCTATGGAAGCTCTCCACCTTTTAGAGTTATCTGGTAAATAATATCCTCTTGATAATGCAATAAACTCATTTTCTCCAACAGGTGTTTTAACTTTTCTTTTTGAAATTTCAATAAAACTATTTTTCCCAAACTTTACTTCTTCAGATTTAATAGTTTCAAATTCTACCATTTCAATTTCCTCACTTCAGTAATAATTGATTATATATAATAATATATAGTTATTTATTAAACCAATTAAACCAAAAAATTAATGTGAAACTATTGTTTTTAATAAAGTATTAAAGATTTTATTAAGATAAACCTGCTTCTTTTTTAAGTAAAGTAACCTTATCAAGTTTTTCCCATGTAAAATCAGGATCATCTCTACCAAAATGACCATAAGCAGCTGTTTTTGTAAAAATCGGTCTTTTTAAATCAAGATGATTAATAATATCCCTAGGTTTCAAAGGGAAAAATTCTCTAATTAAATCCTCAATTTTTTCTAAAGAAATTTTATTTGTTCCAAAACAATCAATATTCACTGAAACAGGTTCTGCAACACCTATTGCATAAGCAAGTTGTATTTCACATTTATCAGCAATACCAGCAGCAACAATATTTTTAGCAATATAACGAGCCATGTATGCTGCACTACGATCTACTTTTGTTGGATCTTTACCTGAAAAAGCTCCACCACCATGTCTACCAACCCCACCATAAGTATCAACAATAATTTTTCTACCAGTAAGACCAGCATCTGCATAAGGTCCACCACGAACAAAAGAACCAGTTGGATTTACATGAAAAACAGTATCCTTATCAATCCATTGAGAACAAACAGGTTTAATTATTTTTTCAATAATGTCTTTTTTAATTCTTTCATATGATATACCACTGTCATGTTGTGTTGAAACAACTAAGGTATCTGCTCTTAATGGTTTACCCTTATTATCATATTCAATAGAAACCTGTGATTTTCCATCAGGTCTTAAATAATAAATTTCTTTCTTTTTTCTAGCCTCAGCAAGTCTTTTTGTAAGTTTATGAGCAAGTAAAATTGGTAAAGGCATAAACTCTTTTGTTTCATTAGTTGCATAACCATACATCATCCCTTGATCACCAGCACCTTGCTCTTTATGCGTTTTATTAACATTAACCCCAACAGAAATATCTGGGCTTTGCTCTGTAATTTGAACCCATACAGAACAGGTTTCCCATTCAATGCCGTACTCTGATTTTGTATAACCAATATTCTTAATAGTATCTCTTACAACATGTGGTATATCAATATATGCAGATGTTGACATTTCACCAAAAACCATTACTCCTCCGTTTTTGGTAGCTGTTTCAATTGCTACTCTAGAATCTTTATCCTGTCTAATTGCTTCATCTAAAATCGCATCTGATATTAAATCGCACATTTTATCGGGATGACCTTCTGTAACTGATTCTGAACTAATGATTATTTTTCTTCTATTCATTATTTCACCAATTAATTTTAATAAATTTGAATAGTAGAGATTATGAAACTAGAACATAGTTATTAATTTTTTTAAAAAAAATATTAAAAAGTATAGATTTACTCCTTGAATTTTCTTGTTACCCAAACCTGGTCATCAAGAGCATCATAAATAGCTTCATCAGATATATCTTTAATTGTTTGCTTGTCAGATAGTACACTGTGTGTTCTTATGTTTTCATCCTTAGCATATTTTAAAATAACATCTTTTCTTATTACCCAGTAATGTGTACGCCATTCCCTGCCATCATACAATGTTGTTTCTTCACGTTCAGTAGTAAGCATCCCTTCTTCTTCAAGTATATAGAATAATTGTCTATCTTCTGGATCTAAAACATTATCAATTATTCTATCTTGAAAACCAAAAATATCTAATACAAATCCTGCATCTCTACGTGCTTCTTCAATACTTATACCTACCCTATTTGCTATTGCTTTTGATAAATCATCAAGTGTTATAATGTTCATAATAATCCCTTCTTTTGTGTTTATAATGTAAAATAGACCATTAAATTTCTCTATAATAATTTATAAGTTTTAGTATATAAATTTTTCTATGAATTATTCTTAATTTATGCAAAATACATAAAAAAACAATAAAAAATGACAAAAATTTTAAATAGGATAAGCATGTAAGAATTATTTAATGAAGGAAGAAAATAAAATAAGAAAATTCTCGGGTGAATGGATTTTACTTTTTAACGATGAAATAATAGATCATAGTGCAAATGTTGAAGAAATTCTAAAAATAGCTGAAGAAAAATTC
Source organism: Thermoplasmatota archaeon (assembly GCA_050410885.1). Taxonomy (GTDB): domain Archaea; phylum Thermoplasmatota; class E2; order DHVEG-1; family DHVEG-1; genus JBNVCE01. The sequence goes on along the minus strand of JBNVCE010000005.1, from coordinate 16,766 downwards.
CCTGCAGATAAATTTCCTGATGATGAAATAAAAATAGCAAAAGTGTTTCAAGGCACACAAAGATGCTTATAATAATTTGATTGACTTCTTAAATACTTACAACAAACATTAAAATAACAAAAGTATTATCTTATGATTGATAATTACGTTTAAAGTTATGTCAGAATCAATATTTATATTTGATTATTTTAGATATCCAATAATCCCAATTAAATTTATTTACAAAGAAAAAGAAACACCAATAATAGATGCCCTGCTTGATTCAGGAGGAGATTTTATTGTTATTCCAATGCCTATTGCTAATTATCTTGGGTTAAAACTTAAAAAAGCAGGATCAGTGGATACAGCAGGAGGATCAACGGTTTTATACAAATCCAATCTGAATATGATAATGGGTAAAAAAGATAAAAAAGCGGTTTATAATAATTTAGAAATCCATGTATCAGTTAGAAATGATATACCAGTTTTAATTGGAAGATACCCAATTTTTGAGGATTATGAAATAACCTTTATTAAAAGAAAAAACCAACTAATATTAAAACCGGCTAATCATACATAAATAATATGTAAAGCTTGAGCCCCGGCCTATCAAAGGGCCTGTAGCTCAGCTAGGTAGAGCATCTGGCTTTTAACCAGGTGGCCAGGGGTTCGAATCCCCTCAGGCCCGCCTTCTAACCTTCAAAATTAGGAGGAAAAAATAACAATGGAAAAAACCGCCGAGAAACAACAGTTTGAAATACTAAAACACAAGCTGGTTCCTTCTCATATAATTATTTCTGAGGATGAAAAGAAAGAATTATTTGAGAAATTAAAAATAACACCTGATCAGTTACCCAGGATTCTAAACACAGATCCTGCTGTTATTTCCATTGGTGCAAAACCGGGGCAAGTTATAAAAATTATAAGAAAAAGTCCTACTGCAGGGGAGGCAGTAGCATATAGAATTGTTGTAGAAAGTAATGAATAGTAAATGAATAAAAGGTGTATAATATGAGAGAACTTGTTGATGCTTTTTATAAAGAGCGAAGCATAGTAAACCACCAGATTGCATCATATAATGATTTTTTAGAACGTAGACTACAAAATATTGTTGACAGTACAATTATTGGACAAGAAGAAGAAATGGAAAAAGGATACATATATCCTGAAATAGAAGGTTTTAAAATAAAATTTGGAAAAATAACTGTTGGTAAACCCGAAGTAAAAGAAGCAGATGGTACAGTTAGAAGTTTAACACCTATGGAAGCACGTTTAAGAGATTTAACATATGAAGCACCAATGACCTTAGAGTTTATCCCTGTTAAAGATGATGTTGAATATGAACCTGAAGAAGTTAGAATCGGTGAATTACCTATTATGATAAAATCCAAACCCTGTAACCTAGCAAAACACAATATCGAAGAAAAAAAAGGTCATGAATTAACTCTTGAGGAGTATAAAAATGAATTACAAGAATTGCAGGAAGACCCACTTGATCCTGGCGGGTATTTTATCAGTAACGGAACTGAAAGAGTTTTAATAACAGTTGAGGATCTTGCACCAAATAGAGTTTTAGTTGAAAGAAGTAGCAGGTATGGTAGAGATATAGAAGTTGCAAAGGTTTTCTCACAAAAAGAAGGATACCGTGCTTTAACTGTTGTTGAAAAGAAAAGCGATGGCATGCTTATGGTTTCATTACCAACAACATATGGTCAAATACCACTTATGATACTTTTAAGAGCACTTGGTATGGAAAATGATGAAGAAATTGTTGATGTCATTAGTGTTGATCCAAAAATGGAACCTTACGTTCTTGCAAACATTGAGGAATGCGCAAATGAGTACGGTATTACAACAAAAGAAGAAGCAATTGCGTATCTAGGTAAAAAATTTGCAGGTGGACAAGCAAAAGAGTATAGGATAAAAAGAGTAGAAACTTTGATGGATAAAAATCTTTTACCACATTTAGGTAATGAACCAACAGATAGACTCACAAAAGCTGTTTTCATGGCACGTATGGGAATGGCTGTGCTTGAGCTTGCACTAGGTAAAAGAGAAGAAGATGACAAGGATCATTATGCAAATAAAAGACTAAAACTTGCTGGAGATTTAATGGAGGATTTATTCCGTGTTGCTTTTACAGCTCTTTGTAAGGATTTAAAATACCAGATTGAAAGAATTCATGCAAAAGGAAAAGAAATAAAAATTAGTTCCTCACTACGCTCTGATGTATTAAGTCAACGTATACACCATGCACTTGCAACAGGTAACTGGGTTGGTGGAAGAGCTGGAATTTCTCAACTATTGGACCGAACCAGTAATCTTGCGGTTCTTTCTCATTTAAGAAGGGTTACCTCTCCTCTTACAAGATCCCAACCACATTTTGAAGCACGTGATTTACACTCCACACAATGGGGTAGACTGTGTCCTAATGAAACACCTGAAGGACCAAACTGTGGCCTTGTGAAAAATCTTGCTTTAACTGTAGAAATATCAGAAGGTTTTCCTGAAAAAGAGGTTGAAAATGTACTAAAAAGTCTGGGAATAAAAGAAATTACTAAAAAATCAACCGGAACAAGGGTGTATCTAAATGGTGATTTAATTGGAATGCATCCAAGTGGTAAAGAACTTGCACAGAAACTTAGGGAGAAAAGAAGAAAAGGATTGATTAGTAATGAGGTAAATGTTGCTTATTATGAAGATGCAAATGATATAATTGTAAATTGTGACTGCGGACGGCTAAGAAGACCACTTGTAATTGTTGAAGATGGTAAACTTTTACTAACAAAAAAATACATAAATGATCTTCAAACAGGTAGAAAAAGATGGGCTGATTTAATAAATGAAGGAATTGTTGAATACATTGATGCTGAAGAAGAAGAAAACACTTTAATTGCTTTAAAAGAAGAAGATATAACACCAGAGCACACCCATATGGAAATGGATCCAATGTGCATACTTGGGATAGGATCTTCTTTAGTTCCTTATCCAGAGCATAATTCTTCTCCAAGAATCACAATGGGTGCTGGTATGGGTAAACAATCCTTGGGTTTCGGCGCCTCAAATTACAGGATAAGACCTGATACAAGGGGTCATTTAATGCATTACCCGCAAGCACCAATTGTTCAAACTCATGCTGTTAAATATATTAAGTTTAATGAAAGACCAGCTGGTCAGATTTTCATTGTAGCAGTATGCTCTTACAAGGGTTATAACATGGAAGATGCTTTAGTGATGAGTAAAGCAAGTATAGAAAGAGGAATTGGCAGAAGTAGTTTTTTTAGGACATACAATAGTGAAGAAAAAAGATACCCTGGTGGTCAAGAAGATCATTTTGAAGTCCCTGATCCAGATTGCCGAGGTGTAAGAAGTGAAGAAGCATATGTAAACCTTGGTGAAGATGGTCTTATTTCACCAGAGTGTAATGTTAATGAAGGTAACGTATTAATTGGTAAAACATCACCTCCTAGATTTTTAGAGGAACCAACAGATTTTTTAACACCTCAAAAACGAAGAGAAACATCTGTAACTGTTCAACACGGGGAAGGAGGTGTTGTTGATAAAGTAATGCTTTCTGAATCTGTTAATGGTTCTAGAATGGTTAAAATAAAAGTCAGAGAAGAACGCATCCCTGAGTATGGTGATAAATTCGCTTCAAAACATGGTCAAAAAGGTGTAATAGGTTTAATAGTTCCACAGGAAGACATGCCATTTAATCAGGATGGTATTTCACCTGATTTAATTATCAATCCACATGCAATCCCAAGTAGAATGACAGTAGGACATGTTCTTGAAATGATTGGTGGAAAGGTTGGAGCATGTGAATGCAGGTTTGTTGATGGTACTGCTTTTGGTGGTGAACCAGAAGAAAAATTAAGAAAAGCATTGATGGAAAATGGTTTTCAGTATAATGGAAAAGAGATTTTGTACAATGGTGAAACTGGTAAAAAACTGGAATGCGACATATTTGTTGGATGTATTTATTATCAGAAATTACATCATATGGTTGCTGGTAAAATTCATGCACGCTCAAGAGGTCCTGTTCAGATATTAACAAGGCAACCAACCGAGGGTAGAGCAAGAGAAGGAGGACTACGATTTGGTGAAATGGAAAGAGATTGTTTAATTGGTCATGGAGCTTCAATGGTTATAAAAGACAGGTTACTGGATGAATCAGATTTAACTGTTAAGTATATTTGTAACAATTGTGGTCATGTTGCAATACAAGACAGACATGGTGCTTTACGTTGTCCTATTTGTGGGGACAAAGCAGAGATTTACCCAATTGAGATGAGCTATGCTTTTAAACTTTTAATAGATGAATTAAAATCACTTGTTATAGCACCTCGAATTAGATTAGAATCATTATTTTAAAAAAACAATAAGAAGGATGAAAAATTATGGAAAGAGTAAAAAGTATAACAAAAAAAATTGGTAGTATATCATTTTCTTTACTTTCACCAAATGAGATAAGGAAAATGAGTGCTACAAAGGTTATAACAGCTGATACTTATGATGATGATGGTTTTCCTATTGCAATGGGTTTAATGGATCCAAAACTTGGTGTTGTTGAACCTGGTTTAAGATGTAAAACCTGTGGTTTAAGGGTTGGTAAAGATAAATGCCCTGGTCATTTTGGTCACATTGATTTAGCAATGCCTATTATTCATGTTGGCCTTGTTAAATCAATTAGAGACTGTCTTCGTGCAACATGTAGAGGTTGCGGACGGATCTTATTAACCGATAAACAAAAAAATGATTTCATGCAAGAGTTAAAAAAATATGAAAAAGAAGGACGTGACCCAACTTTTGTACTTAAAATGATTGTAAAAGAATGTGTTAAATTAGAAAAATGTCCACATTGCGACAGAGAAGTAGGAAAAATAGAACTTGACAAACCAACCTCAATTAGAGAAAATGGTAAAAAACTAACACCATCTGAAATAAGGGAATGGCTTGAAAAAATTCCTGATGAGGATCTACCACTTTTGGATATCAACATTAAAGCAACAAGACCTGAATGGATGGTTTTAACCGTACTACCTGTACCACCTGTAACAGTTAGACCATCTGTTACCTTGGAATCAGGTGAACGATCAGAAGATGATTTAACACATAAACTTGTTGATGTTATTCGCATTAATCAACGTTTACAAGAAAACAGGGATGCAGGTGCTCCACAGTTAATAGTGGAGGATTTATGGGAGTTGCTACAATATCATATAACAACTTATCTTGATAATCAAACATCAGGTATTCCCCCTGCCCGTCACCGCTCTGGTAGACCACTTAAAACCCTTGCTCAAAGGCTTAAAGGTAAAGAAGGACGTTTTAGAAGTAACCTTTCTGGTAAAAGAGTTAATTTTTCAGCCCGTACCGTTATTTCTCCTGATCCAAATCTAAGTATTAATGAAATTGGTGTACCTATTATTGTTGCTAGAGAGTTAACAGTACCAGTTAGGGTTACAACCCATAATTTTGAATGGTGTAAAAAATTAATAAAACAAAAAACCAAGATTCCAGAAAATCCTGATGAATATGTTCCAACTGTTAATTATATAATAAAAGAATCACAAGGAGTGAAACAACGAATAAAGGTCACAGAAAAAAATGCAGAGGAACTTGCAGAAAAACTAGAACTTGGTACTATAATTGAAAGACAACTTATGGATGGTGATATTTCAATTTTTAACAGGCAACCATCGCTTCATCGTATGTCAATGATGGCTCACAGGGTAAAGGTTGTTCCTCATAAAACCTTTAGATTCAACTTAAGCGTGTGCCCGCCTTATAATGCAGATTTTGATGGAGATGAAATGAATTTACATATTTTACAGGGTGAAGAAGCGCAAGCTGAAGCAGAGATTTTGATGAAGGTTCAGGAAAATATTTTATCACCAAGATTTGGAGGGGTTATTATTGGTGGTATACATGATCATATATCTGGTTGTTTTCTTTTAACTTATAAGAATAAAAAAATACCACTTGATGATGCTGCACATATTTTAGCATCAATTAAATACAAGAGAAAATTCCCAGAAATTTTTGTTGAAAATAAAATGAAATTTGTAAAAGGAAAAGACATATTCAGTACGCTTTTACCCAAGGATCTTAATCTTGAGTTTAAAGCAAAAACTTGTTTAAACTGTGAAGTGTGTACAGCACCAAAATGTCCACATGATGCTTATGTGATTATAAAAAATGGTGTACTTAAACAAGGAACTATTGATGAAAATAGTATCGGTGCTTTTAAAGGAAAAATTTTGGATCAAATAATTAGAGACCATGGTATGGATGCAGGTAGGGAATTTATTGATAATGTCACAAAAATGAGTATTGCTTGTATAACCTTGTTTGGTTTTACGACAAGTATTGATGATGAGGACATTCCTGAGGAGGCGAAAAAACAAATTGAGGAAGGACTTGAAAAAGCTATGCAGAAGATCAGAGGACTTGTTAAGGCTTATGAAAACGGTGAACTTGAATCATTACCTGGCAGAAGTTTAGAGGAAACTCTTGAAATGGAGATTATGAGGGTTACTGGTAGAGCAAGGGATATGGCTGGTGAAATTGCTGGTAAACATTTAGGTTTAAACAATAGTGCTGTTATAATGGCAAAATCTGGTGCACGTGGTTCTATGCTTAATTTGTCACAAATGTCAGGTTGTGTTGGTCAGCAAGCTGTTCGTGGTGAAAGAATCCATAGGGGTTATCAATATAGAACCCTGCCTCATTTTAAAAAAGGTGACTTGGGAGCACGTGCTAAAGGTTTTGTTGCATCAAGTTATAAAACTGGTTTAACTCCCACTGAGTATTTCTTTCATTCAATGGGTGGACGAGAAGGTCTTGTTGACACAGCGGTTCGTACCTCCAGATCTGGTTACATGCAAAGACGGCTTATTAATGCTCTTGAGGATGTAAAAGTTGAAAATGATAAAACTGTTAGGCATTCTGGTGGTTTAATAATCCAATTTCTTTATGGGGAAGACGGGATTGACCCATCAAGAAGTTCTGGTGGTAAAGCAATTGATGTTGATCGAATCATAAATAATGTTAAAGAGGGGATCTGATGGCAAAAAAAAGTAAAACAAAAAAACAAAAAAAAGAGAAAAAAAAGATTGAAAAAAAAGTAAAAAAAATAATCAAAAAAACACCAGTTAAAAAAACTTCTTTAACAAAAAAGAAGGAAAAAAAAATAAAAACTCCTGTTAAAAAAATTAAAAAAGAAGAAAAACCTAAAATAAAAAAAGTAAAAGAAGAAATACCTACTATTAAAATTGAACCTGTGAAAGAATTAAAAGAGGATTTAAAATATAAATCTGAAATTGATAAATTGTTAAAAGGAAGATTTTTACCTAAAACGGTAATTGATGAAATTATTTCAAGAGTTTCAAAAGACAAAACTCTTGAGCCCAAATTAGGCGTTATAGTAGAAAAAGCATTGGAGGAGTATGATAAAAATTTAATAGATCCTTCTGAAGCCTGTGGTATTGTTAGTGCTCAAAGTATTGGTGAACCTGGTACGCAAATGACAATGAGGACTTTTCACTATGCTGGTGTTGCAGAAATTAACGTTACACTTGGTTTACCTCGTTTAATTGAAATTGTTGATGCAAGATCAATTCCTTCAACTCCTATGATGAATATTTATCTACGTGATGAGTATAGACTGAATTCTGATTTGGCAAAAGAGGTTGCTAATCAAATTGAGATTACAAGGTTAAATAGCGTGGCTGACATTGAAACTGATTTAACTAATTTTGTTATTATTGTTAGACCTAATATAAACACATTGAAAAGTAAAGGAATTACAATAAACGATTTAGCAGATAACATATCAAAGATTAGAGGTATTGATGCAAAGATTGAGAAAGATAAAATAAAAATCACTCTTGATGATCCAAGTTATAAAAAACTACTTGAGGTTAATGAAACCCTTAAAGATCTTAAGGTTAAAGGTATTGATGGTATTAGACGTATCATTATTAGAAATGAACCAAATGAGGGTTATGTGATTTATTCCGAGGGAAGTAATTTTGAGGAAGTTTTGAAAATAGACGGAGTTGATCCTAATAGAACAACAACAAATGATATCCAAGCAGTTGGAAGGGTTCTTGGCATAGAAGCAGCAAGGAACATGATTATTCAAGAAGCATATAACACTTTATCAGAACAAGGTTTAAATGTTGATTTAAGACATATTATGCTTGTTGCAGATATTATGACAGTTGATGGAACTATTAGAGCAATTGGTAGACATGGGGTTTCCAAAGAAAAAGAATCGGTTTTATCTCGTGCAGCTTTTGAAATAACTGTTAGTCATTTACTACAAGCAGCAAGACGTGGTGAGACTGATAAACTCGGTGGTGTTGCTGAAAATATTATTGTTGGACAACCAGTTAATTTAGGCACTGGCG
>JBNVCE010000005.1:0-8360 GCA_050410885.1 Thermoplasmatota archaeon | reverse complement strand
GGCGCAGTTGAGCTAATTATGAAAATTGATAAAAAGAAAGGAGGATAAAAAACCATGGTTGAGGTTGACAGAATTTTAAAGGATACAATAAAAAACGGTAAAGTAAAAATTGGTACAAAAGAAACAAAATCAGCCCTTAAAAAAGATTCTGTAAAACTTGTTGTTATTGCAAACAATTGTCCAAACAGTAAAGACTTAATTGATTTAGCAATGAAAAAAAAAGTACCTGTTTATAATTATCATTCAAATTCAATTGATCTAGGTTACATTTGTGGTAAATCCTTTGGTGTTTCTGTTTTTGCGGTTATTGATGATGGTGGAGCAAACATTTTAAATCTTGTTAAAAAAGGGTAGTTTTTATGACAGACATTATGCTTTCAAATGAGGATATGCAGTACATCAACATGGCAAACAAGGTGACAAAAACAGATATTATTGATTGCATTAGTACTGAAGATAAGATTATTTTTATTGTAAAAAAAGGACAACTTGGTGCGGCAATTGGTGTTAAGGCAAAAAATTTGGAAAAACTAAGAACGCTTTTTAAAAAAACAATAAAATTTGTTGAATATAATTCAGATAAACAAAAATTTATCATCAATCTTTTTAAACCTTATAAAATCAATAGTGTAACCCTTGAAGGAGATGATAATTCTTCTATTGCAAAGGTTGAGGTTAATGTGGGTGATAAATCCAAAATAATTGGTAAAGATGGGCGTAACATTGAAATAATCCGTAATCTTGCAAGAAGGCATCATGCAATTAAAGATGTTCAGATTAAATAAAACAAATTTAGATCATGTATGATTTTCAAATAAAACCTGGAAAAACTATAATGGAGGGTACTTTTGAGAATCGAAAAACATCCAATTTTGGATTTCAAGTTTGACAAAAAAATACGTTTTTATTTCAACAATAAGTTAATGTATGGTTTTCAAGGCGATAGTATAGCTTCTGCTATTTATGCCCAGGGTGTTAAAAAGTTTTCAACAAGTCAAAAATATAAAAGACCACGTGGTTTTTTTTGTGCAATAGGTAAATGTTCCTCATGTTTAATGAGGGTTAATGGAATACCAAATGTTAGAACATGTATTGCTCCTTTAAAGGAAAATATTTTTGTTGAAACACAAAACGACTTCCCGCGTTTACCTTCTGCAGAGTTTATTGGTGAACCAAAAAAAAAAATTAATACTGATATACTTGTAATAGGTGCAGGTCCTGCCGGCTCATGTGCGGCAATACAAGCTGCAAATGAAAACGCAAAGGTTTTAATTGTTGATGAAAACCAGTTTATTGGTGGGCAACTTGTTAAACAAACACATAAGTTTTTCGGCTCCAAAGATGAAAAAGCAGGCACTAGAGGTATAAACATTGCAAAGGAGCTTGAAAAAGAAATCTTTGATTTACAAAAAAAAGGTAAAATTGATCTAATGCTTAATTCCACTGTCATTGGATATTATGAAAAAGATAAAAAAAATTTTCATAAATTTGGGGTTGTTGAAAGAAAAAACTATGAAAGCATACTTTATGAGGTAAACTGTAAAGCAGCTGTTTTTGCTTGTGGTGCCATGGAAAACATGCTGCTTTTTCCTGGTAATGATTTACCTGGTGTTTATGGTGCTGGTGCTGTTCAAACTTTAATGAATGTTTATGGTGTTAAACCAGGGGAAAAAGTGTTAATGGTTGGTGCTGGTAATGTTGGTCTTATTGTTTCTTACCAGCTATTGCAGGCAGGAATTTGTGTTGATAGGGTTGTTGAGGCTGCACCAAAAATAGGTGGTTATCATGTTCATTCTGCAAAACTAAGAAGATGCGGTGTTCCAATTTTTACTTCTTGTACCATAAAAGAAGTTAACGGTAACGGCAGGGTTGAGGAAGTTGTCACTGTTAAACTTAATGATAAATGGGAGCCGATTAAAGGAACAGAGGAAAAAATCAAATGTGATACTGTTTGTTTAGCAGTTGGTTTAACTCCATCCACTAGGCTTCTTTTTCAAACAGGTGTTGACATGTCTTTTATACCAGAAGCAGGTGGTTATATTGCTCTTCATGATGATTTTATGCAAACATCGGTTAAAGGATTGTTTGTTTCAGGTGATGCCTCATCAATAGAGGAGGCATCAACCGCCATGATTGAAGGTAAAATAGCTGGTCTTGCTGCTTCTGTTTTACTTGGTTATGATAAAAATAAAAATCTTTTAAAAAAATACAAAAAAGAACTTGAAGCCTTAAGAGCTGGTCCTTTTGGTGAAAAACCACGTATTGCTAATGAAAAAATAATAAAACTAATGAGGAAAAAAAATGCCTGATTATGAAAAAACTGGTGTTCTTTCTTTAGAAGATTTGAAAATTCCTACAGAAAAACAACTGGAAAAGGGTGTTGCAATTTTAGAATGTGTTCAAGAAATCCCTTGTAATCCTTGTGTTGATGCTTGCCCTGTTAATGCTATTTCCATGGAAAACATCAATGCCCCACCTGTTAATGATTATGAAAAATGCATTGGATGTGCTAAATGTGTTGGTGTTTGCCCTGGGCTTGCTATTTTTGTTGTTAAAATAAAAAATGCTAAAGCCTTTATCACAATGCAGTATGAGTTTTTACCTGTTCCAAAGGTTGGTGACAAGGTTAAGGCACTTAATAGGAAGGGTGAAAATGTTACTGAAGCTGTTGTTCGCAGGGTTGTTAAACAAGATAAAACCATGGTGATTACTGTTGAGTTAGACAAAGACTTTGCAATGGATGTAAGAAATATTAGGGTTTAATTATTATGAAAAAAAAGATTTCTATTGTTTGTAGATGTGAGGATATAACAGAAGAGGATGTCATTAAAGCAATTGACCAAGGTTATACAGATATTGAGGAGCTTAGAAAAAAACTAAGAATTGGTATGGGTCCTTGTCAGGGTAGAACTTGTATTTTGCTTGTTGCAAAAATACTTGAAAAAAAAACTGGTAAAAAGGTTTCAAGCATCCCTCTTCCAACCTCCAGGCCTCCTGAAATTCCTGTTTCTTTGGGTACTCTTGCAAGTGATGAAAAATGAAAAACAAGGCAGATGTTGTAATCATTGGTGGGGGCATAAACGGTTGCTCCCTTGCTTATAATCTTGCTAAAAAAAAACTTGATGTTGTTGTTGTTGAAAAAAACTATTTATCATCAGGTGCAACTGGTGCTTGTGGTGCAGGAATCAGACAGCAATGGTCAACAGTTGAAAACACTAAACTTGCAATTGAAAGTGTTAAAATTTTTTCAAAACTAAGCAAGGAACTAGGTCAGGATATAGAGTTTCGTCAGGGCGGTTATTTGATTATTATTCATGATGAAAAAGAGATGATACAGTCTGAAAAAAATGTTGCCATGCAACGTTCACTTGGTTTAAAAGTGGACCTACTTGATGCTTCCAAGATCAATGATATTGTCCCTATTCTTGATGTAAAGGCTATTGAAGCAATTGGTGCAACTTTTTGCCCAACAGATGGTCATGCGAATCCTTTTAAAACAAATTTTGCTTATGCTGATGCAGCAAGAAAACATGGTGCTAAAATTTATACCCATACAAAAGTTATAGGTTTAAAAACAAGTAAAAATGAAATAAAATCTGTTGAAACAGATAAAGGTTCTATTAAATGTGATTTTGTTGTTAACGCAGCTGGTGTTGATTCAAAAGAAATTGCAAGTTGGGTTAATATAGATCTACCAATTGTTGCTTATAGGAAAGAGATAATGGCAACAGAAAGACTGCAACCTTTGTTTGAGGCAATGGTTATATCATTTAAAGATGGTATTTATTTTAGTCAGCAACGTGAAGGGCAGATTGTTGGTGGTATACCTATTCCTAATGAAAGAAGTGGTTATAAGACAATGCCGACTTTTGTTTTCATGTGGCACATGGCAAAGACTCTTACCCGTTATGCACCTGTTCTTAAACATGTTAACATGCTTAGACACTGGACAGGTTTTTATGATGTAACTCCTGATGCAAGACCTATTTTGGGTGAAACAATAGATCTTAAGGGTTTTATTCAATGTAATGGTTTTAGTGGTCATGGTTTTATGATTTCACCAATGGTTGCCAGGCTTTTATCTGATTTCATTGTTTATGGTAAAACAAATGATATTTTAGAAAGTTTAAATCTTGAAAGATTCAAGGGTAAAAAAATCGTTTATGAAAAATCTGTTGTTGGATGATTTAGTAACAATAATAAACCATTTTTTATATCTACAAAGGATGAAATTATGGATTATGAAAAAATCGGTTTTAAAGCAGGACTTGAGATACATCAACAACTAAATACCTGTAAACTTTTTTGCAGTTGCCCATCAAACCTAAAAGATGATTTTGATTATTCTTTTAAACGTTTTTTAAGACTTACTTCTAGTGAGCTGGGTGAGCTTGATGTTGCAGCTGTTGCTGAGGCTGAAAAAAACCGTTATTTTGTTTACAATGCTTCAAGTGATTCTACATGTCTTGTTGAAGCAGATGAAGAACCACCACATGATGTAAATTCTGAAGCAGTTGATATTTGTTTAACAGCAGCATTGCTTATGAAAGCAAAAGTTGTTGATGAGATTCATTTTATGAGAAAAATTGTAATAGATGGTAGTAACACTAGTGGTTTTCAAAGAACAGCTTTGGTTGCAGTTGACGGGAAAATTGATGATGTTAGTATTAAAACTATTGCTCTTGAGGAAGATGCTGCAAGGAAAATAGAAGAAAAAGGCAGCATTGTTAATTACGCTCTTGATAGACTTGGAATATCTCTTATTGAGATAGTAACTGGTGCTGATATTAAAAGTCCTGAGCATGCAAGAGCAACAGCTGAAAAAATTGGTTTAATTTTGCAGTCAACCGATAAAGTAAAAAAAGGACTTGGCACCATCCGCCAGGATCTTAATATTTCTATTTTTAATGGGAAAAGAGTGGAAATAAAGGGTATTCAATCACTAAGTTCTATATCAAGGGTTGCAGAAAAAGAAGTGCTTAGACAGATTGGTTTAATCAACATAATGGAAACCTTGAAACAAAGGGTTGATAAACATGATCTACAACAAGTAAAACTTGTTGAAGTTTCATCGTGTTTAAAAGATTGTAAATCAAACATTGTTAAAAAATTGTTAAAAGATGGTTGCGCAAAGGCAATTAAGCTTGCTGGTTTTAAAGGTCTTTTAAAACAAGTAGACACAAGACTTGGAAAAGAGTTTGCTGTTGCTGCAAAAATCGCCACAGGCATTGGCGGGATTATTCATTCTGATGAGCTACCAGGTTACGGTATTGAACAAAAAGAAGTAGATAGTTTAAGTTTGTTGTTACAGCTTAAAGGGCATGATGCAATGGTTATTGCAATTGGTAAAGAAGATGTTGTTGATAATGCTTTAAAGGTGGTTTTAAAAAGAGCAGAAAAAGCATTTGATGGTGTGCAGAATGAGGTTAGAAAAGCATTGCCTGATGATACAACAGAATACTTAAGACCTATGCCTGGTGCAGCAAGAATGTATCCTGAAACAGATGTAAAACCAATAAGAATAACAAAAGATGTTATTAACAGGTTAAAAAATAATTTACCAGAAACTCTTGATGAAAAATTTAAACGTTTTAAAAAAGATTTTTTAATAAATGATGAACAAACAAGGCAACTACTTTTAAGTGGTTATGAAAATGATTTTGAAAAACTGATGAAAAAGTTTCCTGAGCAAAAAAATGTTATAATCCGAACTTTTTTAAACACTTTCTCAGAACTTGAAAAAGAAAAAATAGATATAAACACGATAGATGAGCAGATGCTTACAAGTGTTTTTTCTAGTCTTTCACAAGGTAAATTTTCTAAAGAAGCAATTCCAATGGTCTTGAAATACTTGTTAACAAACAAAAAAAGCACAATAGATGAAGCAATAAAAAACTGTGGACTTTGTATGGTGGATGCAAAAGAAATAGAAAACATTGTAAACAAGATTTTAATTGAAAAAAAGGATTTTGTTAAACAAAAAAAACTAGATGCTTTAAAACCACTTATGGGAGAGGTTATGAAACAGTTACGTGGAAAAGCAGATGGTAAAACAATAAATGAGATACTTAAAAAAGAAATTGAAAAAATTATTTAACCCTTTTAATAAACAAAAACTTGAAGTTTTTCCAGCCATCTGTGAAACTCTGTAGTTTAACCTGTCCTTCCCTTGCGTACAACTCTGATGGTATTTCCTTGCATTTTAGTTTTTTATTGGTAAACATCTCAATTTTTATCTCCTCAGAAAAAGCCATTCCATCATTGAATTCTTCAATTGGTTGAATTAAACCAAGGGCTTGTTTTTTAAAAATCCACATACCTGATTGTGAGTCTTTAATGTTTATTAAAAAAAGAATTTTCAAAGTCAGGTTTAGCACAAAATTTCCAAAATAATGCTTCAATGACATGGAATTATGTTTAAGTCCTGCAAACCTGTCTGTTGTTATAAAATCAAGATTTTCATCAAGTAATTGTTTAATGTATAAATGGATTTTTTCAAAAGGGTATGTTGCATCAGCATCACCTGTTACGATAATGTCACCTGTTGCGCAAGAAAGCCCTGTTTTATAGGCTCTACCGTAACCTTTTCTTTTTTCAATAATCACTTTAGCGTTTTTCTCTCTAGCGATTTTTCTTGTTTTATCTTTAGAGTTACCATCCACTACTATTATTTCTAAATCCCAATTGTTTTTTTTAAAAAATTCTTTATTAATTGAATCTATTGTTTTTCCTATTCCTTTTTCTTCATTTAAAGCAGGTAGTATAACTGTAATTTTTGTAATTTTATCACTCCAACTGGAAAAATAGATATTGAAAAAAGGGTTAAAAAGCTTTTATTAAAAAAAATAGAAAATAAAAAAAATTAAAAAGAGGGGATTTTTTCCCTCTTATTTTTTTCTGCGTTTAAGTAGTATGAATGCTACACCAAGGGCAATTATTAGTGTGATTAGTTCAAATCCTGGTGTTGTTGCTTTAACCACAACTGAAAAAGTACCGCTTTGCATGTTTTCATATGTTGCTGTTAAAGTGTATGTTCCTTCGGTTGTTGGGGCTGTAAATGAGGCTTTTCCTTCATTATCTGTTGTCTTGGTTTCACCTTGGAATGTTACTGTTGCACCAGCAAGAGCGCTACCTTTTGCAACAACTGTTACTGTAAATGTCGCACCAGTGTTTACTTCAGATGGACCAGTTATTGTTATTGCCCATTTCTTTAAAACTGTCACATCTTCTGTTACAGTGATATAACCTGTTTTTTTCGCAATTACTTTCATAATAACATATTCTACACCAGGATCTGGTACAGTAAATTGTGCTATTCCATCAGCACCTGTTTTAACTGTTACTGCACCAAGGGTTACTTCCACATCAGAAATAGGTGTTGCACCATAAGTAACAGTTACAGTTAATGTTTCACCCTGGTAAATTGGGGATTTAGAAACTGAGAGAGTCATTGTTTTTATTCCAGTAACAGTAATATAAGTATCAGATATAACTGCATTTGTCCAATTCAGTGAACCATTTTTATAACTGATATTCCTTGCAATTGTTACATTGAGTTTACCACTTGCCTGTGGTGAAACAGTAAGTACAACCATACCATTTTCATCAGTTTCAACAGGATCTGGTTGACCAGAAAGAACTCCAGTAGTTGACGGATATAATGTAAGATTTATTCCTTCTATTGGATTACCATTGTAATCCTTTGCGGTAATAGTAATCTGTGTTGGATAACCAATGTAAATTTCAGAAGGATTAACAGTAAAATCTGGATACACTATGTTAAAAGTACCAAGTGTTCGATTACCATGCTCAGGATCTTTATCTTGCAATGTTGCATTAATGTGGGTTTTAAGATCACCGACTTTTTTAATAGTAAATTCACCAGCACCATCAGTTAAAGTAACTGTAGAATCAAAATCTAAATCTAACCAGTATGTATCATTTTCAGCCCATAAATATAATGTTGTTACATCAAGTGGGTTTCCATTTGCATCCTTAGCAGTAACTGCTACAGTCAAGTTTTCTATTTCAATTCCTGCTGTTGTTCCTTCTGGTGAATACGAAATTACTGCATAATCAACATCAAGTGTGTTTGAGCCAATGTGTTTAATACCATCTGAAGCATTGTATCCTTTAATTACTAATTGACCTGAAGTCCATGGCAGAATTGTTGCTTCCCACTGACCATCACCAATAGAAGTAAATGTAAATTCTTGTAAATAATCATCCCAATCATGATCCTCATCAATCAATATACAGTCTATTCCAGGTGTGTCTTCAGTTACAGGATTACCATTTGGATCAAGTAGTTCAATAATAACATCTTGCTCCAAACCAACGGTTAAGGTTTGATTACCAGC
>JBNVCE010000059.1:989-9875 GCA_050410885.1 Thermoplasmatota archaeon | reverse complement strand
AATGTTACAATAGAACGTAAAGCAGGTAAGTTTTTTATTACTTATGATAACACTGAGTACATAGTGGAGGCTGAGGAATTAAAACCTGGTTTATTAAAAATTAAAATAGGCGATAAAACTATAAAATCTGTTATAAGTGAAGGTGAAAAAGAAAAATTTGTTTTTGTTGATGGTGAGGTATTTAAAGTTAAACCAGTGGAACTGACTGGGTTGAAAAAAGAAAAAATTAAAAAGGAGGATGATTTAAATTCTCCTATTTCTGGTAAGGTCGTTAGTGTTAAAGTAAAAAATGGTGATAATGTAAAAAAAGGTGAAATTTTGATGGTTATTGAAGCCATGAAAATGGAGTATTTGATAAGAGCACCTTATAATGGTAAAATAAAAAAAGTTTTTTTTAAAGAGAAGGATTTAATTGAAATTGGGCAACAAACAATTGATCTTATAAAAAAGGAGGATTAATTCTATGGATGTTATTGAAAGTATTATTGATACATCTTCTAAAGAATTTATAGAAAACTATAAACATTATGAGAGACTTGTTAAAGATTTAAAAGAAAAAATTTCATTAGTGCAAAAAGGTGGTGGGGAAGACAAGATCAAGCTTCATAAAAAAAGAAACAAAATGCTTGTTAGGGAAAGAATTGAGGCTCTTTTAGACCCAGATACTCCTTTTATGGAGTTTAATCCACTTGCTGCATATAACATGTATGATAATAAAGCCCCATGTGCTGGAATAGTTACAGGTATTGGCCTTGTTCATGGTAGAGAGGTTGTTATTGTTGCAAATGATGCAACAGTTACAGGTGGAACTTATTATCCTATGACAGTTAAAAAACATTTAAGAGCACAAGAAATTGCTATGCAAAATAATCTACCATGTATTTATCTTGTTGATTCAGGTGGTGCTTTTTTACCAATGCAGGATGAGGTTTTTCCAGATAGAGAACATTTTGGTAGAATCTTTTTTAATCAAGCTATTATGTCATCAAAAAACATTCCACAAATATCGGCTGTTATGGGTTCTTGTACGGCAGGTGGGGCATATGTTCCTGCTATGTCTGATGAAACTATTATTGTGAAAAATACTGGTACTATTTTTTTAGGTGGTCCTCCACTAGTTAAGGCTGCAACTGGTGAAGAGGTCACTGCTGAAGAGCTTGGTGGAGCTGATGTTCATTGTAGACAAAGTGGTGTTTCAGATCATTATGCAAATGATGATATGGAAGCGATACATATTTTAAGAAACATTGTTGAAAATCTTAATAGACCTGAAAAAACACATATTGATATTAAAAAACCGGAAGAACCATTGTATGATGTGAAAGAAATTTATGGCATTATTCCAAAAGATATCAGAAAACCTTTTGAGGTTAGAGAGATTATTGCAAGACTTGTTGATGGTTCAAGGTTTCATGAATTCAAAGCATTGTATGGTGAAACCTTGGTTTGTGGTTTTGCTAGAATAATGGGTTATCCTGTTGGAATCCTTGCAAACAATGGTGTACTTTTTTCAGAAGCAGCATTAAAAGGAACGCATTTTATTGAAATGTGCTGTCAACGGAAAATACCACTTGTTTTTTTACAAAATATTACAGGTTTTATGGTGGGAAAGAAATATGAAGCAGGTGGTATTGCAAAAGATGGCGCTAAAATGGTAAGTGCTGTTGCAACTGCTAATGTTCCTAAGTTCACAGTGATAATAGCAGGCTCTTTTGGAGCTGGTAATTATGGTATGTGCGGAAGAGCATATGAACCTAGACAGCTGTGGATGTGGCCTAATGCAAGAATATCGGTTATGGGTGGTGAGCAGGCTGCTAATGTTTTATTAACAGTTAAACGGGATCAGCTTTGGAGACAGGGTAAAGAATTAACAAAAGAAGAAGAGGAAGCAATAGTTAAACCTATAATTGAGAAGTACGAAACTGAGGGTAATCCTTATTACAGTACTGCTAGAATTTGGGATGATGGGATTATTGATCCAGTGGATACTAGAATGGTTTTGGGTCTTGGGATTTCAGCTTCATTAAATGCACCTATTGCAGATTGGAAACCTGGTGTTTTTAGAATGTAAGTCTAAATCTGATTTTTATTATCTTTTGTTATTAATCGCTCAAGAGCTTTATATCCTCTTACAGCATCTTTTTCAGCTACAATAAATGTTATTTCCAAGTCTATGGAAATAACCTCTTTTATGTTAATATTTTCCCACGCAAAGTTTCTCAATATTTGGAATAAAACTCCTGGAACATCTTCAAGTTCTTTTCCAATGGTAAAAGAAAGTGATACAAGGTTTTCTTCTATATCCATTATTCTTTCATTTTGTAAAAAATCACAAATTTTTTCTTTGTATCTCTCATTTGTTACAATACTAACAGAATTTTTTCCATATATTATATGTAATATGTCTCCTTTTTCGAATTTTATAATATCATATATTCTTTTTAGTTTATCAAATAGGTTTGGAGTTTTAAGTACGTTTATATCAATTACGTTTGTTTTTAGGTTAACCTCAGATGTGTTTACATCAAACTTTATGTCTCTGAATTTTATATTCATTTTTTCTGAGTATCTTCTTATTGCTGCTACTATAGCATAATGGGCTACCTCTTTTTTTAACTCGTTTTCAATATCTGATTTCAACTGTTTTGCTACAGATCCGAAAGAAGCGATTCCTTTACCTATTGCCTCCTGAAGATAAAGGTTATCATCAATCATCTTATTAACAAGATGGCTAATGGTTACCATATTAATTATCAATATTATATATAACAAAATTTATAAAATCTTTTTGTTTATTAGTAAACTAATTTATGAACTAAATGTAATATATTATAACAGTTTGTTTAAATTATAACGAAAAAAATCTTATTTGTTAATAAAAACATTTTTAGAAAAAATTGTTGATATAAATAAATTATAATAAGTTTATAAATAATTAGAATATTACGAATTTTGTAAAAAATGATGGAGACTAGAGAAAAAATTTTAAAAGAAGTTTTAAATTGGTATGACCAACAAGTAGATAAAGAAAATATATACATTGAAGATTTGGTTGATTTGGTAATTAATAAAACAACAGATTTTTTATTTGATGAAATAAAAGATGAATTTAAGTATGAGTTTGAAAAGGGATATTTGAAACATCCTTTTATCATCTCAGATGATTATTATTTGTATTTAAAATTAAAAGAAATAAAAAATAAATTTAATACAAAATTAATTGATGATTCAAAAAAAAGTACAGATACTTTTATGATATAAAGAGTTGTTATATTTATAATCCTAATTGTTTGGCAATAACCATCCTTTGAACTTGGGAAGTACCCTCACCGATTTCACATAATTTAACATCCCTAAAGTATCTTTCAAGTGAATAATCCTTTGTGTATCCATATCCACCAAAAATCTGTATAGCATTTCTTGTTGCACGCATAGCCATTTCAGATGCAAACAGCTTTGCCATTGATGCTTCTTTTGTAAATTTCATATTCTTGTCCTCAAGATAAGCAGCACGATAAACAAGAAGTCTTGCCGCATCAATTTCTGTTGCCATATCAGCAATCATCCATTGAATTGCCTGAAACTTCCCAATCTTTTTACCAAATTGTTCACGTTGATTTGCATACTCAATACATTCTTCAAGAGCGCCACGGGCAATACCAACAGCCATGGCACCTATTGCAGTACGACCACGGTCAAGAATATTCATTGCCCCAATAAATCCCATGTCTTTTTCACCAAGAAGATTTTCTTTAGGAACTCTACAATCTTCAAAAACTAATTCAGCTGTTCTACTACCACGTAAACCGAGTTTGTCTTCAAGTTGACCTACTTTAAATCCTGGTGTGTCTTTTTCAACGATAAATGCACTGATACCCTTTGCACCTTTTTCTTTATCAGTTTTAGCCAATACAACAACCACCTCAGCAATATCACCACTAGTGATGAACTGCTTAGTGCCATTTATCACCCATTCATCATCTTTAAAAACCGCGGTTGTTTGTATTGAAGCAGCATCAGAACCTGCATTTGGCTCAGTAAGTGCCCAAGCAGCAAAGGCCTCACCACTTGTTAATCGTGGGAGATATTTTTTTCGTTGCTCCTCTGTTCCTTTTTCATAAATATGGCCTACACCAAGTGAATTATGCGCCTCAACAGTAAGACCGGTTGATCCACAAACTCTAGAAATTTCCTCTAAAGCGATCATATAGCTAACTCTGTCAATACCTGCCCCACCATATTTTTGTGGAACTGTCATTCCCATAAGACCCATTTTACCCATTTTTTTGTAAAGTTCTTTGGGAAAATATTCTTCTTTATCGATTTTTTCAGCAAGAGGTTTTAGCTCTTTATTACAAAATTCTCTTATTATTTTTTGAAACAATTTTTGCTCTTCAGTTAAACTGAAATCCAAATTAATCACCAAAAACTGGATATATTGATTGTCTAAAAAGTTTTAGGTTAAAAAAATCATTTTAATATTTTCCCTGTTTCCATGTACCATAAGTATAGATCAAGTTCAGCAAGTGTTAGATTTGTTTTTTTTGCAAGTTTTTTAAGTATGTTTTCAATTTCAAGATATTTCTTTTTTGTAATGGTTTTTGGTTTTTTTATTAATTTATAGTTTGATAAGATATCAATAATATGAAAATCAATGATTGCAAAATCATCAAAACCTATATTTCTTAAAAAATGGCTACTTTCTTTGTAACCAATCCCATCAATGTTTTTAACCATCCAATCTCTAATTGCCTTTTTATTATCATATTTTAAAACTTCTTTTAATTTATTTCTACATTTTGATGATTCAGATATATACTCAGCTCTTTTGTTTGGAAATCTATGACCACATTTTCTTAATTTTTTTGATAGTTCTTCTTTTTTATCTGTTAAAAAACAATCGCCTATTTTCTCTTGAATTTTTATACTTTTTTCTGCATTAAAATTTGCAGTTAAAATACAAAAGCATAATTCTTTGAATATTTCATCAATTGATTTTTTACTTTTAAATTCTTGAATTCTTTTATCAATTTTATTTTTAATATTGCTTTTTTTAAGTGATTCTATTTTATTTATTAATTCTTGCATAAAATTGTGTTCATAATTATTTTTTAATTAATAATGTTTTTAAAAAATTGATAAAAATAGATAGGAAGGGGAAGCAAAGGCAGGAGAGGGTTTTTATAAATGAGGAGAGGAGGAAAGGATGGGATTTAAAAAAATATTTTGGATTCTCCTTTGCTTTTGCAGCCCCTATTTGTAAGTAATCTAACTTCTCTAAACCACCTCTTCTTATTTATTAAATTGTTTGTTTTACAACCCTTAGTTAACAATTGTTAATATATAAAGGGTATTTAAAATTTTCGCTCTTAAAATTTTAAAAAAATTTTATGTCAAAATTTAAAAAATAATTCACAATTTGCAACATTTGTAACAACATAATGTTTAGAGTAAACAATCGTTAATATTAAGTACTAAAAACTAGATTTACCTATTATGAAGCGCACTATATGCGAATACATGATGTGGAATGGTTTACCTGTAATAAGAAAAGAAATAGCAGAAACCATGATTAAAGATTTTGGATTAAGTCAAAAAGAAACAGCAGAAAAACTTGGAATCACCCCAGCAGCAGTCTGTCAATATCTTTCAAGAAAACGTGGTAAAATTAATATTTCAGATGAAAAAATCTTAAATGAGATAAAATTATCTGCAAAACGTATTATAGAAAATGGGGATGAAGAAGTAATTCCAGAAACCTGTCGAATATGCAAGATTTTTAGAGAATCAGAAGAATTTAAAGAATTTTATAGAATGTGTGAAATAGAACAAAATATCATATAATCAAACTATGTTAAAAAGGGTCTGTTTAGATAAATTAAATACCTCTACCATATGATGAGTATGATAAGACATCTTTGCTTTTCTTAAACCAGGTAAATTCATATCAGATTCTCTATTAATAAATTTATAATTTTTTTGCAATATTTTCGCTGTCTCATTATTTATGGCTTTATAAATACCATCATAATCAGGAGAACCTTTTTCATAATGAACAACAGCCATTTCAGAAGTCATTTTTTCATAAACAGATATTGCCTCTATTTTATCATCTATAATAATAGCAATACCTGATAACTCAAGCTCAATATAATAATCCATTGATTTTAATATCGCCTTTTTTTCATTTTCAAGAAGTGGATCAGAATCACAATCTTTCCATAAACACCAGCGTTTAAGAAAATCCCTAACATCCTTTAAATTATCCTCAGAAATGGCTTCAGTAGTATACGAAAAATTTTTTTTAAATTTATTAAGACGATTACGTATCTTACTATATTTTGAACCTGGTAAATTAGCTAGATCAGATGCTAGATAAACATAATCAAAAACATCTCTAAATGGTTCAAAGGTTAATTTAGGATAATGTTTTAATAACCAATTTTTTGTCTGAGAATCAATTAAAATTATTGGATAATCAGATTGCTGTTGTTTTGCAAGTTTAAAAAGTTGAGCAAAAATTTCTTTATTATATTTACCTGAAACATAGCGAAACTGGATTACATCTTTTATTTGACTTGTTAATAAAAGATTATTATCAATAAAGCAATATCTATATTTACCATAATCCATCCAGCTGAATAAAGTTGTAAAAAGATTATCACTATGCTCAGTTGGATATTTTTCATAATGTTTTTGAAATAATACTTTATCATCTAATGTTATGGGTTTAAAATCTTCTATTGAAAACATTTTAATCACCTACTTGATATTTCATGGGAATAAAATCTTGTAATTCTTTAAAACCTAAGGATGCATAAAATTTATCCTTGCCTGGTTCAGCAATAAGTCCAATCCATAAAATCTTTTTTGATAAACAATAATCCAACAAGGTTTTTACAATCTTTTTACCAATACCCATACCACGATATTCTGGTAAAACCACAGTATCTTGTATGTATGCGTCTGATACACCATCTGAAATAACACGCCCCATACCAATTGCTTTTTTTTTGTTTACTGCTACTGCAAAAGCAAAACTACCTTTTATCAAATTTTTAATACCAGCTGAATCATAACTATCTTTCCACCAGCCACCGGCTTTATAAAGCTCAACAATGTCTTTTTCAGACCAACTATCAACCAGTTTAACTTTGATAATTTTTTTCATTATATTTCCTAATACCTGAATATTATGAATATATAATACTATTTTGAAAACATGGGTTATTTAAAAAATTAAGTCAAATAAATAAATCATTATTGGTATAGAAATAAGGGAAAAAGTAAAACTAAAAACAATAAATTGATTAACAATAGATCTATTACCATTAACCCTATCTGTGACCAACGGAACTGCTGTAATTGGAGGAACGACACTCTGTAAAATAAGAATAAAAGCAATTTGATAAGTAATAACTGATTTCAAAAAAACAATTATTAATAAAAAAATTATTGGAAATAAAAAATTTTTTACTGTTACAAATTTAAATATTTCCAATGTTTGAATTTTTCCTTTTTTGTGAAAATCAATGTATATATTACCACCAAGTATCATCATAATTAAAGGAATTGTCATTCCGCCTAGCAAATAAAATATCCTTATTAAAAAATTTGGAACTAAACTTTGAAAATTAAATAGTCTAATTATTAATGCAATAATTGTTACTATTACAACTGGATGAATAATTCTTTTCCAATTAAGTAAATTTTTTTATTTTTTTTCAAAGAAGAGAAAATAAGTTGAAAAAAATAATGCTGCATAAAAAATTGTGAATATAAAAAGAAGTGATATGTATATACTTTCATCTCCAAATAATCCAGTAAAAATTGCAAGAGGAAAAAATATAGCATTTTGATAAAATAAACTAATTGCAAACTCGCGTTTTGTTTTTTTATTTGAAATAAAACTAAACAGTAATGTTAAAGCCATAGCTAAAGTAGTAAAAAAACTCCACCATTACGGAAGTTGCCACCAGTTTGGAATTTCATCTGGATTAAAATTATTAATTAAGTTAACAAAGATAAGACAAGGCAAAGCAATATCCAAAACTATTGGAGAAAGAAATCCTAAAACATTACCTGGAACTAACTTTTTTTTAATTATAAAAAAACCTATTATACCAATTCCTAGCAAGACTGCAACTGATTCAAATGTTGTGATAAATAAATTCATTTATCCTCCAACTATAAAAAACAAAAACAATTAACTATTTTTAGGTTTAACTAAAAAATTTCAGTAAAATATAAAACAAATAATTACATTCTCTTTATTTAAGGAAGAATTTTAAGTTATGAGTAAAACTACTAAAATACTATCATTAATGACTAACGATCATTGCAAAATTGAAGGATTGATTAATGATTTAGAAAAAAAAAGTAAAATAGATTTTGATTCAATGAGTAAATCTTTCAATAAATTTGCATGGGAATTAGAAAAACATATTTTTGTTGAGGAAAAAGCAATCTTTACATCTTACAAACCAGAAAATGTTACAGAAGGATTCAAAATGTTACCACAACTAACGGACCAGCATAATTTTATTTTAAATACTATTAATAATTGGAGAGAGGATATTCGTAAAAAAAGGAATTTAACAAATATTTACAGTTTAAAGGAATTTTTGATTAAACATAAAAGCTTTGAAGAAAAAGAGGTTTATCCGAAACTAGATCAGACTTTAAGTGAACACGAAAAAAAACATATTGTTGCAAAGATTAATGAAATTATTTAAAGGTGTTTTTTATGAATAAAAATTATAAATGTGAAATTTGTGGTAAAACAGTTTCTATATCAGATAAAAAAATACCAAAATGCTGTGGCAAACCAATGAAACAATTACCTCTTGATATTTGCTTACAGCCTTCTCATGCTGAACATGCAAG
>JBNVCE010000059.1:0-979 GCA_050410885.1 Thermoplasmatota archaeon | reverse complement strand
CTCGGAAAATGAAGAGCCTTGTGATGATGGCAGAGCTGGTTAATAAAAGGATTTTTTAAAAAATAGCAAAAAATTTTGTTAATAAGATTTTAAACTTTTTTTAAATACTTTTACCGATCCAGCAATAAAGACATAATCTTTCCTTTGGTAAACCAGTTTTACATATTATAAATGTATCAAATTTGTTTTCAAAACTCAAAGGCAGAGAAACCCCTGTCAGAAATTGCTTCAATACCTAAATGAAATCTGATTTTATCATATCCTTCATAAAATTTTGATTTAAACTATGAATTTTTTATTTCATGTATTTTTTAACTACAATACCACTTTTTTTAATAAAAGCAATACCTCCAAATTCTGTTTTAAAATGCGAATGATAATCAGTTCCATTAATAAAGACTGGAAATGCAATTATCATTGCTCACAACGTTAAATAAACCACTTATAGGCCTCTTCCTTCTTACAAAAATAATAGCACTGGTTTATATTTAAGTGTTTTTAAAAATTAATAAAATCTAACATAAAAAATTTTGTTAATCTTTCTCATAATTGATAATTTTATAAGAAAAAGTAATATTAACAGTTGGTTTTAGCATTGCATAAACTGGGCAATATTTTTCCTTTGAAAGTGTTATTGCTCTTTCAACATGTATAGGGTTTATATTCTTACCATAAAACACGTATTCTAAGTGTATTTTTTTAAAAACAGTTGGATGATTTTCTTCTTTTTCAGCATCAATATTTATTTCAAAATCATATAGTAGAACCTTTTTTTTATCCAAAATTGAAACAACATCTGCACCAGAACAACCGCCTAAGGCAAGTAGTATTAGTTCTAATGGATGAGATGCAGCATCACTGCCACATGTTTCTTTTGGTGTATCAATTGTAATCCAATGGTTACTATCTGCCTTACCTACAAAAGAACACCCTTTAATTTGTTTTATAAATGCTTTCATAATAAACCTATCTATTATAA
>JBNVCE010000058.1:0-9939 GCA_050410885.1 Thermoplasmatota archaeon | reverse complement strand
CTTTTCTTGGCACATCCCATCTAATAGGAAAAAATGAATGTTTTTTTCTTTAATTTTTTATTTCGGGATGAAGCCTAGAGGTAAAAAAATTTTATATACTTGTTATTAGTTGATATTATTGCAAGGGAGGATTATGCGAAAAAGATACCTGATTATTGGAATAATCCTATTATTTATCTTTATGAGTATTGCTCCATCTTTTGCTTTTGATAATGTTAAGAAATCTTCTATGTCTGTTTCTAATGGTAATATTTTGTATGTTGGTGGAAGTGGAGAAGGTAATTATAGTCGTATTCAGGATGCGATAGATAATTCATCTGATGGTGATACTGTGTTTGTGTTTGATGATAGTTCACCTTACTATGAACATCTTATAATCAATAAATCTATCAATCTTGTTGGTGAGAATAAATATACTACTATTATTGATGGTGGTGGAAAGGGAACGATTATTGGTATTAGTAATGGACTGGTAAATTTTAGTGGTTTTACTTTAAGAAATAGTCAAGGTGCAGGAATTAATGCAAATACATTTCAAACAAATATTTTCGAAAATATTATTAAAGATTGTGATTGGGCTGGGATTTATTTAGCATTCTCTGAAAATAATATTGTTACTAATAATACCATAACAAATTGTGGTTCAGGGATTGAACTGGATAGAAAAGGTGCAAAAGATTTGCAACCAGATTATAACACTATAAGAAATAACAAAATTAGTTCGAATACTAACGGTATAATTTTGATGTGGTGTCGAGGTAACAATATCTCTCAAAATATCATAAGTAATAATGATGAAGGTATTAGCATTTATCTCGGTTGTGAAAATATTATTGAAGGTAACAATATTATATCTAATAGAAAAGGAATTTGGATTTTCGATACTGATAACAATACTGTTTTTGGAAATAATATTATTAATAACTCTGGTGGTATAGAATTTACTAGTTCAGATATTAACAATATTTTCAATAACAATATATCGTACAATGGTTATGGAATATTATTTGGTAATTCTAAAAAAAACATCATTAATGAAAATATTATTTCAAATAATTATGGAAATGGTATATTTTTAGATGTGGGTGGGAATTATTATAATCAAATCTTAAAAAATATTATTTCTGATAATAATGTTGGTTTACAAATTAGCCCCGGTTGTTCAGATAATAACATTTCAGATAATATATTTTTTAATGATGGATTTTTTATTCAATCATCTCTCGCAAATGTTTATTATAAAAATACTGTCAATGGAAAACCTTGTATCATTTTAAAGGGAGAATCAAACAAAATTATAGATAATATTGAAGCTGGACAAATCATACTTATTGATTGTAACTCTATTACCATTAAAAATCAAGATTTATCGAATTCGACTATTGGAATCGAATTATTTTACTCAAATAATTGTGTTTTATCAGGAAATAATCTTTTAGATAATGCCCTCTACGGTGTTTATATAAGAGGTAATGAAAACTTAATATCTAATAATCTTATTTCAAAAAATAACCTTTATGGTGTTTATATTATTGGTGATAATAATTTTATTTCTGGAAATAATATTTCAAAAAATTTAAATGGTTTGTTTTGGGAGGGTGTTTCGAATGCTGTTGTGGAAAATAATTTTATTTTAAATAAAAATCATGATGCACGCTTTTTTATAGCTTCACCTTCGGTATTTTTTAATAAATGGGTTAAAAACTATTGGGATAGCGCTAGGTTGTCTTTTAAATTAATTTTTGGATATAAATTGGTTACTGTACTTTACTTAGGTGATGATTTTAGAATCGTATTACCTTTTCCTTGGATTGGAATGGATAAAAATCCAGCAAATGAACCATATGATATTCCATAGTAATTTTAACTAAAAACAAGAGTTTTCATAGTAACCTTATTTGTACAAAAAATTAAGTTATACGGTTTTTTTATATACTGGTTTGTAAAGTTGTTGCTCTTGGTAAAACTGATACATTCAACTTCTCCCGCATTTTTATTTTTTCAAGCATGTCGTATAATTTTTCAAATCTAAAGCCAAATGGAACAAGAATACTTTCAGCGTACATTGCAACCTGACGCAAATAAAAATCAACGTCTATATTTTCACAGTTTTTCAAAGACTCAGTTACACAGACACGTTTTTTATAATCACGAGATTTCTCATTGCATACCACATATGAGATGGACTGACCAGGCTGTGGATTAACACCAAGGTCTTTTAGTTGAAACAAGGCAGATTTAACCAAATTGTCAACTTTGTACTGTTCTGCATCACGGGTTACACAAGTACTAATTAATAGATCCTGTTTTTTAAAATCGTTGTTAACCAATTTCTTTCCATAATCACAAACAATCTCAACTGCAGCTGGAATCAAACCAAGAAACTCTTTTGCGTTTTTTGCTTTTGAAAAAACATTGAGTATATCCTTTTGCATGTTTTTCAAAAAAATAGGAGAATCCCTTTGTCGAAACTCTATGCCACGGATCTTGATTTTACCGTCTTCAAACAAACCATAATACCTATTTAAAGCACCAATGTCATTGTTTTTACTAGGCAGAAACACAATCCAAGCGTATCTTACTTCAACATCCATTCTAACACCGGTGCGTTTACTGATTCTTCTAGACAAAAGAGCAGGGCTGATACAAGTATTACTACAAGGTTTAATCCATAGTGAATCTATAATACCATGCAGTACAGTGTAACCTGCTTCCTCTGCAGTTTCAACAGCAGTAAGTATAATATCACGACTAAAAGCAGTGATACTTTCGTAACATTCGATACGACCGTATCTAGCATTTTTGTAACCTGTGTAACCAAAACAAACCAGTAGCACCCATTTCCAAGCCTTTTGCAACTCATTGTACAAAAGCCTGTCGTATTTATTGTTTTTAGAACGGGCTTTAAAACAAAAACGTCTAAAAAGAATAGGCCTTAAAACCTCAGGAAGTAAACCGATGCGGTTGCTGCAGATATGGTAACCAAGCTGTGGTACAACAAGCTTTGGGTGATACTTACAACAGTTACAAAGCATCGTTTCAGGGGAAATGTTATACCTAAGCATAATATTTGGATAAAGAGAAGCAAAATCAAGTTCAACTACATTCTCATGTAAACCAATTACAGGATCAAGAATAAGACCACCACGGTCAGAAACCAGTAGCTTCATAGCTGTTTTCCAATCCTCAGGCAGGTTTTTTTTCCAAGGAATCAGATATCCTTTTTCTATTGCCTTGTTAACCTGTATCTGGCTTATAGCTGTACCAGGTCCAACACGTGATAAAACCTGTAAAGACATATTCGAGCAACGAGAAATATCAAGTAAACCATGTATGCCACTTTCACCATACAAAAAAGAATTATACGTATCAATATGTACTCTTCCACGCAGGGTGTAAAAAGCAGGACGGTAAACAATCCTACCGTAACTGAAATAGGATTTTTCCTGTTTAACAGGATAAAGACCGCCTGTTTTATCCCTGCCAAGGTTAACATTGTTATGCAAACCGTTTAGTTTAGCTCGATAATACAAAAAAGGTAAAGTAACACTATCACCCTTAAAAGTGTAAATAATATCAGGATCAACATGTAAAAGATGCTTTAAAGCAAGTAAAATAGTGTCAACTTCGTTTTCTTCACTAATAACATATTCACCAATTTTAATGCATTTAATAGGATCATCGAAAGACATTATACTGCTACTAGTTTTCCTGGTTATTTCCAAGGTTGTGCTTTTGTATCTTGGTATATTGTAGTCAATGGCCCATTGTTTATCATCCAGTATAAAGTTTTTACCATCCCATTTCACCCTTGCATTAAAAAAAACACCCTTGTCCTGAAGATACCTAGAAGGTATACGAAGATCAACATTAAACAACTGGTACTTATAAAAACCACCCCATGAGTCAATTGTTTCAGAAAGTTTTCTTATCTCACCTATTTTTTTTGGTACAACCTCTAAAACAAATTTTTTCTTATCAGAACCTAAAACAATTTTTTCACTGGTGAAATTAATAGCCTCTACTTGTGGTAAATCTCTTAACATACTTGCAAGAGCGTAAAGATCCTGGGTTTCAGAATAAACATAAAAACTAGGAGTGTAGCTATCTTCAACTCTAAATGATTTACCATTATCAACAAGCCATGTAACCATGATGTTTTTATTAGTATCAATATATGTATCAAGGATGTTCCCGCTCAACATGTTCCCTTAATTTTCTTAACGTTTTTTCATGCTCAATCAGTATACTCATAACAACAGGTTCAAAAGGATTAGGATTAGTTATGTTGCTACCTGCTGCTGCATGACGCCTTGCATGATTCAAAAGTTCTTCAAAAGCCTCACGATCGATGTTACGTAATGCTCTTTTGAAATCGTTCCACTCCCAGCCAAATGATTCTATTATGTTTCTAAAAGTTGGAACAGTTCTACCCATATACTATATCACCATGCCAAAATCTTCTAAACTTATCTGACCATTACTTGTATGAAAAATCATGTTGTTTTTACCCTTGTTAACTAGTTCTACACATGTTGCCAATTCCATTTTTTTCATCAAAACAATTTCATCCACACTTTTGTAAATAATACTGTAAACATTCCTGATATTTGGTAAAACCTTTTTTTCAATGTTTGTAAAAATAGTAACCAGATCGTATTTTGTGGTAAGCTCACGGATTTTATGCAGATTGCTTCTAAGCAGTGTTTTTGCTTCTTTAGATGGTACATCAAAGTCCAGGTAAAGAATAGGAAAACTACCTATAATTAGTGTAAGTGGTTTGTATTTATTTATTGTTTTTTCAAGCCTTTCTTGTATAAGTGTTGTCAACTGATAAACAGTAAATGCTCTACTTATAAGTACATGTTCAAGAACCTCTTTTTGGTTCACCTCCATTTTACGCGCGTAATTAGAAATCCTGTATGGATCTGCGCATATTCCTCCATCAATATAAACAACAGAACTACGTAGCATACAATAAGTATTTACGCATACTTGATTTGGAATATTTAAAATCAGGTTACTATCTCCATCAATAAATGTTATCTCCCCTGACTTAAAACCACCTAGTAACTCATCTAATTCTTTTATCCCAGATAGCACGGTAACACTAGGTTTGAGTATATCTTTTGCAAGTATAAAGTCAGTTTTTTGGATTAAATGGGTTGATAGTTTCGTTTCCATATTCATATGCCTCCCCGTTAAAACAAAGGTTCTAAGTAAAAAACTCATGTATTTCTTATCTTAAAAAGTTAAACAAGGGATTACTGAAACTATTAAACGGCTTTGTCTAGAATTTGTAAATGTTAATTACATATATTATCTATGTTGCATTCAACTTTTACTGTTAGTATTTATATTACTTGGTTTTATTTATGATAAAATCATACTATTTAAAGGTGAACAATATGAAACATAAATCAATGTACCTTGATTGGTACACAAAAATTCCTGAATTGAAATATGATTTACGATCAAGTGGAATAAATTATTTTAATATTGATTTAAACCTGAAAAATTTTGATTTAAGCATAAACTATGATGATGGAAACCCTGCTGCTAGAAAAATAATTGGCTCAAGATACAAGGTAAAACCAAAAAATGTTTTTATCTCAAGTGAGGGTGCATCAGGTCAAAACACTAGAATTATTAGATTAATTTCGGAAATAAATCCAAGTAAAAACGAGGTAATTGTGGAATATCCAACATATGAACCATTACTTAGAGCTGCACAAGAATATTTCCCTGTTGTAAAAAGAATAAAAAGATTTGTAAAAAATGGTTATAAAATAGATGTATCTAACTTAAAAAAGATTGTTTCAGATAAAACAAGTTTGTTGATAATTACAAACCCTCATGCACCAACTGGAGTAATTTCTAATAAAAATGAACTAAAAGAGATAATGGAGCTTGCTTGTAAATACAAGTTTTTTGTTTTATGTGATGAAATATATGCAGAGTTTGATCGCAAGGCTGTTTCCAGTATCTATTCAATAAATAATGATTATGGTATTACTATTACAGGTTTTTCAAAAGCCTATGGACTAGGTGGACTTAAACTAGGTGTTGCAATTGCAAATGATAGTCTAATAAAAGAATGCTACATAGATTCTTTAAATACAGTTGGTAATCATCCAAACATTGTTCAATACATTGCATATGAACTTTTTACTAATTATAAAAAGGAACTTGAAAAACATTTAAAAAAATGGGAAGCCTTAAAAAAAGAAACACAAGATTTTTTAGATGAAAACAGTTTTAATTATTTACCCAGTAAAGTTGGAATAACATACTGGATTGAAACAAACATTGATGATACGTATAATTGGGTTAATAAAAAAACCATACTAAAACATAGCCTGGTTGTGGTTCCTGGTGCGTTTTTCTTTTATGAAAACAATTACAAAATAGTTAAATCAAACATGATAAGACTTGGTATTGGTAGTATAAACCCAAAAAAATCAGATTTAAAAAATGCATTAAAAACTTTTAAAAAATCTTTAAAATCTTAATAACAGAAAAAGATTTTTACATTAATTCATTCTGCGGGTAGATACATATATGAAAAAATTGCTGTTGAAATAATTTTTATTATTTCATGCATTGCAATGATTTATTTACTTATAAGAAGACCTTTTCTTTATATAAGATTAGGTAGTAGAAAAATAAGGCTTGAAACCTATTTTCTTGGTGCGCTGTTGGGTCCTATTTTAATTCTGATTTTTGGTTTTATAAACTATTCACAAATAATAAAAAGTTTTAGTGGTCAAGGAAGCCTTAATCCATTTGGAATACTGGTTTTGTTTCTTTCAATGGTTTTTATGAGTATTTATTTGGACATAACCGGTTTTTTTGAATACTGTGCTCGTGTTGCACTAAAATTTTCAGGATCCAATGGTAAAAAACTTTTTTTCTCTTTTTATTTTATCATATCGGTTATTACCATTTTTACCTCAAATGATATCATAATTTTAACATTCACACCCTTTATTTATTATTTCTCGAAACATGCAGGTCTTGATCCTCTTCCATTTTTAATTGCAGAATTTTTTGCAGCAAACACATGGAGTATGATGCTTTATATTGGCAATCCAACAAATATTGTTTTAGCTGTTGCTTTTAAACTATATTTTTTAGAATATTTTAAATGGATGATAATCCCTACTTTGGTTGCAAATCTTCTAAATTTAAGTTTGTTGTACATTATTTTTAGAAAAAAAATCAACAAGTCTATTGAAATTGATCATAAGATAAACCCAAAAGAAGCATTAACTGATAAAACCGGTGCTGTTTTTGGTTTAATTATTCTTGCCGGTTGCATAGTAAGTCTTGCTGTTGCTCCATATTTTAATTTGAACATGTGGATTGTTTCTCTTTCTTTTTGCTGTTGCTTTGATTATTATTTTATTATTCAGAGATTTTTATGTGAAAATACTTAGAAAAACTCTAGATAAAAAAACCTTGTCTGTTTCTAAAGCTGTTAAAAGAATAACTTTTGGGATAATTCCTTTTGTTCTTGGTATGTTCATAACAGTTAAAGCATTAAGAATTTATGGTGTTTCTCAAGAGTTTGGTCTTGTATTAAGAAATGTTTCTGGGTAGTCGATTTTTTTAACTACTTTTGTTTATGGTTTTAGTTCTGCTTTTTCTGCAAATATTTTTAATAATATTCCAATGACTGTGTTTTATGTTCCAATCTTGCAAGTTGCTTCAAATGCAACAATGTTACCTGCTATTTTTTCAACAACTATTGGTTCAAATTTGGGTGCAAATATTACATTAATTGGAGCACTTGCTGGGATTATGTGGATGGTTATTTTAAAAGATAAGGATATTAAAATATCTTTTAAAGAATTTTTAAAATATGGTTTAATGGTTTCTCCTATAACACTTTTTTGTTGTTTTTCTATTTGTGTATTTGAATTTATGTTTTTGTAATATTTTAGATATCGTAACTTATTTAACTATTTTTATTGTTTTAAACTATTGCCTCTATTTATGGAGAATCGGTGAAAAAATATGATCCGTGTTTGACGACGTAGAGGTACAAAAGGCTTCCGGAATCCTTCGGAAGCCTTTATATTTGTTTACTTTAAATATAAATACTAAGGAGTAGTTTACATATATTAGAAATTATATTATATATTAAAAGGCGAGGCAAATATTTTGTATGCCAGAAAAACAAGTAATCAAAAAAAGAACATGCATAGACTGTGGAAAAGATATTTCAAAACTTCATCATAATGCTATTAGATGTAAAAAATGTAGTAAATTAAGGAAAAAAGAACAAGATAGGTTAAGGCATAAAAAAGAAAAAGAAAAAAAATTGAAATGGTTGTTTTTTGTTGAGGATCCTGAAACAAAGCAGATTTCTCATAGGAGTGCAAAGGGTAGTAAGCTTAGGTATGGGCTTGATAAAATCTGTAAGGAGTTAACTATTCAGGAGCTTGATTTTTTGATACTACTTTGGAATTATAGGATTAAAGAACCAACTCTTTCATTAAAACAAAAAAGGGAGTATAGAACTTGTGCTGGTATTGTTCGTGATTGGAGAGATTATTTTGTTATAAACAAAGTCTTTAATGAGGTTTCTTTTGATGCTGAAACTGGTATTGTTTTTAATACTGATGGTTCTTATTTAACAGTTGATTTTGATGAGGATGAAGAGGCCTACATTGTTAGAAATAGTGAAGGAACCATTATTTGTAAATATTAAGAAACGTTAAATAAACTAATATTAATTTACTATATTAAATAAAATTTTTTTATATTTTTAAAAATCTGTTTTGGAAGTAAAAATATATGTTTTTTTATAAATTAATGCTAAAGATATAGGTCGGACATTTTTAAATTTTTTTAGTTTTTTGTAACAAATGTTGTGAAAGTATATGTACTGAATTATTTTATAAATTTCAGCTTATAAATCCGAAACATTTTTAACCTAATCAGCTATTTATAAATATCAAATTTAAGAAAAATCCTTTCAAAAATATTCTGGAAATTAGGGAGGTAATTAATTTGCAAGTTAAAAAAATTTATCATATAAAATTAATTTTATAAAAATTTTACAATCGTATAATGAGGAGAGATAATTTATGTGGAAAAAAAATCTAAAAATAATAAATATGAATTTATTAAGCAAAAGACTTTCAAACAGAACAAATACCACTTTAGACACCATACAAATTCAAAATCAACATATCAAAAATTTTACATACACAAAAATTGAAGATGATATGTTATCTTATGATTTTTTAAGAGGGGTAAATAATGAATAAAGAAGTCAGGAAAAAAACAATGATTTTATCATTAACATTTATACTTGCATTAAGTTTATTTAATCCTGAAATCAATAATGAGATTATAAATAATCATAAAAACAATAATGAAATATCAGAAAATAACTCTGATAAAAATATACATTTACTTCAATCTGATTCAAATAATTTTTTTAATAATAAAAATATAATAATAAATGATATTTTTAAATCGAATAAAAATTTTGGTTCAAGAGATGATGACTCTTCAATTTTATTAATAGGAAATGCAACAGAAATTGAAACAAATTTTGGTCAGGAAAATAAAAACTTAATCATAAATGCTTATAACAGCTTTAAAGCATCAGTGGGTAAAAACGTATCTGAATTAAAACAATTTGCCCAAGTTTTTATCAATATCGCCAATGCTTTGAATTGCTCTTATTGGATAGAAGAAGCTAATGCTACTGCAGATGTTGTTGGTTTAGAT
The DNA here is from genome assembly GCA_050410885.1 of Thermoplasmatota archaeon. Lineage (GTDB taxonomy): Archaea > Thermoplasmatota > E2 > DHVEG-1 > DHVEG-1 > JBNVCE01. Next base: position 192 of record JBNVCE010000058.1, on the reverse strand, counting down.
CGTGAACTTTACATTGCTTTCTTATCTGGAAGATACAGGGATTTAGCTGCTGGATATAATAATAAAGGTTATTCTCCTGAGATATTCCTTCGAAATCGTAACATATAATAATATCTAAAATATCTCCCATTTTTTTAGGAATTGGGATGTACTGTCCATACTGTAAAAAGGATGACAAGATGGTAAAGCAAG
>JBNVCE010000057.1:0-10015 GCA_050410885.1 Thermoplasmatota archaeon | reverse complement strand
AACCCTTCTGAGGCAAGTTTACCGGCCCCATACAAAGAAATTGGAAGGGTTGGACCATAAGTTTCAGGTATTGGAATATTTGGCACTTCTGCATAAACAACACTACTGGAGGAAAAAACTATTTTTTTGATTTTATTGTGTCTCATTGATTCTAAAACATTATATGTTGCAATTGGCCCTTGCTCCAGATCAAGTCTTGTTTGAATCTCCCCAAGTCTAACAAAAGGATTGGCTGCAATATGAAAAACAATATCATGGCCTTTTATTTCTTTTTTTAACCTATTAAAATCTAGTAAATCAGATTCAACAAACCTGAAATCTTTGTTTTTTAAATGATTTTTTATAAAATCTTTTTTTCCAGAGCTAAGATTATCATAAACAGTGATACTATAACCTTTTTCAATAAGTCTGTCAACTAGGTGACTTCCAATAAATCCTGCTCCACCTGTTACAAAAGCTTTCATAAACCCTTTCACTATCCTAAATCGGTTTATGTAAGTAATGTTTAAGTATTTTTTCAAATCTTTAACAAAAGATTTTATAATTGCTTTTGGATTTCATAAAAGGTTTGTTGCAAAATGCCCCGTATACATAGAGAAGGACTCATGTTTAAATGGAATTCAAAAAACTATGAAATAGTAGTAGGTTTCAAGCGTGTAAATCGTAGTAAGTGTAAAATTTGTGGAAAAATGATTCCTGCAGGAAACAACATATGCAATGAATGCTTTGAAAAAGAAAAAAAAATAAGTAAAAAATAGAGTTTAAAAATTCTTTACTTTTAGACTTTTAATTATCCTTTTTTTATATTAATGGCTTTAGGACCCTTATCAGTGTTTTCTATTTCGTACTCAACATTATCTCCCTCATTGAGGAAGGTTCCTTTTGGTACAGATGTTCTGTGTATGAAGATGTCTTTTCCATCTTCACCTTCAATGAATCCATACCCTTTACGAGGGTTGTACCATTTTACTTTTCCGTTCATTTATTTCCTCCTTAGACTTTGGAGTCTTATTTTTTTTAGCAAAAAAACAAAAAAGTTTCTACTTAAATCGAGACTTTTGCTTTTCTTATTTTGCTACATAATATAAATAAACCTCTATTTTAAATAAGTTTCTATCTTTTATTTCTAATAACATAATATGAAATCTTGGTTAGATTTTTTCTGATTTTATTAAAATTTAAACAAAATATTTTTAGATTTTTTAACATTAAATTATCAGAATAATGGATTAGAAAAACTAAAAACTCTTATAATTATAAATCAAATGATTAGAAATTTTAAAATCCTTTTTAAAAATTTTATGATTCTAATAGGTTTAAATAAGATAAAAAGATAAAGGGATTAATGCTAAACCAAACAATCTATAGTGAAATATTCTGGATTTTTATCTTAGCATTTTACGCCATGTTTGTTATTTTTGCTACAAAAAAATTTTACAACTGGATGATTAAAAAAAATTTCAAGCACAGTGTTGCTGTTTATTATAACAGGAAGATCATTCATATTTTTGCAGGGGGTGTTATTGTTCTTGCTGTTCCATTTGTCTTTTCAAATCCCTGGTACCCATTGTTTTCTGGTTTGGTTTTATCAGTTTTTATGTATTTAACCCATAAAACCGGTAAAATTCTTTACTGGTTTCAAACAAAGGACAACCTAAATGATGTTAGTTTTTGTTTCATGTGGGGACTAGCTATTTTTGTTTTATGGTGGTTTTTTAGAAACCCATGGGTTGCAATTATACCACCTGCATTTATTGCCTTTGGTGATGGTATAACAGGTATTATTAGAAATATTGCTTTTAAGGAAAGAAAAAAACACATAATAGGTAATATTTACATGATGGGTGTTTGTATTCCCATTGGTTATTATTTTGCACTTGCAAGTACTCCTTCTATTCCTATCTGGGGTGTTATTGCTGCTGTTGTTGCATCCTTGTTTGAAAGATTTGAATTTGGAATAATTGATGATAACATCCTTGTAACAGTTAGTGCAGTAATAATTCTTTATATTGGTGGTATAATAGGTCCGATTATAATATAAAAAATAAAATAAAAAAAAGAAAAAAGAGCTTCAGCATCATTTTTTTAAGCTGAAAAAAAATTTAATATCTTCTTCTTTTGGAATAACATTCCTTGCAATAAATTGGCCTGCCTTCCTGTGGCTCAAATGGCACTTCGCATTCTTGCCCGCATTCAGAACAGGTTGCTTTATGCATCTCACGCGGTCCAAAATTTCTTTTAAAACCGCCTTTATTAAAATCTCGCATGCTTTTTTTACCTCTATAATTTTTTTTTACATAAAAGAAAAAAACTAATTTCTATTATGTGCAAGGCAATAGTCAATGTAACCGTGTATAAAAACCTTCGCATTAATGAAAAACTATGATTACTACTTAATTTTTAATCAATTATTTCAACTACTTTGATTTTGAAAATCAAGGTTTTCCCAGCAAGAGGATGATTTAAATCAACAACAACAGAATCATCAGAAATACTAGAAATTTTAACAGGCATCTTACGCCCATTTTGCATAACCATCATGAAAAACATGCCAGGTTGTATTTCTTGATCCTCAGGAAAATATTTCTTGGATATTTCTTTTAAAAACTCTGGTTTATGCTCCCCATATGCTTCTTTAGGGCTTAATGTGATTTCTTTTTCTTCACCAATGTTCATTCCAATTACTGCTTCTTCAAATTTTTTAAGCAGAAGACCTGCGCCAACCTCAAACTCAAGAGGACAGCCTTTTGATGCTGAACTGTCAAACACTGTTCCATCCTCAAGCATGCCTTCATATTCAACCTTTATTTTATCTCCTTTTTTTACCATAACCATATTTTAACCACCATACAGATTTTTTATGTTAAACAATTGACTTTTTATTTATAAAAGAACAAAAAACAAAAATTTCATATAATTGTTAGAGTATGAAATCCCTATCTTAGTCCTTTTACAAAATGTTTAATAAACTCATTATTTATATAACTTATTATAATTAAAACATTTTACTTTTTTTATTAAAGACAAAATATTTATATCGGCTATTATTCAGTTTTTTTCATGGATAACAATTTGATAAAAAAACAAATACAGAAAAACAATATTAAATGGGTTCAACTACATTTCACAGATTTAATTGGAAGACTAAGGGTTGTACACATACCAGTAAACCAGTTTATTAAAAACGTTTTAACACAAGGGCTTGGTTTTGATGGCTCATCCGTGGGAATTGCCAGTGTTGAAAAATCAGACATGATAGCATTACCTGATACTAAAACATTTCTTATACTACCCCATGAAAAAAATGAAGCAAGGATAATTGCCAACATATTTGATGCATCAAAAAAACCGTTTAATTCTGACCCTAGATATATTTTAAAAAAAGCAAAAGAAGAAACATTAAAACAAGATTTTGATGAAATCAGGTTTTCACCAGAAATGGAGTTTTACGTTTTTAATGAAAATGAAAACAATGATTATGAGAATAATGAAAAACAAAGATATTTTTCCCCATCACCATTGGATGAGGCTAAAGAGTTTCGTAAAACACTTTCTGAGATGATAATAAAAAGTAACTACAATGTTAAATATCATCATCATGAGTCTGGTAAATACCAGCATGAGGTTGAAATTAATGCACTTGATGTTGTTGATGCTGCAGACTACTGTGTGTATTTTAAATATTTATGCAGGGAAATAGCAAGTCTTTATAAACTTGTTACAACGTTTATGCCAAAGCCTCTACCAAATGATGCTGGTAGTGGTATGCATGCTCATGTTGCTTTTTATAAAAACAAAGAAAACAAATTTTATGATGAAAAAGATCCATATAAATTGAGTCAAACTGCTAGATACTTTATTGGTGGTATACTTGAGCATGCAAGGGGAATGGCAGCCATTGCAAACCCAACATTGAATTCTTACAAAAGGTTGATTCCAAATTTTCAAGCACCAATTTACATTGCATGGGCTCGTTACAACCGTAGTAGTCTCATACGTATTGCTGCAAAAAACAATGTTGATGTTGAAATAAGAAATGCTGATCCAGCGGCTAATCCTTACCTTCTTTTTGCTGCAATACTTTATGCAGGGCTTGATGGGATAAAAAAGAAGATACAATTCGAGCCCATAGAAAAAAACATTTACAAAATGGGTGAAGAATTCAAAAAACTTAGGATTAAAAAATTACCAACAAATCTTTTAGAAGCATTAGAAGAACTAGAAAAAGATGATGTGATAAAAAAAGGCTTAGGCAAAGAATCAGTTGAGCTTTTTATTGAAAAGAAAAAAAAGGAATGGCAACAGTACATAGGTGAAATCACAGATTTAGAGTACAAACTGTATTTTAATTGTTAAAAACTATTTACAAAAAAATTTTTTGTTTCAGAAATTTTTCTGTTGTTTGCACTATCATATGCCTCAATCCAATAAGAAACATTTAAGCCAGGTATAAACTGACCTAGTTCAAAACCATATAAAGGGTTATTTGGCTCATTTTTAAATGGGTCTTCCTCATGACGATCTAAAACAGGATTATCAGCATACCTGAACATCTGTGCTGATTGAGTGGAAAACCCATCATTCCAGTACAAAACAATTTTTTTAATTAAAAAAGAACTATTGGTTGAAACATTTGCATAAACAACAACATTGCTTTCGCTATTTGGATACGCAGGCTCATGATAAAAAAGGTTGATAACAGGACCCCAAGACTGTCCTGTTTCATTAAAAACAAAAGTAATGTTTTTATAAGAAACACAACCTGAAACATCAGAAGCTTTAACAGAAATATTGTAAATACCTAAAACTAGCTCACTTAAATCCCATGTTATTGACCAAAAATTTGTGCCATTTGCTAAACAATAATTGCTGTTACCAACACTGACCTCAACTTTTTCAACAAAACGGTTATCAAAACTTTTACCATAAATAACCATTTGCCTTGTTTCAATGATTTCTTGGTCAATGGGTGAATCAATCTCAATAATTGGCGGGTTTTTGTCAATCAAGATAATCTCCAGTTTATCTTCAGCATTTTCACAAACCGCCTCAATTGAGTAATTACCAGGTGAAAAGCCACTTGTTTCCCATACATAAAACCATTGATAATCAGTAACATTAATTTCATGCGGCTCATGATTAATATAAAATGTGACATTATTAGTGGCAATGCCATAAAACATTATTTTTTCACCAACATTAAAAATTGGTTTTTCAAAAACATTTGTAAAAGGACTTACAATTTGCACTTTTTCATCGGTGCAAACCATTTCAACAGTTATTGTGAAATTTAAAATAATATTACTTGTGCGGCCATTGTTTTTAAAAACAAAATAGTATGTGTTTTTTGGCGCTGAAACAAAAATATCAGTTTCAGAATTACTTAAAAAATTGTAACAATCATATTTTTTATTTTGCTTGTATTTTTCAAAATTTTCTTGATCAACAATAAAAAAATCTATCCTTCCTTTTCTTTCATAAACCCCTTTATCCTGACTTGATGAGAGCGTTTTTTGAATTTGATAGGATTTACTGTCAAAAGAAACATTAAAAAAAACATCACCCTGTGGCATTTCTAAATTAGTAAACCTTTGTTTAACAGGTGTAATAAAAGGAATAAAAATAACAAAGTTTTTGTTTTTCGGATTTTGTAAGAATCTGTAAGTGTTGAATCTAGCAAAAAACATGGGTTTTTTCAAATTACCATACTGTATAATGAAAAAATAACTACGGTTTTTACCAAGTTCAAAAAAACAGTTTCCATTTAAATCAGTGTAATTCCAGATACAATTAATAGGACCGTTTACCGAATCAGGTATTTTACTTATTCTCTCATTAATTTTTTTGTAAATTTTTTCAACAATTTTTATTTTCAATACTTCTGGAATAAAATCCCATACTTTTTCAATTACTTCAAAAAACCTGTTTTTAATCCATGTAATATCCTTTGGTCCTGTTACTGTTACAACAACCCTTGCACCATCAACAGGGTTTAAAAGCCTGTCAAACAATTTAAAACCAACAGTAACCCTGTCATTTGGTTTAATATAATTTGATGTTACATCATAAATAGAATCATCACCTTTTTTTGCAAGCAAAGCAGAAATGTTTTTCCCCCAGTCATAAGCATAAACAAATGGTTTATCAACAGCACCACCACCATCTGCCCACCAGTTGTCATTTTCATGCCATCCACGTTCATAAAACTCGCGCCAAACATGATCTTCTCCTTGATCAAAAATACCAATTGATGGAATCATTGCTGTTCTTAATGCAGCAGTTGCAATAACCTGTAGCTCTCCACACCAACCATTATGCTCATGGGCTATGATATTTGGCTGGTTTGGCCTGTCACCATAAGCCTGTTGTGTAACAGTTTTACCAACCCAGTAACTAATCACCTCAACTGCGGTTGGATGATTGGTAATACTCCAATTCCATGTTCTGTTTTTTTCCTGAAAATAAGACTTGCAATCCCATAGATAGTTAATATTTGATAATTTTTCTTTAAGCAAAGGATAACCAAGGTCATTGTGGTTAAAAAGAAAATCTCTCCAAAATTTTCCATAAATAAAAACAGGGTTTTCACTTGTAAGCTGAGGATGAACAATGTACCAGTAATAAATCTCTGGCGGAAACTCAAACTCTTTTACAGAACCGTTTTCAATAACCCTGTATTTAACAGTTGAATAATAGTTACCAAAACCATTATCATAATCCACAATATCAGCATATTTTAAGAACCTGTCATTTTCATAAAGAGTTAAAACATTATTTTTAATAACATCAGCACTAGGAACATTTCCAACAGAGGAGCATGCTATACAAAAGGCAATTTCATCAACATATTTAATATCTGCATCTAATATCAAATCAGCATAATCTTCATCATTGATAGCCTGAAATTGCATTGCTAGTTTCTGTTGAATCCATTTTGGTGACTTTGCAATAGCATTTACTATTTTTTCTGACAGACCAGTTGAGAGAGCAGCAATACCTTCTGCTTCCAAAGTTAGATTATCTTTTGAAAATTTAATAAAATAATCAGAACCAGCTGGTATTTCTATTTCTCTTGAAATTTTTGAAATTATTTTTTTGTTTTCATTAACAATACTATCTAAAGAAAAGGCTTGGTAATGAACAAAAGGGAGAATAAAAAAAACTGTTAATAATAATACTAAGAATTTTTTTGAAAACTTTATGCTTTTTTTGTTATTATTGATTTTGCATACCTCCCATTTTATATATATTTATCAATAAGTATTATTTTAAATCTACTAAAGTATATAAATTTAGTTTTTATTTAAAGTTTTTTATTATAATGGGCAGATTCCAGCAGGGCATCCTCCACTGTAACCAACCTTTGCAACTATTGGTTTACCGGTACCCAAGTATAATACCTGCTCTGGTTTACTTCCGTATCTATAAATTGTAATACCCTTGCATTTAAGCTTCCATGCAAGAAGATAAATTTTTTTAACATCATCTAAAGTAGAATCCTTTGGTAAATTAACAGTTTTACTAACAGCATTATCAACAAATTTTTGAAAAACAGATTGCATTTTCACATGAAACTCAGGCTTAATGTCCAAAGAAGTAACAAAGATTTTTTTAAAATCTGCTGGAAGAGCAGTATTTTTTATACTACCAGTTTTTGAAATTTGATCAATTAATTCATCTGAATAAAGATTTCTTTTGATTAATTCAATTTTAAATATCTCATTTATTTCAATGAGTTTTTTACCATCCATAACCTCTCTTAAAAAAACAAGGGCAAAAAGCGGCTCAATCCCTGAAGAGCATCCTGCAATAATAGAAATAGTACCAGTAGGGGCAATACTGGTACAGGTTGCATTTCTCATAGCAGGGTATTTTTTAGCCCAAATACTATTTTTAAAATTTTTAAAAGAACCCCGTTCTTTTCCAAGCTCCAATGATTTTTGCCTTGCTTCTTTTGAAATAAAAGAAATAATCTGCTTACCAACAGAAAGGGCTTTTTCACTATCATAAGGGATTTTTAATTTAAACAACATGTCAGCAAAACCCATTACGCCCAAACCAATTTTCCGATTTGCTTTTGTAACCTCCTCAATTTCTTTTAAAGGATACTTGTTTGCATCAATAACATTGTCTAAAAAATGAACAGCCATCCTAGTTGTTTTTTTTATTTTCTTCCAGTCTATTTCACCATTTTTAACCATTTTAGAAAGATTAATACTTCCAAGGTTACAAGACTCATAAGGCAGTAAAGGCACCTCACTACATGGATTTGTTGACTCAATAAGTCCCAATTTTTTTAAAGTATGCCTACGGTTTATCTCATCAATAAAAATTAAACCTGGATCACCTGTTTCCCAAGCATTTTTAACTATTAAATTAAAAAGAGTTTTTGCCTTAATTTTTTTTGTTATTTTATTATTCCTTGGGTTTTTTAATAAAAATTCTTTATCATTTAAAACTTTTTTAATAAAATCATCAGTAACTGCTACAGAAATGTTAAAATTGGTTAACCCTTTACCAGATTTTGCAAGGACAAACTCAATGATATCTGGATGAGTACAATGTAAAATACCAATGTTTGCACCCCTTCTTTTACCCCCTTGTTTAATAACCTCGGTTGCGCTATCATAAATACGCATAAAAGAAACAGGGCCACTTGCAACACCATGAGTGCTTTTCACAATATCGCCCTTTGGTCTAAGCCTGCTGAAACTAAAACCAGTACCACCACCTGATTGCTGTATCAAAGCCATGTTTTTAAGAGTATTAAAAATACTTTCAATACTATCGTCAATTGGTAAAACAAAACAGGCAGAAAGCTGACCAAGTTCGGTTCCTGCATTCATCAAGGTTGGAGAATTGGGTAAAAACTCAAGGTTTTTCATGGCATAAAAAAATTCTTCTTCAGCATCATCCGGGTTTTTCCCATAGTTTTTATCCACCAAAGCAACGGTTTTTGCAACCCTTTTAAAAAGCTGGGTAGGAGTCTCAATAATTTCACCCTTTTCATTTTTCAACAAATAACGCTCCTCAAGTACTTTAATAGCATTAACCCCAAGTTTTAAATCATCTTTTATTTTGAAATATTGTTTAATTTCTCTAGCAATACCACGGGATCTTCTATACAAGGAATAAGCTTTAAACAATCTTTCATTATGTTTTTCAAGCGCCTGCTCAACAATATCTTGTACCTGTTCAACATCTGGAATATTATTGTAAAAAATTGAGCTTTTAAGATTAAGTGTTTCAACAATTTCTTTTGTTAACCTTTCAGTGGTTTTTTTATCTTTCATGTTTAAGGCGTTCATAGCCTTTTCTATAGCAGCTGTTATTTTTTCAGGATTAAAAACAACAATTTCACCGGTTCTTTTTCTAATATGCTTTATCATTACATAATGTAATTACAATATTTCTTTATAAATGCTGTTTAAGTTTCTATTTATTTTTCAAAAAACAATTTTTTTAAAAATTTAAATAATTATTTCAAACTATTATTATTTTTTAAAACTAATATTTTTAAATACTACATAACCATTATATTCATTAAGGGAACTACTAAAAAAGAGGTAGCTATTAAATGAAAAAAATCACAAAGTTTCTTTTATCAGTTATAATAACATTTTCGTTGTTATCAGTTTTTAATTTAAACATAAAAACAACAGCTTTTAACAATAAAATAACAATAAAAAACCTAAATGAAGAAAATACAATAGAAGAAATTTTTACAAGTATTAATGAAAAACAAGATGGACGTTACATAAAAAATTAGAATGGATTTCACCAAATGGTAAACTTCCTGGTACTTATGATGAATACTTGAAAATGCATCCTTTAAAACCGCATTTTTTTCAAATCAGCTTGAATATTATTCTAAACTTCAACAAAATGTAAATAAGATTTCGATTTTGGTTGACTCATTTTTATATACACTGATTTCTGATAATCTTAAAAAGTATGTAGATGATTTAACCGCTGAAGGTTACAATGTGGTTGTTCAAAGAGTTTCTGGTGGATC
>JBNVCE010000056.1:2663-10151 GCA_050410885.1 Thermoplasmatota archaeon | reverse complement strand
GCAGACCAAATTATCGGTCGATAACAGATTTTGAGTTAGCGGTAGCTAGGTCGACATCAGAAGGGTTCTTTAGGGGAAAAGATGATTGGAGATTCTTTCATTGAGATTCCCTTGCCAGTATGTTTATGAAAAATGAGTCGGAGTAAAAATGAATATGATTGTTGTTCTTCTTTACTTGCCTAACTACTGAATATGAACACATTTTTTAAAAATAATCTTCTTTAAAATCAAATTAATACAAAAACATTGTTAATCACAAATAATACTTTAAGTATTATTTACCATTTAAAACACTGTAACCACAACTTATAAATAAACCTTTTAAACCATATCCTTATACAAAAAACTAAAATATTGGTAAATTAAATAATCAATAACCATGATAAAATACCCTAAATATTGGAGTTTTAATCCATGAATCAAGATAAAACCCACCTTGAATTATTAGATTTTAATGAAAACCCGAATGTTGGTGTCTACTGCAGGACAAACGAGGATATAGCCTTTGTCAGAAAAGGACTTTCAAAAAAGGTAAAAAACATTCTACAGTCTGTCTTAGATGTAAAAGTTGTTGAGCTGAGTATTGCTGATGCAACCATAATAGGATCACTGCTTTGCTTAAATTCTAATGGTGCAATAGTAACAGATTTTGCTGATGATGAATCAGTTAAAACAATAGAAGACAACGGCCTGGAGGTTTGTATTATCAAAGACAAACTCAATGCAGCAGGAAACGATATTTTGGTAAATGACAAAGGGGCACTAGTGCATCCTGATTTAAAGGATGAATCCATAGATGATATAAGAAAAACATTAAAAGTACCGGTTTATAGAGGCACAATCGGTTCTTTAAAAACCGTTGGTATGGCCGCTGTTGTTACAAACAAAGGACTACTATGTCATCCTAAAGCTTCTGAAGAAGAAAAATCAAAACTTGAAAAGGTTTTTGGTGTTAATGTTATGATTGGAACAGTAAACCATGGTTCTCCTGTAATAGGTAGTGGTTTGGTTGCAAATACAAAAGGAGCTATAATTGGTAAACTAACCACAGGTATTGAAATGGGTAGGATTGAAGAAGCATTAGGTTATTTAGATTAAACAAAATTTTATTAAAACTTAAAATAAAATATTTTATGTTACAATTTAGATAGAAGGTAAAACAAAAGATTTATTAAGTATAAATATATTATATCTTTTAATATATAATAATAAATAGGATGATAATATGGCTAAAGGACAGTATTATAGGCTTAATCCACAAGATGAAAAAATTGTAAAAATTTTTACAGACTTGGGAATGCCAAAAAACCTTGCAAAAACATTAATGTACATATCCCAAACAGAGGAATGCAGATCAGCTGATATAGAACATGGCGCAAACCTTAGACAACCAGAGGTAAGCGTGGCAATGCAGGTATTACAAGAAAAAGGTTGGATAACAAAAAGAGATTTAAAAAAGAAAGGAAAAGGAAGACCGGTACACCTATACAAGCTAACATCACCAATACATGAAATAATAAAAAACTTTGAAAAAGAAAAATTAAAAGAAATAGATCATATAAAAAACGATTTAGAAGAACTAAAAAACTTAATCGGTACCCGTTAAAAACCATTTAAACACAAAACAAAAAAAATTTTTACTAATTTTAATAAAAGCATCATAATTTTTTACCAAAACAAACCAGAAAAACTATTTAAAAAAACAGTTTTAAAAATCAATAAAGTTAAATGTGTTTTACAGTTATAATCCAACAACTAAAATGGAATATAAACCAAATATTAAAGAAAAAATAAATAAAAAAACACTTACAAGCATAACATTATTTGTTTTAAACACAGCACTTGTTATTTTAGCAATAAACCTGCTTTCAAACAATTTCGCAATGTTTGATACAAAACTAAGTCTTGTTTCAACAATATACATACTACTAGCAATACTAATTATCAACATCCCTTTTAAAAAAAACTATTACAATGTAAAAGAAAAAGAATCATTTTATAAATTAACAACAGGCATTTTACTTTTCATTTCAACTTTTGTTTTTTTAACAATTTCAACAAACACAATGATTTACTTGTCAGCTATTGCAGTTTTTATTTCAGGATTAAACATCAGTTTAAAAGCAGTTAAAATAAAAAGAAAAGAATTCTTCTACTTATTTATATTTTCATTAACTTATGCTATTTTTTACATGCTTACACAAACCATACCGGTTTTATGGCACATAATCCAACGTTTCTCACTAGGATTTTCCAATGTTATCGGGCTGCTGATTGGTAAACCAATGGTTCTTGGACCAACAGTTAGTAGTTTTTGGATAATAATCATTTTTTTAATACTACTAATTACTTGTTTTATTTTTTCAACAAACAAAAAATTACAACTAAAAAAATTCTTATTTTCAACCTTTACAATAATTATCATTTGGATTATTTATTTAATAATACTAGGTTTTATTGAATTTACATCAAACTCTGATGTAATAAGTCTACATTACATATTGTTTATACTCTGTCTTATTCCAACATTTTTTTATTTATTTAAAACAAGTAATATAGAAGATAAAACAATAAACCTTAATAATACAAAAACAAAAAAAATAATCAAATATGCATCGGTTTATGCCTTAATTTTTTTGTTTCTTTCCAGTTTAATTTTAACAAGTTTTATTTATTTAAAAGAAAATGAAACAAATGAGAAAACAAAAATTATGTTTTACGCTCAGAACATGCTGGGTACATGGGATATCCCAGAATATGGAAGGTACGGTCAAGAAGCATCAGGGATGTTTGGTCTTTTACCAATATATTTAAATGCTTCTGGGTTTGAAAACACAATTATTGTTGACAACATAACAACATTTCTAAACACAACACAACCAGTTTACAAAAACATAACAAGATATGTTTACATAACTGATTATGTAAAAATTATTGAATCAAAAGAGTTAAAAACCGATTTTTTACAAGATATTGATATTTTTGTTGTAATAAACATCAACAAATCATTCACACCAAATGAAAAACAGATAATCTGGGATTTTGTAGAAAAAGGTGGCAGCTTACTTGTATTAGGTGATCACACCAATGTTGGTGAAACACAAGAGCCATTAAATGATTTACTTACACCTGTTGAAATAAGTTTTAGATTTGACTCAGCCTTACCCTTGGATTCAAAATTCAACTGGATGAATTGTCACCAGTTTTTACATCATCCTCTAACATATAACATTAAAAACTTTAATGAAATACAAATAAGCGTTGGGGCGTCATTAAACACTTCAATAGATTCAATACCTTTTATCATCGGACGATACAGTCTTTCTGATAAAGGAGATCTAGAAAACAAAGACATGTCGTATTTAGGAGATTACAAATACAACCCTGGTGAACAGATAGGAGACACAATACTTGCAGCAGCAGCATACTACAAAAAAGGTAAGGTTGTTGTTTTTGGTGACACATCAACTTTTCAAAACAGTGCAATAGCATATACATACCCTTTTATTTACAATATTGTCAAATGGTTAAATAGTAAAGAAACATCAATTGATACACTGTTACAAAATATAGTAGCAATAATACTTTTAACCACAGCAATAGTTTTGATTGTAATCTATAAAAACCAAAGCATACCACAAGCTTTTTTTACAATATTTTTTATCCTAGCATTGATTATTTCAACAGTAATAAATCCTTTCTTAATACCAGATATGGAAATTTCTAAAAATGTTGTTTACATTGATGCGTCACACAACCAAAGATTCAATCTTGAATCATTTACTGAAAAATCAATAAATGGGCTTATTTTGAATCTAAACAGAAATGGTTACCAACCAATAATCTTAAGAGAATTTCAACAAGAAAAAATCAAAAAAAGTAAGTTGCTTGTTTTAAATGCTCCAACCAAGTCATTCACAAATGATGAGGTAGAGTTTCTAGATCAATATATGTTAAATGGTGGATTTATAATCCTAGCAACAGGTTACCCTGATAAACAAGCTGTTGAAAAAATTCTTAAAAAATATGAGCTAGATGTTTTAAACACACCAATTGGTCCTTTCCCATATGTTGAAGAAAACCCGGAAAAATATGAAAATGAACCAAGATTTGTTGACAGTTGGCCTATAATCTTCAATCAAGAAAAAGGGCAGTCATTTTATAATTTCACATGGTACAATGAATATCATTTAATGGTTTTTGTGAAACAAGGAAAAGGCGGAATCCTTGTTATAGGTGATAGTCAATATCTACTGGATAAAAACATTGAATCCATTTATGATTACTGGCCAGGAAACATCATACTATTAAAAAACATAATAGATGAATTTAAGGCATTGGAGGGAAATCCTTGAAACAATTACTTTGGCTTGGTTTTATACTCACATCAGCAAGTTGGTTGTTTTTTATACCAGTTTTTAATGAACCAGATGAAAAAACAGGTTTTATTTTGTTAATCCTGGCAACATTATGTAACATTTATGGTTTTTGGAAAACCAAACCTGTATATTTCAAAGAAAGATACATAGTTTTACTAATCCCATTGATACTGTCAATTATTGTTATACCTTATCCTTTTAACATTGGAGTTATTTTGTTCACAATTGGTTACATTATTTCAATTATTCTTTACAAGTATTCAACAAATGAAAAAATAAATATCATAATCAAAGGAGTGTTTTTTACTGGTTTTGTTTTAGTTGCTCAAGCAGCAATGTTTCCATTTTACAAAATCCTTACATCACGGGTTCATCAGGTTGATATTTTTTCCCCAATTACTTCTTTTTTAGGAAACATACTTAGACTAACAACCTCGGTAAACAATGGCATTGTTTTTGTACAAACAATACAACAAACCTATCCATTTACTGTTACCTTGGAAAAACTTGGTTTTTTCATGTGGTTTAACATATTAATTGGTGCAATAATTTTATTTATTTTGTTTTTCAACAAAAGAAAAATCCTTTTACATGTAGTTGTTTTTTTAACAATAAGCATTATTTACCTTTTTTTAAGGTTAATAATTTTTATACATTTTTACATAAACACTATTGAAATGGAGATTTTCTGGAATCCCTGGTACATGTTACTAAGTTTCTTACCATTGGGATTATTATTCATGAAAATATTACCATTAAACAACAATAAATCTGAGAAAAAAACTGTTATAATTTTAAAATTGTCTAAAAAAAATGTTACAGCAATGATACTGATTTTTATTTTAATTTTTTCTATTGTTGGTGCTTTTGCATTTCAAGATCCAGGTAGTATTAAAAATAAAAGGATTTTAATAGATGAGTATCACAGTGAATGGGAAAAATCAGATAAACCACTTGATAAACAATGGTACGGAATGCTTTCCACTTATAACTATTACTCCTGGGTTGAATGGTTAAACCATTATTTTTATGTTGAAAGAAACATTAATGAAACCTTAACCCCTGAATTACTAAGCAGTTATGACATTCTTATTTTAAAATGCCCAACAAACCCTTATTCTGATGAAGAAATAAAAGCAATTGTTGGGTTTGTTGAAAACGGTGGTGGTTTGTTTTTAATTGGTGATCACACAAATGTTTTTGGGATGAACACTTTTTTAAACACTGTTTCAAAAAATTTTGGCCTTACTTTTAAAACAGATGCAACATATGAACTAGGTTCAGGTAATTTAACTATATACAAACCACCTGAAATACTGCCTCATACAATTGTTCAAAACATTAAACAATTTGACTTTATGACTTCATGCACACTAGATGCACCTTTTTTTTCAGAAAATGTAATTGTTGGAAACAGATTAATCTGTGAACCAGGAACTTATTCAACAGAGAATTTTTTCAGTGAATCAGTTGCAACCACTGAATCAGAGTTTGGGTTTTTTTTACAATCTGCTGCTGTTAAACATGGAAAAGGACGGGTTGTTGCCTTTACCGACAGTACGGTTTTTTCTAGTTTCTCTGTTTTCACAGATGGATACCAGGGTTATTCACTTGGTGTTTTGGATTACTTAAATAGAACAAATACTTATGCATATCTCAACACAGTTTTTTTATCCTTAGCAGTTATTCTTTTTATATTATTAGTATATTTGTTAAAAAAAGAGCGGAAAATAAAAATAGCAATTATTTTTTTCTTTATCAGTTTATTATCTTTTTCAACAGCAATACCTGTTTTTTCATATATTAACACAGTAAAATATCAATTACCATCTTCTCTTACAGATTATAAAAAAGTGTGTTTTGTTCAGGAGCATTCTAATTTTAAAATTTCACTGAAACCCAGTCTTATTATCCCAGAAGAAGAACAAGAATATGGAACATTCTATGTATGGACACAAAGAATAGGCTTTGTTCCGTGTGTTGAACCATTGTTAAAGGATGCTTTACAAAAAGAAAACATCATTGTTCTTATCAATCCAATAAAATCTTTTTCAGAAGAGGATATCAAATTGGTTAGTAATTTTATTGAAAATGGCGGAAAAATGCTTGTGATGGATAGTATAACAAACAGTAGGTCGACAACAAATGAACTAATTTCTAATTTTGGGATGTGGATTAACAAAAAAAGCAGTAACCTTACCTTATTTGATGATAAAAATAAGGCAACTATTTTAAGACCTTATCTTTCTATTTCAGGTGGAGAAAACGTTTATTTTGATGAAAAAAATGAAACACAGATAAGTGTCATGAATTTTTATAATCAATCATCAGGTAAAAATGGAACCATTGTCGTTGTTGTTGATTCTTACACATTTATGGATGCAAATATGGGCGGGGTATTTAATGAGCCTAATAAGAATCAACTAAAAATTTTTGAAACCGAATTTTTTATTTTTGAAGAATTATTAAAAAACAATTAAAACAATTTTGTTTAATAATAGAAAATCAGTTATATATTGTATAAAATCCTGATTTTAAACAATATATAACTGATTTTCTATTAATCTCCTTTTAGACAGAAAAAAGAGCCAGGGGATAGGCATGTGTAAAAGTCGCATGTTATAAAACATCCAGTGGGAACATTCGCACTTAAATAATAATCGATAACAAAATAAAACGAAATTAATATTGATATCACCATCCAAATTAATGTAATTAAATAACATCCGGGTTTCCATTCAAAATTTATTATACAATTTGAAGTTTAAAACCTATTTTCAATTTTTTTTTCGTCTAATAAAACGCTTTTTAATTCTCTATCATGATCCCTATTTGGAAATTTTATAATATCTTTATTTTCTATCCCAGTATAATTATTTGGAAAAAGATTAATATCTTGTTTAATTGCCCTACTTGTCCTTACACTAAATAACGGTGAGGTTTCAACAGAGTAAAAAAATCAGTCTCATAACCTATAAAATTAGTAAGTGATAAAAGTGTTAAAATAATAACAGTAAAAATACAGCCAAAAACTATTTTCTTTTTCATATTTTTTTTATTTTAATAAATTATTAAGGCTCAATAGGAAACATGTCTTGCAGCAATGGAA
>JBNVCE010000056.1:0-2653 GCA_050410885.1 Thermoplasmatota archaeon | reverse complement strand
AATTCTAATTTATTAATAATATATAAAATTTTTGAATAAAACATTAAGAAAAACCATTTTCTTCTTATTTACGATATATTTATATATAGAATTAATAATTAAATATATGGAGGTAGAATTATGAAACAAAAACTATTTGCTACAACCATCTTAGTTAGCAGTATCATTATTCTCAGTTCATTAACATCTGTTGTTAGTATGCAAACAACAAAAACCGAAAGTACAACTATTTCACCATTGTTTTCAAGTAGATTAACAAAAATGATTAACAAAGAAAATAAAGAAATAAAAAATGATTATATTAAAAAAGGAATAATTTTAAACCTGTTTCCAAATAAAAAATCTGATCTTCGAGGATGGATGGACAAGGCGATTATGCTTATTCAATCAAACCCAGCGATTGTGGATTCTATTTTTAATAGAGCTGAAAAAATACCATTTATAATGAAATTACTAAAAGAAAATGGTATTAGTAAAAATGATTTAACAAAATACGCCACACAATTAAAAAACAACCCTACATTTATAAAACAAGAAATTGATCAAGTGCAAATCAACCTGGATGCTTCACAATCACCAATTCCAAAAGGATTAGGTACCTCAAACCCGTTTGCTTGTGTTATAACCGTTATTGCATTACTTCCATTGGTTATTATTCTAGCATTACTAATTGGAACAATAACAATAGTAACATGTTTAAACATAGGCGGTTGTTTTGAAGCTTTAATGGATAATTTACTTGACAAAATAATGCAAGAACTAATACCAGCATAATAAAAACTTCTTTTTTTCTTTTTTTTAATATTTTTTACGGTATATTTATATATAATTTAAGATCATATTTATTGTAGGTAAAAATGATAACTAAAAAAAAGCATTTAACAATTCTTATAGCAAGTCTTTTTTTACTTTTAAATATTTCAACAATTCAAGCCCAAACGTATTCAACCTTACCTCAAAAAAATATTGATACGCAAAATATAGAAAAACAGGTAAACAATAATTTAGAAACATTTGATACCATAAAAATATCATTTAACAATTTTTCAAACTCTTTTAAAACTTTAAATGCTTTAATTCTAAATCCTTTAGAAAATATTTATGGTAATAAACATTGTCAAAAAATTATAAATAAACTAATAGAAAAAGGATACACAACAGAATATCTATCAAATGAAGCAGTGGATTTAACATTCATAAAAAACAATTTAACTGCAGAAATCGTATACCTAAATACACATGCTGGCTATTTTGATCTTGATAATGACAACATCCCAGAAACTGTTGTGATAAGTACAGGTGAGCAATGGACTGATGAAACACCAGTAAAATATCAATTTGAATACGTAAATCAAATGATTGTAGAAGGACGAGTAGGAAACAAAAGTTTTATTGCTTTTACACCAGCACTGATAAATTATTATTACAATGATGGTGATTTTCCAGATACCCTTGTTTATATGGCAACCTGTTATGCAACATATGATGACTCAATGGCACAGGTTTTTTTAAACAAAGGAGCATCAGCATACATGGGATGGAATCAAAACACAGTTTTTTGGACCAACAGTATGACCTCAGTTATTGCTTTTAGTTTTTTTGTAAAAGGATTTACTGTTAAACAAGTATGTAACATTATTAAATCAGGAGGTTTAATCAACTTTTTTTTCCATTCAAAATTAACATATTTTGGCAATGGCGACCATCGAATTTAAACCCTTGAAATTTTTTTTAAATAAAAAAACAAGATATTATGAATAAACACTAAACACTATGTTACAAAATGTCAATATAAATTTATATACTAAAAGAAAATCGCCAAATAAAAAAACAACAGATATAAAAATAAAATGTATACTTAAACAGCTTGCTTAATAAATAAAAATTCTTTGACATATAAAAAAAATAAAAATTTATCCTAAATTGATGGAGACAAACAAATGATAAATTACAATCAAAAAGAAATAGAAAAAAAATGGCAGAAAAAATGGCAGGAAATGAAAATCTACCATTTTGATTTTAATTCTGATAAACCCACATACAGTATTGATGTACCACCAAGGTATGCCTCAGGGCCACTTCATGCAGGTCATGCTGTGCATTATACCCATATTGATTTTGCTGCTAGATACAAAAGAATGAGGGGGTACAATGTGTTTTTTCCACTTTGTTTTGATGTTAATGGAATTCCTGTGGAAGAACGTGTTGAAAGACAGTTAAAAATAACTAGAAAAGATATAGATAGACATGAATTTATTAGATTATGTTCAGAATTTGCTGAAAAAAACATAAAAACAATGACCGAACAGTTTACAATTTTAGGCGAAAGCATGGATCCAACAATATACTACCAGACAAATGCTGAATACTACCGTAGAATAACACAAATATCGTTTATAGAACTTTATAAAAAAGGATACATTTACAAAGGGCAGTTCCCAGTAAACTGGTGCCCCAGGTGCATGACAGCAATGGCTGATGCTGAGGTTATTTACATAAACAGGACAACACAATTAAATACAATAAAATTTTATTTCAAAGACCAACCATCTGAACAAATTCTTAAATTCCATGGAATTGGGAAAGACAAAAAAGGTACATATGTGGAGATAGCAACAACAAGACCAGAAATGCTGCCATCTTGTCAAATAGT
>JBNVCE010000055.1:0-10275 GCA_050410885.1 Thermoplasmatota archaeon | reverse complement strand
AATCTTATGCTTTGATATATCAAATTTTTCACCAAATAATTTTGCAGAAAGTTTATTTTTTTTCTCATCAAGCTCCACCTTAAAAAAACCAAAAACAATATTATGAGCACTGTTTAAAAAAAGTAGTTCTGACAACCAATCAACCAAAAGTTGCTCTAAATTATCTGCCTCAAGAAAAATCTCATACTCTCCAATACTTTCAATTTGGGAATTATTTGTAATAATATCAAACATGCCTTTTGCAGCATTTTCAAAAGCTTCTGAAAGGGTTTTACCATAAGCCTTTATACCAACATCAGCAGTATGATCAATTAACTCATATGTTTTCATTATATTACCTTTTATGCAGATTAACAACTATAATAAATATTTCTTTTTTAATAAGTTAAGTAATTTAAAGCCTTCATTTGCTGTAAGAATAAAAACAGTCTCTGATCAATGTCTTTTTCTTCTGGAAACTTTTTTTGTATTATCTCAAGAATATCTTTAACTGTTTTTTTCCCATCACAATTTCTCCAAACTATTGATCCTATTTTATCCATATTTGCAGTAAATGTATCATCTTTTTTGATTAACTTACAAAAAGATTTTCCTAATGAGCTTGTAAACTTTGGAATTATTATTTGAACAAGTCCTTCATCATTTACAAACCATTTATAATCTCTTCTAATTGGGACATAACAAAGAAACTCTTCAACAGTAGGTAAATATGTTTTCTTTTGTTTATTTTTCCTCTTTAGCAAAGATTTCCCTCAACGGGATATATGCCAGTAGAATTGCAATTAATATAAATATTAGTATTGCAGGAATTAATGGTGGGAATTTAAATATACTAAAGTCAAATCCAACAATTATCAGGAATGCAACAATCACACCCATTAATGCTTCTCCGGCAATTAACCCAGCAGTTAGAAGCAGACCTGTTCTTATAATCTTTTCTTTTGGTTTAACATCAGTTTGTTTAATTGCCAGTTCCCAATCACTTAACTCTTCCTCTTCAGCACTGCCATATTTTTTTGTAATGTATTTATTTGTTACGTATCTAATTATTCCACCAATAAATATTGGTAAACTTAAAGTAAATGGTAAATAAATACCAATAGCAACAGGTAGCACTGGTAAATTAATCAGAATTAAAACAAATGCTAAAACAGCACCAGCAATAACAAAAGGCCATACCATTTCTCCACCAAGAACTCCCTTAACAATACCTGCCATTAGAAATGCTTGTGGTGCTGGAAGATTCGGACTACCAATGCGATAAGCTTTATCAAGTGCTTGAATAACAATTGCCAAAATAGGTGCAGCTGCCACCACTCCTATCATTTCTGCAATCTGCTGGTTTCTAGGTGTGGCACCAACCATTTGACCGCAAGCCATTGATTGTAGTACATCGCCTGAGATTGCTGCAGCACAACAAATAACCGCGGCAATTAGTATAGCAACTCCATAAGCACCAATTGAGCCAACCAAAAGCAAGAAGTATCAATGTCGTGATTAGTAAAACAGAAACTGTTACACCTGAGATCGGGTTGTTTGATGAACCTAAAATACCTGCCATGTACCCAGCAATTGCACTAGCAACAAAAGCAAACAAAATAGCAAAGATGGCCATAACAGCTGAAACAGCCCATAAATTAGAAATGTACACATATAGGATAAAAACAGGAATAGTTAGAATACCAATTAATAAAAAAACAAGTTTTATGTTAATATCCTGATCAGTTCTTTTTTTTGCACCAACCGCACCACCTCTTAAACCCATTACTGCTTCTTTTATACCGCTTGCAAGGTTTGATCTTAGTTTAAATATGGTGTATAAACCGCCAACAACCATGGCTCCAACACCAATATACCGAATATATTTACCCCATATTGCAAAAAAACCCCAAATTAATTTACCGGTTTCAAAATTACCAGCACCAAGATCAAGTACATCTTTTAAGACATCTGGATCAGAAATCGGAGGAGCTGGAAGACCTGTGGATAATGCAATTAAAGGAGCAAGTATAACCCAACCAAGTAGTCCTCCTACAAAAACAAAAGAAGCTATCTTTGGACCAATAATCCAGCCAACACCAAGAAGAGCAGGGGAAACTGCAGTACCGCCATAAATGTAAGCTGATTTATCTCCACCACCAATATTGTATTTACCAATGTTTATTATACCATGAATAGTACCACTAACAATTTTTAAAGCAACTTGAGAAAATTTCAATATACCAGCAACAATAACACCAAAAGCAAGCCATATGCCGCTGACAGCGCTTTTGGTTTTTATTTTTTTAGTAACTGTTTTTTCACCACCAACCGTTGTTGTAAGAACAGCTGCAACAGCAACCCCTTCTGGAAAAGGTAGATCAGTTTTTGTTATAAGAGCCCTTCTTAAAGGGATCATCCATAAAACACCAAGCACACCACCAAGCATGGCAATTATTGTGGTTTCAATATAATGAATTTCAGTCCATGAGCCAAGTAGAACAAGTGCTGGAATAGTAAAAATTACACCAGCAGCAAGTGCCTCACCAGCTGCTGCTCCCATCATACCAAGGTTTACCTCAAGAATAGTCCCTTTAAAAGGTCTTAAAAAAGCAAAAGCCATGACCGCACCAGGTATAACCGCTGAAACAGTCATACCAGCATAAAGTCCTAAATAAGCATTTGCTGCTCCCAAAATGATAGCAAGTATTGCTCCAACTAAAAGAGCCTTAATTGTTAATTCAGGAATTGATTTGGAAGCAGGTATAAAAGACTTGAAATCTTCTCTTGAATCCATAGTTATTACCTTTAATATTAATATATTTAAGTATTTATAAAACCATCGATTTAAACATTTATTATAATAATTAATTTAAAATTCAAGTAAAATTAAAAATTCATATTAATATATAATATTAATTTTATTTTATAAATCTATTTGATACCTAAGGATACCTGCTATTCCACCAAAGGCTGAATACAAAGAATCACCTTCCTCACTGCCAAGCGAGATGATTTCAACTTTAGCACCAATTTTTTCAGCAAGTTCTGATAATTCATCAATTAAATCCATTTTTTCAATAATCTCCATGGTTGACGAATTCTTACATTTAGGACAAAAAGGGGGTGAAAAATTCCTTAAATCATCCTCAGAAATAGTACGCTCTTCAAGATAATTACAAGAAGGACATTTTAACTTAATTCTATATTTTCTTAGGTTTTCTGATAAAAGCAAGGTGTCAATAGCACCCATTTGTAAAGCTTTTCTAATTTGTTCCTCCCCATAAACAGATAAACTACCCTCACTTTTTGTTATTTCTTTTAAAAAAGTTTTCATAAGTTTTTTTTCTTTTGAAATTCTTAGATTAGACATAGTTTCTGATGCAGCAGAAACTAATTCCCTAAGACCATACTCATCAGTATAACCTGTATCAAATGTTTCAATGATTTTATCCTGAACCTCATAATGCAAATAATGCTCATCAATAAAAAATTGCTTTGTTGGACCAGGACCACCAACAAGAATACCTTTAATATCCTTTTGACCACGGAATATTTCACTTGCAGTTTCAGCACATTTAACAAACCATTCATGAGCAGCAAGTTCTGTTAAACGCTCAAACCTCCTTTGAGACTGCCCCCCTCTACCATGTTTACCAGGAACATGAGATGTCATATATTTTAAAAGTTCTATTCTATTTCCTCTAAGAATACCAATGGTGCATTCCCTTCTATCAAGTAATAAAAGGCCATAGACTTCTTTTTCAACAAGCATCTGCTCTAAAGGTTCAAGAAAAAAAGAAGAATCACAACGATAAAGAAAGATGTTAATAGGAAGTGGAGGCTCAATAACATAAGCAACCATTTCGGTTTTATCACTACCAACACTTTTATGACCAACAAAAAAAACAATACCATTCTCTGGAGGTTGTTTAAACTGTTTTAAACGACTCATAATAGACTCTATTGCGGAAAGAACATTTTTCATCGTTGTTTTTGATTTAATATTCTGAGACTGAGAATATTCATTTCTAAGATATGATGTAACATCATGAATCTGTTTATTTGGAGGAACATACAAAGAAATTAATTCAGTATGCCTGCCCTTGCATGCTCTAAGCTCTTCAAGTTTTCTCTTTAAATCGTATTTTTGCCTTTGAGTAAGTTCCACCATTTATCTTATCCACCTTTTACCAAATCAATATTAATACATAATAAAAAAATATTGAACATCAGTTTGTTACAATTCAACAATCTCGCCAGTTCTTGGAGTTAAAACCTCTGCAAACTCACTTAACGGCTCAACTAATAGTTCTCTTTTATCACTATGCATAATAATAATTTTTTCAGGATTACATTTTCTAGCAAATTCAATAAGTTCAGAATGACCGGCATGAGCAGAAAAATCAAAATAAACAACCTCACACTCTACTTTTTCTGCAACTCCATAAAAATCTAATTTTTTTTGCTCAACAAGAAGTCTAGCATTACTATTTTCAACTTGATAACCAGATAACAAAACAGCACTTTTAGGATCATCTTTTAATTTATTCATGTAATTCAAAACCGGCCCACCATCCATCATACCACTAGAAGTAACAATTACTTCTGATTTCAATGCAAGTTTTCTACCATGATCCGAATGAACAAAATTAACTTTATTCAAGGCCTTTCTTAAAGCCTCAGCAGACCTAAGATACCTGGGATACTTTAAAAATATTTTAGAAACCTTTTTACCCATACCATCATACCAAATATCAAAACCTGAATTAGCAAGTACCATCAAAAGTTCTTGGGATCTTGAAACAGCAAAAGCAGGCAATATCGCAACACCACCTCTTCTTACCACTTCATCAATTTTATCAATAAGAGCTTTTTCTAATTCATCTCTTTTAAGTGGATGATCCCTACCAGCGTAAGTTCCTTCTAAAAATAATATGTCACAATTAACAGGTTTAGTTCCTTTAACAATTCTTGTATCAATAACATTTATGTCCCCGGTAAATAAAATTTTTTTTTCACCAACAAATTCAAACATGACCGAACCAGGTATATGACCAGCAGAATGACTTATTAACTCGAAGTATTGCCCAATTTCTCTAGAATCAGATAATTCTACAGGAATAATACTATTTTTTACCTCTTTAATATCAGATTTATCATAAGGAATAGCATAACCATCATTTTTTGCAATATTTAACGTATCTTTATGTAATAAATCAGAAATTTCACTTGTTAATTGAGTAGTGATTATTCTATTATCATTTTTAGAAAAAAGCCAGGGAATCATACCAGAATGATCTAAATGAGCATGGGTAAGTAAAACCAAATCAACAGAAGGGGGTGGTAAAGGATAAGTAGGTGGTTTTGTAGGGGACATGCCATATTCAAAAAGTAATCTTATGGATGGTGTTTCAAAAACCATTGCTAATTTACCTACTTCTTCAACACCACCAAGAAACTGAATTTTAATATTATTATTCATCTAAAATCAGAGGGGGAAAGTAAACAAGAGTTGATTAATGTTTTGCTCTTGATCTTTTATTTTGACTTTAAGAACTGATTCTTCTCTACCAACAATTATAACCTTAGTGTTAGGTTTAATTATTGTATCTGATGTTGCCTGCCAGTATTCGCCTTTAAATCGTACAAAACCAGGTTTATCAGGTGAAATTTCATCTATTGTTTTTGCTTCT
Organism: Thermoplasmatota archaeon; assembly: GCA_050410885.1. Classification (GTDB taxonomy): domain Archaea; phylum Thermoplasmatota; class E2; order DHVEG-1; family DHVEG-1; genus JBNVCE01. Next base: position 4,600 of record JBNVCE010000055.1, on the reverse strand, counting down.
TCACCAATAAAAGTACCAACAGAGGCTTTTTTTTTCTTAGCCTGTATTATTTTGTATAAAAGAAAAACAAAAAATAATGCGATAAAAATAACAACAACAACCAAAAATGTAATTAAATCATTTATCCAGTTCATAGATATCGCCCATTCTTTTGTGGAATAACTAGGTATTAGAAATATGGAACCTATAATTAAAAGTATAAGTCCACCAATTCCAATAACACCAAATCCTGGTGTGCCAAATATTTCTATAAAAAGTAAGATACTGCCTGTTATTAAAAATATTATGCTTAAACTAGAAATTTCAAAACCAGAACCAACAAGTGATAATAAAATAGCAATGATACCAAAAACCTCTGCACCATAACCAGGAGATGAAATACCAAATATTAAAGCAAATATTCCAATCATTAATAAAATAGATGTCAAAACAGGGTTTGACAAAAACTTCATAATCATTATACCAATGGATGGTGAAAAATTAATCTGCTTAGCATTCATTGTATTAAGAACTACTTTACCTTTAACAGTATTAACAACAGTTCCATTAATATCTGATAAAAGTTGTTCAATAGAGTTTGATAAAAACTCAATAACACCATACTCTCTTGCCATGGTTGAATTCAGACCAAGATTTTCTTTAATAAACTTACCAACTATTGTTTTATTCCTTCCATACATTTCAGCTCTTGTTTCAATCCATTTTACAAGAGCATTGATTGTTTTTGAATCATTAACAAGTTTTGTTCCCTCAAAAGTTATTTCAACAGGTTGAGCTGAACCTATTACACAATAATCAGACATTGCAGCAATATGGGTGCTAATAAGAATAAAAGTACCAGCTGACCAAGCAGCTGAACCAATAGGGTAAACAAATCCAACAACAGGTATTATACTTTGATTAATCAGCTCCGCTATTTCAAAAGTTTCAGAAAGACCACCACCAGGAGTGTTTAATAAAAGAATGATTGCCTCTGAATTTTTATCTTCTGCTTCTTTTATACTTTCTTTTAAAATTTCTACAGTTGATTGATTAATAGTGCCATTTATTTCAACAACAAGAACATTAGAGTTTTCAGAAGATTTACAAGTAATTAAGAAAAATAAAAGAAAAAATAAAAAAACAAAATAAATTTTTTGCTTCATTCTTTCTTCTGACTAACTGCTTTTGCTATTCCAGCAATATTTCCCATTTCACCAGCAGGTACTATTATCAGATTTTTTTCTCTTGCTATTTCAGTTAAAGTCTGCAATTCTCTTAATCTTAATGCAGTGGGAGTTTGTTCATATAACTTTGCTGCTTCTGACATTTTAGCTGATGCTTGAAGCTCTCCTTCTGCCATTATAATTCTTGAACGCTTTTCACGTTCAGCCTCTGCTTGTTTAGCAATCGCCCTTAGCATTTCTTCAGGTAAAGCAACATCTTTTATTGTTACAGCAGAAACCTTAATTCCCCATGGATCTGTTCCTAAATCAATAATTGACTGAAGATTTTTATTTAATTCTTCACGTTGTGACAATATTTCATCAAGGCTTTTTTGCCCCAGTATGTCTCTTAATGTTGTTTGAGCAAGTAAACTTGTTGCAAGATCATATCTTTGTACTTCAACAATTGCTTTTTGTGGATCGGTTATCCTATAGTAAACAACAGCATCTACATCAATAGTAACATTATCATTTGTGATAATTCTTTGTTTAGGTACATCTATTACTCTCGTACGTAAATCTAATCTAATATACGTATCAATTATTGGTATTATAAAAACAAGACCTGGGCCTTTAATACCAATTAATCTACCTAATCTAAAAACAACAATTCTTTGATATTCAGCCATTATTTTTATTGATGCAGCAAGGATTATTAAAAAAAGTACAATTATTATAATTACTATATACAATAATATATCTGGCATAATAACGCCTCCAATAATGAAATACAATTGATATTTAAAATATTTCTGTAAAATGTTTTTATATTGATTTTTTATATGGTTGTTGTTTAATGGGGAGAAATAGTTCATGTCTGAGATAATTAGTATAAAAGCAAGAGAAGTTCTTGATTCTAGAGGAAACCCAACTGTTGAAGTGGATGTTAAAACAGAAAATGGTGTTTTTAGGGCAATAACCCCTAGTGGTGCAAGTGCTGGTTCTCATGAAGCATTGGAATTAAGAGATGGTAATGAATCTAGATATTTAGGAAAAGGAGTTTTAAAAGCTGTTGAAAATGTTAATAAAAAAATTGCTCCAAAACTAGTTGGTCTTGATTGTTGTCATCAAGAGACAATAGACAAACTTATGATAAAATTAGATGGTACTGAGAATAAAAGCAAGTTTGGTGCAAATGCTATCCTTCCTATTTCAATAGCGGTTACAAAAGCTGGTGCTGCTTCAAAAAAATTACCTTTGTATCTTTATATCGGTGAGCTTTTTGGTTTAACACCTCATAAATTACCTGTTCCAATGTGTAATGTTATTAATGGTGGTAAACATGCTGGTCAAGATAATTCAATACAGGAGCATATGTTGATGCCAACTGGTGCAAAAAGTTTTACTGAGGGAATAAGAATGGTTTCTGAAAGTTATCATCATCTAAAAAAATTACTTAAAGAAAAATTTGGTGCTGTTGGAATTTTGATTGGTGATGAGGGTGGTTTTGCTCCTGTTAATTTGGTTGATGTTAATGAAAGACTAGATTTAATGCTCAAAGCTGTTGAAAATGCAGGTTTTGAGGATTTGATGCATATTGCACTAGATCCTGCAGCTAGTGAATTTTTTTATAATAATACTTATAAGATTGGTAATAAAACTTTTTCTGGTGGAGAATTAATTGATTTCTATGTTGATTTATGCAAAACTTATCCTATTATTAGTTTAGAAGATGGACTTGCTGAAGATGATTGGGAATCTTGGGTAGAGCTTACAAAAAAAATTGGAAACGATGTTCAAATTGTCGGTGATGATTTATTTGTTACAAACACTAATCGCATACAAAAAGGAATAAAGCTTGGTGCTGCAAATTCTGTTTTAATAAAACCAAATCAGATTGGAACAGTAACTGAAACATTAAATGCAATTAAAATGGCTCAAGATAATGGCTGGACTACTATTGTAAGTCATAGAAGTGGGGAAACGGAGGATAGTTTTATTGCTGACTTGGTTGTTGGAACAAGCTCAAGTCAAATAAAAACAGGTGCACCCGCTAGATCCGATAGAAACGCTAAATATAATCAATTAATTAGAATTGAGGAAGAACTAGGTGAAAAAGCTGAATATCCTGGTATTGATTTCCGTATTATATGAAATTTTACGTAAACATTTTTTACCTAGCTTTGTATACCTAAAATTGGGTTTTATATATGAAAATACTTATAACAGATAAAACAGAAAATGATGTTATACAAAAATTAAAAGATGCAGGTTATGAAGTTACTTTTAACGAAATGGATCCAAATACCCTTTTAAAAGAAATATCAAATTATGATGCTCTAATGGTTCGTAGTAGAACCAAGGTTACAAAAGAAGTTGTTGAGGCTGGTGCCAAAGGAAAATTAAAAGTAATAGGCAGGGCTGGTATAGGAGTAGATAACATAGATATACAAACAGCTGCAAAAAACAAAATAAAGGTTGTTAATGCACCAACTGGTGCAACTTCTAGTGTTGCAGAACTTGCTCTACTGCACATGCTTGCTCTTGCTCGTCAATTACCTAAGGCAGATTCATCTACTAAAAAAGGTGAATGGTTAAAAAAACAGCTTAAAGGAAATGAGCTTTTTGGAAAAACTTTAGGTCTTATTGGTACAGGAAACATAGGAAAACTACTTGCAAAATATGCAAAAGCATTAAACATGGAAGTTATTGGTTATGATCCATTTGTTCCAAAAGAAGTAATGAAAAAAGATGGTATTAAAAAAATAGATGAACTTGGTAAACTCATGGAGACCTCAGATTTTATCTCATTACATATTCCTCATACACCTGAAACTCATTATATTATAAATGAAAACATGCTTGCAAAAATGAAAACAAGTGCATTTCTGATTAACTGTGCACGTGGTGGTGTTGTTGATGAAAAGGCCTTGTACAATGCCTTAAAAAATGGAAAAATAGCTGGTGCTGCAATGGACGTTTTTGAACAGGAACCACCTGCCAAAGACAATCCTTTACTAACACTTGATAATGTCGTTGTAACACCACATATAGGAGCAAACACAAAAGAAGGACAACTGAAAGCAGGTCTGATTACAGCTGAACAAATCATTAAGGTGTTAAAGGGTGAAGAACCTGATTTCTGGGTTAACAAAAAATTTTTTACATAATAGAAAAATATAATTAATAGAGGTTCCCTTCTTTTTTTAAATGAAAAATTTAGACAAAATAGTTGACAAAATTGAAAAAAGTATTGACGAGAAAGACAAAATCAGGGAACAGGCATTAAGGATAACTAGAGAGATAATTATTGGTTGCAGAAAAGCGATTCAAAGTATACATCAGAACATGATGAAAGAAGCACAAGTTAATATTAAAAAAGCATCTGATAACCTGCAAAATTTGTATAATCTAACCAAGAATCATCCTGAAGTTTATCATGCTGGTTTTGTTGA
>JBNVCE010000054.1:0-10344 GCA_050410885.1 Thermoplasmatota archaeon | reverse complement strand
CACCTTCATCCAAATCTACCAGTTATATATTTCTCAGTTAATTCTTCTTTCGGGTTTTCAAAAATCTGCTTTGTCGGACCAAACTCAATTAGTTTACCAAGGTACATATATGCAGTGTAATCACTCACACGTGCCGCTTGTTGCATATTGTGTGTAACGATTATCACCGTATATTTCTTTTTTAATTTCAGCATTAAATCCTCTATTTTAGCTGTTGCAATAGGATCTAGTGATGAGCATGGCTCGTCCATTAAAATAATCTCCGGCTCAATAGCAAGTGCACGAGCGATACACAATCTTTGTTGTTGACCACCTGAAAGACCCATTGCTGATTCATAAAGCCTGTCAGAAACCTCATCCCATAAAGCAGCGATTTTCAAACTTTTTTCAACAATCTGCTCAAGTTCTTTTTTGTTATTAATCCCTTGCACCCGTGGTCCATATGCTATGTTTTCAAAAATGCTTTTTGGGAAAGGATTTGGTTTTTGAAAAACCATGCCAATTTTTTTTCGTATCTCAACAGCATCTGCATCAGATGCATAAATATCTTTTCCATTAAAAAAAACATTGCCTGTTATTTTACATTTATCAATCACATCATTCATTCTGTTGAAACACCTAATTAATGTTGATTTTCCGCAACCTGAAGGACCAATCAACGCTGTTATTTTATTAGGAGGTATACTAATGTTAATGTCAAATAAGGCTTGTTTTTCTGCATACCATAAATTTAGGTTTACAGTTTTTATTATTTCTTTATTTTCCATGATTTCACCATTTCATTTTTGTTTGATAATGATTACGAATAAAAATTGCAATAGAATAAAAACTAATTACTAGAAGTAGAAGAACAAGTGCTGTTCCTCCAGCAGCAGCTCTTGCTGCAGACCCAGGTACATTAGTTGCAATAATGAATAAATGGTAAGGTAATGCGTTTACTGGTTCAAAAAAAGAGGAGGGAAAAAAAGAGGAAAAAGCAACTGCGGTAAACATGATCGGGGCTGTTTCACCAGCAGCTCTTCCAATACCCAGTATCGCTCCTGTAACAATACCTGGTGCTGCTGGTGGTAAAACCACTTTTTTAATGGTTTGCCATTTTGTTGCACCAACTGCATAACTTCCCTCACGAATAGATTGTGGAACACTACGCAGGGCTTCTTCTGTTGTTCTTAAAATTGTTGGGATTATCATAAAAGCCAAAGTTATTTGCCCTGCGAGCAATGAAAACCCAAAGTTTAAATACAAAACAAAAAAAGAAAAACCAAAAAGGCCAAAAACAATTGATGGTGTTCCATTAAGTAGATCAGCAGCTGTGCGAATGATTTTTGTCAAAATATTTTCTTTTGTATACTCGGTTAGATAAATTGATGCACCTACTCCAATTGGTAATGCAATTGCTATTGCTCCTGCAACAAGGTATAATGTGCCGATAATAGCTGTTGAAATACCTCCTGTTCTACCAAGATTACGTGGCACTTCTGTTAAAAATTCCCAGTTTAATACACCAATACCATTAACAATAATATAAGATAAAATAATGCTAAGTAAAATAACAATAATGATAATTGATGCAGTGATTGTTGAAAAGGCTATTTTTTGAATAGTTTTCTGTGATATTTTTTTGATAAAGAACCAAATGAAAATACTAATAAATACGAAAATACTAGTTACAATTAAACCTGTTACAATATAAATAAAAATTAGTAGGAAAAAAAGAATAATAGACATAAAAATTTTTTTTATTTTAATAGTTAAGGCAATAGAAATAATTTGTTTTTTCTGCCTTTTAATAGCACTATGTTTTTTCTGTATTACTGATAAAAGATAAACTGCAGTTAGGTTAATAATTAAAGTGATAATCAAAAGAATAACCGCGATACCAAAAAGCGCATGATAATGAGGACCCCCAACCGGTACTTCAGCTGTTTCTATTCCCAGGGTTGAGGTAAGTGTTCGAATTGGTGAAAACACATTCCATAATGGACTGGGTAATATTGCTGCATTTCCACAAACCATTAAAATAGCCATGGTTTCTCCAACCGCTCGACCAATTCCAAGAATGATTGCGGCAGTAATTCCTGATAAGGCTGATGGTATTACAACTTGTTTTATTGTTTGCCATTTTGTTGCTCCCATTGCAAGAGAGCCTTCTTTGTAATCTCGTGGAACAGCTTTTAAAGCATCTTCTGCAACAGTTGTAATTGTTGGGATTGCCATTATACCAAGAATTATTGAACCTGCAAGCCAAGACTCACCTGTTGGTACTCCAAAAAAATCTTTTATCCAAGTTATAAGAACAATTAATCCAAAAAAGCCGTATACAACTGAGGGTATTCCAGCAAGAAGTTCAATTGCTGGTTTAATAATGGATCGAAGTCGATGTGATGCAATCTCAGAAATAAATATTGCTGCGCCTATGCTTAGGGGTATAGCAATAACCATGGCCCCCAAGGTTACAAGTAATGTTCCAACAATAAGAGGGTAAGTACCAAATTTTAATTGCTCAGTTGGACTCCATTTTGCTCCTGATAAAAAACTCCATAAATCAGTAGGCAGTGGTATTGTTTCTTTTAATAGAAAAAAAAGAATTGAAAAAATGATTATTACACCAAATATTGCTGTTATAAAAAAAATAGATTTTATGGTTTTTTCTTTTAGATTTTTTTTTGAAAAAGAAAAAATATTTTTCTTTTTTGAATCAACATTCATCAGTTTAATACTCCTTGAGTTGCTACATCATGTGTTTTGTATTAAAAAGAATTTTGGAAAAAAAAATAATTTTTTTATGAAGGTTTTTATAGTTCATTCCAGTTTGTATATTTTCCAATGTAGATATCTTTTAATTGTTCAAGTGTTAAATCATTTACATAATTATTATCTGGATGCACTATGACAGCTATTCCATCATTACAAACAATATGCTTTATCAGATTTGGATAAGATTCTAATTCGCTTGTTTTCAATTCTCTTGAGGCCATACCTATTGTTGCTGTTCCTTCCCCAACTGATTGTACACCAACACTTGATCCTCCTCCACTTACTGCTACCAAGTTAGTTCCATATAATTTGTTAAATTCTTCTGCAGCAAGTTGCGCAACAGGTAATACGGTTGTTGATCCAACAACTGTTATGCTACCGCTTAGTCCTTGTACTTTTACATATGGTCCTGTTGATGTTTTTGGAACAAATCCTTCTTCTTCTACAATTTTTTGTCCTTCATTGCTATCAATGTATTTTAAAAATTCCAGTGCAACTCCAGTTGGCTCCCCATTGGTAAACATATTCAATGATCTAGAAATAGGGTAAGTTCCTGCTAAAACATTAGCAACTGTTGGTTCGATTCCATTAATTTTTAACGCTTTAACGTTTTCGTCTAGATACCATAATCCAATATAGCCTATTGCTCCTTTTGTTGTTGAAACGGTTTGATAAACAGCTCCATTTGAATTTTTTTCTAACATGTTACTTGTAAAATTTTCTTTTTTCATCACATGTTCCCAAAAAAATTCACGTGTTCCTGATGCACTATCTCGTCCAACCACTACAATAGTTAATTCTTGTGGTGTTTCTGATTGCAAACAACCACTAAATACTAAAGTTAATAGTATTAAGAATGTGCATACACCAAAAAATATAATTTTTTGTTCTTTACATCCTTTTTTATTTATACTAATCACCTTTTTAGGGTAATTTTAATAAAAATATATATTTTATCTATATACAATATAATGTTATAAATTAACAATTGAGATAAATATAGAACTATAGAAATATTTATAATCTAATTAGTTTTCTTGAAAAATTGTGAAACCCATGGAAATTAGACGTGTTCAAGTAACAGGTGGTTCCTCTTATGTTTTAACCTTACCAAAAGAATGGATAAAATCATTAAAAATCAAAAAAAACGATCCTCTAGGTATCTATGTACAATCAGATGGAACCTTGCTTGTAACTCCAAAAATGATACAAGAATCAACACAAAGATTTAAAGAAATAGTAGCAAGCCCAAATACTAAACAAAGTTGTTTATTACGTAGTCTTATTGCAGCATATATTTCAGGATTTACATTAATTAAAATTATCTCACCTACAAGAATGTCACCTTCAATTCTTAATGTTATACGCACATTTACCTTAATGGCAATAGGTCATGAAGTGATTGAAGAAACAGATACAACAATAATTTTAAAAGACCTTCTTAATCCTGCAGAAATGTCATTTGATAGAACAATAAAACGAATGCATATAATCGTTAAAGGTGTTTATGAAGATTTAATGAAAGCTTTACAAAGTAAAAATCTAGAATTAATAAATGAAATTACCTTAAGAGAAAACGAAATCGATAGACTTAATTGGCTTATAGCTAGACAATACAATATTATTTTACAAAATATAAGCTTAACAGAAAAAATGGAAATTACTACAAATTTTGCTACAACATGTTTTCTTATCAGTAGAATTATTGAACGTATAGCTGATCATACTGTTAAAATATCAGAAAACATTCCTATTCTTTTAAATAGTAAACTTAATAAAAAAAGTATTAATCAATTAATTAATGCAGGTTACTTTTCACTAGATATTTTTAATAAAAGCATTACATCATTTTTTAAAAAAGACATACATAGTTGCAATGAAAATATTGAATCGGTAAATAAATTAGAAAAAATATGTGAAGAAATAAATGCCTTTGCATTAGAACAGAAAGGATCTGTTGCTCTTTCTATTGGTTATTTTGTTGATAGTGTAATAAGAATTGGTGAATACGCAGAAGATATATCAGAAACAGTAATCAATTATCTAATAAATGAAAAAAATAAATAAAAAGTATTATTTTGCAATCATCGAGCGTAGCCAATCAGCAACATTTTCTGCATGATCAGCAATATCATCAACCCAGTCTGCTATTTTAAGAAGATGGTACACATCCATTGGATTTAGTTTTTTTTCAAGTTTATAAATTCCTTTTGTCACATCATATTTTTTCTGATCAGCCTGCCATTCATATTCATGAACCTTATGAATAAGTTCTTTAGTTTGTTCCCGTTCTTTTTGAACAAAACTTGTTTCAACAAGATTTTTTATGCTTTCCACAGCTTCCTCCATTGCAACAACTGTTTTTACTACCAACTTAGCATGTTCAATAAAAATTTCTTTAAGTTCATCAGGAATTTTTGTATGTCTAATATCAAGCATTTGAACAAGATTTTCAGCATGATCTAATATAGCATCTTGTTCACGTAAAGCCCATAAAAATTTTCCTTTATCAACCGGCATAAACAGTGAACTAGGAAGATGATTTCTTAGATTTCCTTTGATAATATCAGCCTCATGCTCAAGTGATGAAACCTTTTCAGTTAATTGTGAAAAATCCTTATAATCACCTTTATAATAACGAATTAACCCATCTCTTAGAATGTTTATACATTCCCTAATTTTACTCATATGCTCAAGTAGCTGATCAAATGGTGATTTTCTTCTATAGGCTTCTGAAACTGGTGCCCTGAAATGCATTTCTTTATCCATAATTTTTTCTCCTTTCATTTAATAATCTTATATTTTTAATATTATTTTCATAACTATAAATATTACTGATGAAGTAAAAGCAGCAATAGGCAAAGTTAACAACCAAGAATTTATAATTTTTTTAATCACCTTTAAATCTACCGCATCAAGTCCTCTTGCAAGTCCAACACCAATAATTGCACCAACAGCTGTATGAGATGTAGAAATTGGAAGACCAAGTTTTGAAGCAAAAAGAACAGTTGTTGCAACACCAAAATCAACAGCAAAACCACGGGAGTTTGTAAGTTTTGTGATACGTTCACCCATGGTTTTCATAACTTTATAACCAAAAGTTAAACAACCAAAAGCCATACCGACACCACCTATAATAAGTAAAAATATTGGGATTTCAGTTGTTGAATCTAAGCCTTGGTTATTTGCCAAAGGAATAATAGCAGCAACTGGACCAATGGCATTGGCAACATCATTTGCACCTATTGAAAATGCAACATAACAAGAAGTAATAACCTGTAATCTACGGAAAATGTTTTCAACAGTATCATAATCATTAATTGATTTTGTTTCTATTTTACGTAAAAAAAACATTGACAAAAAAATAGCAATTACTGAAACAACTATTGAAACAATAAAAGTATTTTCAAATTCTGCAATACCAATTTTGTTACCCAATTCTGTTTTTAATAACAAAGAAGTTGTTATTATAAAAAAAGTTATACCAATAATAAAAGGTCCAACAATTTTTGTTGATTTAACAGGATTGCTCCTTACAAAAATTAATCTTACAATAATGCGGAAAACAATAAAAGAAAGTATACAACCACTAAATGGTGAAAGCACCCAACTAGCAGCAACTCGTTCAACCTCAAACCAATTCACAGAATTAAAACCACCTGCGACAATGCCAAAACCAATCATAGCACCAATAATTGAATGTGTTGTTGAAATTGGCATTTCTTTCCAAGTAGCTAAACTTGACCAAATAGCAGCAGCCAATAATGACGAAATAAAACCTAATAATAAAACCAACGAGTTATTAATAACGTTAATATCAATGATTTTACTTTTTATTGTTTCAGTAACATGTGGTCCAACAAAGACTGCACCAAAAAAAATTAATACACCAGCAATTAAGGCTGCTTGCTTATAAGTAATTGCACGGGCACCAACTGCCGTTGCCATAGCATTTGAAACATCATTAGCACCAATGGACCATGCCAGGTAAAAACCAATAGCACAGGCACCACCGGTAATTAATATTAAAGTATAATCTAACAATAACCTCCTCCTTAAAGCAAAATATGAATAAGAAAATTAATGATAAAGATTACGAAAAAAATAATAATTTTTCTTTATTAATCGTAATTTTTATTTAAATAAAAGCCATTTTGTGTATTAAAATCTATCATTTTTTTAAATTTTTCTTTTCTAATATTTACAACAGTGATTTCAATAATATCTTTATTTATATCAATAACATTAAAAGTATTACCAAGATGAGCACGGGTACGATTACAAGAAAAAGTTCCAGCATTAACTAGTAAAGTTTTATGTATTTTAACTGCCCATGGAACATGTCTGTGCCCCATTAATACAAGAGGAATTTTATTTCTTAATATTATATCAAGTGTTTCACCAGCATCCTCAATAATATTTGCCTCTCTACCAGAATTAGGCACAGGAACCAAATGATGATGAAAACCAACAAATGTCATTTTATTTTTCTTTTTAATTGCACGCTCAATAAACTCATGTCTACCTCTACCAAGTCTACCATCATCTTTATCAGGTTCACTGGAGGAAAGAGCAACTAAATTAACTTGATCAAAAGTTTTAATAAAATCTGTTTTACCAAAAAACTCTCGAAACAACTTAAAACCTAAGTTTCTTTCATCATGGTTACCAGGAACAACCACTTGTTTAAAATTAATTTCTTTTAATTTTTCATTTGCTAAATCATATTCAGAAAGCAGTCCATCTGTTGTAATATCACCTGAAATAAAAACCAAATCAGGATTAATCTTATTTAAAATTTTAACAGCTTTTTCATAAACTTTTTCATTAAAATCTGTTCCAAAATTAAAATGTATATCAGATATGTGTGCTATTCTCATAGAACTCAATAAAATGATCTGTGTTTATATTTTTTGTCTATATAGAACCTACAGTCACTATAGTTGCGTTACCAAATTTTTCAAGCTTAAAATCAATGTCAAAAAACTGTTTGACAAGCCACATGTTTGTTTTCGCGTGATTACTAATCTCTCTAACAACACAAGATGAACCACCATGTATAATCGCAAGATATGGAATAACTTGATCGAAAGCATAAGGATCAATGTTGGCACCAGACTCGATATCTTTTATTAAATTCAATGCAGCATCACCACCGATTTTTTCAGCAGGAACACCACGTTCACCAAGCATGGTAGAACCTAAAATAGAGCTATCTGACTTTGTCCAGAGAGTGATACCAATACCAGTGGAAAAAGCAGGGTTATCCTCAAATGTTATATTGGCCTTTAGGTTTTTTTTCATTAATGTTTTTATTGCAGCATGTTTCATCCTCTTACCAATGTCCTCTGGTAGATTAGCACTGTGAATGATGCCGTCCACTATGGTAAAATTTTGTTTTTCATCTAAAAACAGAGGATGAAGCATACTGGATGGTTTTATTGTTATTGATCCTTCACCGCCACCTTTTGGGTAATAACCTCTTTTTATCAACTGGGCATCGACAGAAACACCCATTTTTTTCAAGAGCGACAAAAACACATAGTTGAAGTAATCCCATGACGGAGCCCATTTAACATCTGTACCACCCTTAACATTTATGGTAATTGGCTCATGTGTCTTAAAAGCAGATAGTAAAAGTGCTTGGAAGACTAGTGTGATGCTACCAGCTGTGCCTATATCAAACTTATAGTTTCCCCCTTTTATCTCACCTGGTTTAAATATTAGATGGGAGGAACCTATCTCTAGATCAGTTGATTCACCGCCGCAAAGCTCCTCCATGCTTTTTATTGCAACGTAATGCTGTGGTTTAATACCAGGATCAGGGCGTTTAGAACGAATGTTGACTATCTCAACAGGTTTTTTTGTGACAACAGACAGGGCCACAGCAGTTCTGAGTATCTGCCCCCCACCCTCGCCATAGGAACCATCAATAGTTAACAGAGATACCACCATTTATCTTTTTAAAAAATCCAAAATCATATTCAATGCAGCATTGCACGTACTCTCTTTGTTTTTAAGGCGGTTGCCACTAAACTGAAATCTTTTAACAACTGTATTATCGGTTGTAGAAACAGCGATGTAAACAAGACCAACAGGTTTATCTTTTGTACCACCAGTTGGACCAGCTATGCCAGTTGTAGCCACCCCTATGTCAACCTTTGATTTTTTTCTTATGCCCTCTGCCATAGCCTTAGCTACTTGTTCACTGACAGCACCATACTGCTTTATTAATTCTTCAGGTACACCTAGCAACTCAACTTTAGATCTATTACTATATGATACAACACCCCTGTCGAAATAATCTGAGCTACCAGAAATATTAGTAAGAGTATGAGCAATCAATCCACCAGTGCAAGACTCAGCTGTGGCAATAGTCAAACCACTTTTCTTTAGCTTAGCAGAAACATTCTCTAAGAGTTTTTCGTCAATCAAAGATAATCATCCTTCGAATTAGTAATATTTGTTAGGTACCGTATGTTAAAAGTTATATATAGATATTATAATCCACTCCCATTACAAGACATATAAATTTTATAGCCCTGTGGTGTAGTGGTCAATCATTTCGGCCTTTGGAGCCGACGACAGCGGTTCGAATCCGCTCAGGGCTACTAAACACCATCTCTGAAATTATTCTAGTAAGTTTTATAAACATCAATTGATTCAACTACCCATACTCAAAAAAGAAGAGAGGAATTGGGATTATGGCAAAAAAAACAGGAAAAAAAGGAAGAGTTCACTCACGAGATATAGATAAAGAAGAAGAGATTGAAGAGGAAGAAGAAACAGAAGAAAGCGAAAGAGACACCTGGTAACCCTATAAAATAACATATAATCTATAAAGAACTCTACAAAATCAAATTTTTTTTTTGGTTACTTTATAGGAATAGCGTAGTTTTAAATAAGTATTTTAGCATTCTTGGGATACCCTTATAGAGACAAATAGGTTTTTGCTCCTGTAGTGTAGTGGCCAATCATCCCAGCCTTTCGAGCTGGTGACTCGGGTTCAAATCCCGACAGGAGCACTTTTTATTGTCCTAAAAAGAAATATTTTACTATTTTATACGACTTTCAGCAACAAGATTTATTTCATTATCTGATAGAACTATTTCACCAGCCAATGCATTAGATTCTACATGATTAAGCTGGAACGCCTTTGGGATTGTAATTACGCCATCAATATTAACTAGCCACGCAATAGCTATTTGATGGATGGTTGCGTTGTGTTTCTCTGCGATTTTCTCAAGTTTGTGCATCAGTTCTTCATTTATATTCTTTAAACCTTTATGACCAAGAGGACTATAAGCAGTAAGAGTAACGCCATGTTTTCTATAGAATGATAGATTATTTATTATGTGTTTTTGATGGACCACGTTTGTACGAAGCTGAGTATTAACAAGTTCTGCTTTCTTCAAACACTCTTGTGCATTCTGAAATTTTTCTACGGAGAAGTTGCTAACTCCAATATACCGCGTTTTTCCTTCGACGAGAAGATCTTCAAGCAATCGCACACTTCTCTTAATAGGTATAAATGGATTAGGATAATGAATCAAGTACAGATCAAAATATTTAAGGCCCAAACGTTTA
>JBNVCE010000053.1:0-10378 GCA_050410885.1 Thermoplasmatota archaeon | reverse complement strand
TATTTCTTCATTTGCATCAAATAAATCCCATGGATAAACAACATCCTTGAATTCTTTTAAAAAAATACCTTTTAATTCCTCATTTTTTAAAAAAAGGTTTATTGAATCAGTTATTTCGTATTCCCCGCGAATAGATTTTTTTGTTTTACGTATGTAATCAAATATTTTTTTATTGAAATGGTAAATACCAGCATTAATAGTATTAGTAACAGGACGATCTATTTTTTCATGGACTTTTATTATTTTTTTGTTTTTTATCTCAACTGTTCCATAATCCTTTGCATTTTCAACAGTTACTATTCCCATACTGTTTTTGTTTTCCATAATATTTTTTATATCTTTTTTACCAAAAATCGTATCACCTGATAAAACAACAAAATCATCAACAAATTTTTCAACAACACCTATTGCATGAGCAGTACCCAAGGCTTCTTTCTGGTTAATATATTCAATACTAACACCCCAATTTTTACCATAACCAAAATAGTTTCTAACCATTTCACTTTTATAAGCAACAACAAAAATGAATTTTTTAAAACCAGAGTCTATTGCGTTTGTTAAATTCCATTCCAAAATAGGCTTGTTTGCAATGGGAAGCATCACCTTTGGTCTTGTATAGGTTAATGGACGAACCCTTTTTCCTTCACCAGCGGCTAAAATAACACATTTCATAATTTTTTTCCCCCTTATTCAACTGTAACAGATTTAGCAAGGTTACGTGGTTTATCAATAGAGCAACCATTTAGATTTGCAACATGATAAGCAAGCAGTTGCAGTATAACAATAATTGGAATGCATGAAAGAAGCTCTGAGTTTTCAGGGTATCTTAAAACCATATCAGCAAATTTTTCAATTTCAGTGTCTGCTTCATTTGCTATTGCAATTACTTTTGAGCCCCTTGCTTTTATTTCACCGATGTTTGCAATTATTTTTTCATATGTTTGGTTTTTTGTCACAATGGCAACAACAGGTGTTTTTTCTGTTAGCAGGGCAAAAGGACCATGCTTAAGCTCCCCTGCCGCAAAGCCTTCTGCATGAATGTATGAAATTTCCTTTAGTTTCAAGGCACCTTCAAGGGCAAGTGGATAGTTTACACCACGACCTATGAAAAAAACAGATTTAGCGTTCTTAATTTCTTTAGCAACTTCTAAAATATCAGAGCTTTTTTCAAGAACCGTTCTGATGATTCTTGGTAATTGTTTAAGACTTAAAATATTTGTTAAAAGCTCATTATATCCGATCTTGTTTTTATTTAAAGCAATTTTTAAAGCAATTAAAAAAAGTGTGAGAACCTGTGATGTAAAAGTTTTTGTTGCAGCAACACCAATTTCAGGTCCAGACTGGGTGAGAATGTAACAATCAGAAATACGGGTTGCAGAGCTTCCTATAACATTTGTAATAACAAGGGTTTTAGAGCCTATTGATTTTGCCTCCCTTAACGCAGCCAGGGTATCAAGTGTTTCGCCGGATTGGGTAATTCCTATCACAAGTGAGTTTTGCTTTTTTGTTCCAAAATACCTAAATTCTGAAGAAAGCTCCACAACAACAGGTATGCCTGTTAATTCTTCAATAAAATATTTACCAACAAGCCCAGCATAATAAGATGTTCCGCATGCAACAATATTAATTAGATCAAAATCAGAGCTTAAAAGATCCTCAACTTTTTCATTAAACTCAATTTTTCTTTCAACTTCAGAAACCCTGCCACGGATAACATAAGTAACAGTATCTTTTTGATCAAAAATTTCTTTGAGCATAAAATGAGGAAAACCAGATTTTTCAGCATCCTTGAAATCCCATTTAACAATGTTTTCATTTCTTTCAACAACATTGTTTTTTGAATCAAATATTTTTACATCCTTTTTTGTTACAAAGCATATTTCTCCATCATTAAGATAAATAACCCTGTTTGTATATTTCAAAAAAGCAGGAATGTCTGAAGCAATAAAGTTTTCATTGTCCCCAACACCAATTACCAATGGACTTTCTTTTCTGGCACCAACTATTTTATCAGGCTCATCAGTGCAACTTACAACAATGGCGTAGTATCCTTGAACTTTTTTAAGTGCGTTGTAAACTGCTTTTTCTAAATCACCTTTGTAATTATCCTCTATTAAATGGGCTAAAACTTCTGAGTCGGTTTGGGAAGAAAATTTGTAACCCTTTGCAATCAACTGCTCTTTAAGTATTCTAAAGTTTTCAATAATGCCATTGTGGACAACTGCAATTTTTTTGTTTGTACTTAGATGAGGATGAGCGTTTTCTTTTGTAACAGCCCCATGGGTTGCCCAACGATTATGACCAATGCCAATATTTCCGTTAATTTGTGGTAATGTTTTTTCAAATTGTTTTATCTCACCAACTTCTTTATAAACCTGCTGTTGTTTATCAATAATTGATATACCAACTGAATCATACCCTCTATATTCCAGTCTTTTAAGACAGTCAACACAAACTTCTTTTGCATTTCTAAAACCAATATAACCAATAATCCCACACAATTTTACATCACTTTAGTTTCACTTGGAATATTATTAATTAATCTTTTTAAAGCAGAAATTTTACATTTTCTACCAATAATAATTCCTGCTTCCGCAACAACTTGACAACCAACAGTACAGTCTTCACCAATCATAACACCAATGTTTTTTACTTTTTTGCATTCATCCTCAATTTCTAAAATGTTTTCACCAAGAATGTTTGAAAAATGATCACTGATAAGCGTTCCACGGGCAATGATTGAATGGGTGATAAAAGAGTTTGAACCAATGTGAACATCCTCCATAATAACACTGTTTCTAATTTCAGTAAAAGGGTTTACAACCGTGTTGTTACCAATGGTTGTGGAAGGAAAAATACAAACATTTGGTCCTATTTCGCAACCTTCACCAATAACAACAGGTCCAACAATGTAACAGCCTGAATGGATTTTTGTATCCTTACCAATAATGACATTACCTTTTATTGTTACTCCTTTTTCAATCACACCAGCTGTTGTTGGTTTTACACTACTGATTAAGTTTTCATTAACATATATTAAATCCCATGGGTACACAATGTCCATCCATGAATCAGCAATAATAGTGTTGATTGTTTTCCCCTGCTCAATCAACCTTTGAATAACAGATGATAAATCATAAACACCTTCTAGCCTGCATTTATCAATTTCTTTAAATACGGATTTTGTAAGTTTGTAAATACCAGTTGAAATAAACCTTCCAATCTCCTGAGATGGTTTCTCAACAATCTCTTTTATTTTTTTATCTTTTAAAAAAACAACACCGTATTTTGAAGGATGAGGATGCTCTTTTATAAGTGCACAGTAATCAGACTTGTCTTGAACAAGGTTGATTATGCTTTTTTTATCAATTATATTATCCCCTGGAATGACAACGAAAGTGTTTTTTATAAAATTTTTAGCTTTTGACAATGCATCAGCTGTTCCAAGTTGTTTATCCTGAACAACATATGTTATTTTAATATCCTTGTAATCTTTGAAATATTCCATTATTACTTCTTTTTTGTACCCAACAACAAGAATTATTTCTGTTACTCCACTGTTTTTCAATGAGTTAAAAACATGTTCAAGTATAGGTTTATTTGCAACAGGTAGCATCACCTTTGGCATTGTTTCAGTAAAAGGTCTAAGCCTTTTTCCTTCACCAGCGGCAAGAATTACTGCTTTCATAAAAACTCCTTACAGCATGTAAGCTTTAATCGCATATTTTACATTTACTAATAAAAAATTTGAAAAAACTTAGTTTAAAAATAAAAATTTTTTATTTAATTATTTTTGGCTTGTAAAGATTCACATCAACTGCTTTTACCATTTCATCCAGTTTATTATATGGTAAACCAAGAAAATCAAGTATTTTTTTAATATTGTTTTTTGGATTTTTTATTATGTTGTTATAATTTACAAATAAAACATCAATTTCTTTTTGATTTAGAA
The DNA here is from genome assembly GCA_050410885.1 of Thermoplasmatota archaeon. Taxonomy (GTDB): domain Archaea; phylum Thermoplasmatota; class E2; order DHVEG-1; family DHVEG-1; genus JBNVCE01. Next base: position 6,426 of record JBNVCE010000053.1, on the reverse strand, counting down.
TCATTTTTTTTATACCGTTGTTTAATTTTATTAAATTTTTTTTGGAATCAATCTTGTTTTCATCCTTTTTTTTCATCATTTTTTCCATTGAATCCAGTACCTCATCAATATTTCTTTCAGAGTAAATTATTTTGTATTTTGATTTGGGTAAAAACTTAAGACCATATGATGTTATTTTTATGAATCTCCCCTTATATTTTTCCATGGGAAATTGTTTTTTTATTAGTTTGTTTATTATTTTACCGCCTTCTAGCTCATAATAACCCTTTGGGTTAAACTCATCAGGTGGTCTACTGTTGTCATAAGCAATGGGGATGCCACCTGCTTTTAATATCTGCATAAGCATGGAAGTACCTGAACGCTCTAGTCCTGAAACAATATAGTTTGTGTTTTTATCAAGAACCATTAAAACCATTTTAATATTTCAGATTATGTTTTGTTTTTTTAACATTTTCAGGATTTTTTCAACACTTTGTTCAACTGTTTCCTTGTCTGTATCAATCACAAGTTCAGGGTTTTTTGGTTCTTCATATGGTGCATTAATACCTGTGAAATCTTTTATTAAACCCTCTTTTGCTTTTTTGTATAAACCTTTTGTATCCCGTTTTTCACATGTTTCAATTGATGCTTTTATGTATATTTCAAAAAATCTACCAGGACCGGTTAATTCCCTGCAAAAATTCCTGTACTGCTGATATGGGGAGATAAATGCTGTTATTGTTATTATCCCTGCATCAGCAAATAATTTTGCAACCTCAGAAATTCTTCTAATGTTTTCATTTCTATCTTCAGGTGAAAAACTTAAATCCTTGTTAAGACCATGACGTATGTTGTCCCCATCCAAGACATATGCTATTTTCCCCATTTTATGCAGTTTGTATGCTAGTTCATTTGCAATAGTTGACTTGCCACTACCTGAAAGACCTGTTAACCAGACAACAACTCCTTTTTGTTTAAGAAGTGTTTCCCGTTCTTCTCTTTTTACTTTATGCTGGTGCCATACTATGTTTGTTGCTTTTTGTGTTTTCATTTTTTTTCACTTTTTATGTTTTTAAAAATTTTATTATTTCTTCAATAAATGAATCTGTTTTTTGTTTTGGAACAACAGCACCAAGCACTTCTTTTTTACCACCGCATCTATAACCCAGGCTTTTTCCTTTTTGTATAATAGGTGATGCATCTTTGTTGCTTCTTAAATAAATCTGATCAGAATCTTTAAAAAAACCAGTGTTTACAACAATTGTGTTTTTACCTGTCTCCCAGGCAATTTTCCTTGTTATTGTTGAAATAATATTGTAAGGTGTGCTGATCTTTTTAAAAATGATTTCATCTATTTCATCTGATTGTGTACTTATTATTTTTTTTATTTCCTCATCCAGTATTGCAAGGTTTTCATTCCATTTTTTGTTATTTAAAATCGAATCTGCCAAGTTGTTTTTAAGTTGATGTGGTGCCAGTTCAACTGCTTTTTTATCATTAATTTTGTAGTTTGAATCCAAAAGGTAAACCATTTTCAACATGTCATCAAATTCTAGATTGTTTTGTTTACAAAAATTTGTTATTTTTTGATAAAATTCTGTGTTGTTTATTATTTTTTGTTCATGATCCCCAACCACACCAAGTAATGCATACAGATTTGTTTTGTTACCAACATAATCGTTTATTATCCAGCTTGTTGAAGGATATTTATCAGGGTTTTCCCCTTTAATTACAGGATTATAATGAAACATTTCTTCTATTTCTTTACCAAGGTGATGATCAAAAATCATGACATTTGCGTTTTTAGCAAGTTTTAAAACATTGCTTATTGGTAAAGACATATCCAGTAATATGATAAAATCATATTTTGAATAATTATTTAATTCTTCTTCAGTTAGGTAATAGTTGCCAAGTTGTGGGGTTTTGTTTATGATGTTTTTATCAGATAAATGTTTTAGTAAAATATGTGCTGAGCATATTCCATCTGTATCCCAGTGATGAATAATTAGGCCTTTTCCTTTTAATTCTTTTAACATATTATTTTTCCACCTATTCAACAAATGGTTTTTTGAATTTCAGTATTGTTTCAGAAACTTCTTTACGCATCATGTCCTCTGGCGGAATTTGCCCTTTAACTAGTATTTCTCTAATTTTTTTCCCACTAAAGTTTATGTGAAACTTTTGATCATGTGGACAGATTTTTTCATTAACAACACTACCGCATTTTGTGCACTTGTAAAAGGATCTAAAAAAAACTGGAACAATCCCTAGATCAGGAAATTCTGAAAAAATTTCATGGGCATCATATGGCCCATAGTATGAACCAACCCCTGCATGGTCTCGACCAACAATAAAATGTGTGCATCCAAAGTTTTTACGCATAATAGCATGATGTATTGCTTCTCTTGGTCCTGCGTATTTCATGGCTGTTCTTAAGATAGAAAGCACAGCACGCTCTTTTAGATAGTAATATTGGATTAAGCTTTCATATGAAGCAAGTATAACCTCATCTTTAAAATCACCTATTTTTTTCTTTCCAATAATAGGGTTTATAAGTATTCCATCAACAAAGGTTAGTGCTGTTTTTTGCACATATTCATGACCTATGTGTGGCGGGTTTCTTGTTTGAAAAGCAACGATTTCCTGCCAGCCTTTTTCTTTGAATAAAAACCTTGTTTCTTTTGGTGTTAAATTGTATTTATCAAATTCTCTGGGTTTGCTTTTTATTAATGTTATTTTCCCACCAAGTAGTTTTTCTTTTATGTTGTATAAATCTGCCACGCCTGGATGATTTGCATCAGTAGTTGCATATACTTTTTGAGCAATTGTTTTTTTATCATAAGTGTATATTTCTTCAAGCTGCAGTAACGCTTCTAATCCTGTTTCATTGTTTGTAAGTAGTATTGTGTCTCCTTCTTTTATGTTATTTATTTTTTGTTTATCAAAATCAAGTAATATTGGTATTGTCCATGGAATATCATTTTCCAGTCTTTTTTCTTTTAAAACATTTTCCAGATCGTCTTTACATAAAAATCCTTGTAAAGGTGAAAACACACCATTTGCTATGTTGAGGACATCTTCTGCTGTGTTTGTGTTTATTTCAAATTTTGGTATGTTGCTTGTGTCTGGTTTTTTGTTTTTAATTTTTCTATCAATTAGTTTTCCACCATGTGGTTGAATCATTGTGTTTACCTCTTTTTATTACAGGTACCCAAGCGCCCTTAATCTTTCTCTTATTTTTTTTTCATCTTCTTTTGTGAATGCCTCTTCACTGTTTTCTTTTTCCCCAGAGATTATCTCTCTCAGCACATAGGTTACATATGAGGACAGTGACGTAAAGCCTGTTCCTTTTATTCTTTTTTTTATTTTTTCTGCAAGTGGTGTTGGTATAGAAATTGTTGTGTATTTTTTTTCTAGTTCGTTTGACATTGATTCTACTCCATTTTTATAATAATTATATATAATTATATGTAATTATAAAAGATATCATTATTTATAAACTTTGTCAAAATTTAAAAAATAGCAATAAACATAATAAAAAATGAAATATAAAAGATAATATTTACCAAATAAACAACATAGGTGAAAAATTGAAATTAAAAGATATAAACATAGCTATATTAAGAATAGAGGGAACAAACTGTGAACAAGAATCTTTTGATGCATTAAAAAGACTTGGAGCAAACCCTGAGTTTGTTCACCTGAAACAATTGCTTAACATTGATTGTAACAAAAATGAAAAACGCACAATCTCGCAGTATCAATGCCTCATGATTCCAGGAGGTTTTTCTGCAGGTGACTATATTAGAGCTGGTGCTATTCTTGCTGCAAGGATAAAAAGTAAACTAAACAAAGACCTGGTTGATTTTGTAAAACAAGAATATCCAGTTCTAGGTATATGCAATGGTTTCCAGGTTCTAATAGAACTAGGATTACTGCCGGCAATTGACAAAATAATCACACATGTTCCAGATGCTTGTTTGAGTATAAATGATTCAAATAGATTTGAATGCAGACCAACCTTGCTAAAACATGAAAACAATGGTAAATGTGTTTTTACTTCTAAAATTCCAAAAAACAGTATACGTTTAATTCCCAGTGCACATGCAGAAGGAAAACTATTGTTTCCATTAGAAAAACAAGAAGAATATTTAAAGAAATTAGAAAAAAATGATCAAATTGTTTTCCGTTATGTTGATCCCGATGGAAATTATGCAGGGTATCCATGGAATCCAAATGGTTCTGTTTCAAATATTGCTGGTATATGTAATTACATAGGAAATGTTTTTGGAATGATGCCTCATCCAGAAAGAACCTTTTATAAGCATCAGCATCCAGATTGGACAAGGAAGGGATTAAATAGTGATGTTGGTGATGGAAGGATTATATTTGAATCAGTTTTAGATTATATCTGCAAAAGGTTCTAAAATGACAGAGGTTGTTACAGTTATTTTAAAAAATGATGAAGGAAAAATACTGATTTTAAAAAGAAGCAGCAAGGTAAAAACATACAAAGGCATGTGGGGCGGTGTTGCAGGTTATATTGAAAAAGATGAAAATCCTTATGAAACAGCATTAAAAGAAATTAAAGAAGAAGTTGGTTTAGAACAAGAAGATGTTGAACTTTTAAAAGAGTTTGATCCAGTTTCTTTTACAGATTTTTATGAAAAAGTAAGATATGATTGGAAGGTTTTTCCTTTTTTATTCAAAGTTAGAGAAAAACGTAAAATAAAAATAGACTGGGAGCATTCAGAGTACCGGTGGATAGCACCTTCTCAAATCCTGGAATTTGACACAGTTCCACATTTTAAGGAAATTGTGTCAAAAATGTTTTAAAAAGGGGGGATGGGGAAGCTGTGGAGGAGGTGAGGAGAGATAGGGAAAAAAACTTATACTCCCCCATCCTTAATTATATATAATCAATTAGTTATATAGATGTTATTATATAAATTATAACAAATTAAATAAATTTTTGTTATTTTTATAACAAAAGCAGAAAAAAATTAAAAATTATTATCCAAACTATTAAGTACTTTTTCAATACGTGAAAAAGTATCCTCAATAGAACCTGAAGCATCAACAATATTCCAGTTTTTAAGCAAAAAAAGTGCCTTGTTTCTAACCTTTTCGAGTTCTTCCAAGGTTTCAAACATTTCTTTTTCTTTACGCTCCTCAATACGTTTCAACATAACAAGAGCAGGAGCATCAAGGAAAAACATATAATTTGATGTTGGCACAAAATTTTTAAAAAAACCATAAGCAATCTTTGCAAAACCAAAAGGAAGATAAGCGGTACCAACTAGATAACGAACCATAATAAGAGTATCAACGTCTTTTTTACGATAATATTTTCTAATAGAACGTAAAACATCCAGCATGTAAAAAATAGAAGCTTGTAACTTGTTGAAAATGCCCTTGCCAAGCAAAGCCTTTTTTGCTTTTTTACCAAAAAAATTATCAGAAGATGGATGGGATCTTAAAACAACAAGCTCTCCCTTATTTTCATATCTTTTTTTTATCAACTGAGCTTGTGTATCCTTTCCAACACCATCAAGACCATCAACAATTATCAAGCGCATAAAACATCAAACAAGAAAAACAATCCAGTAAATAAAGGCTGCAACAAATGGGACAGAAAGATTATCAACACCCTTTGGCGTAACCCCCTCAACAACAGCAGAAACAAAAGCAATAAACAAAAGAACAAGTAAAACAAAAATTGAAAAATTAATATTGTAATAAAAAATTGCAACCAAGGTAGTAACAAAGGTAGAAAAAAACATGGCAGCAGAGCCAACAAAACTTTTTTCATCACCAAAAACCTTGTATTTTCTTTTACCAAACCTAACACCCACTAGTGAAGCAAAACCATCGCCATAAGACATAGCAAGAATGCCGATTGCAATAACAACCATGTTATCAAAAAACAAATACGCTAAAATAGTCCAGGTAATTGAATAATAAACCAAACCCATACCATGACCTGCATCAGAAGTTTTACCCTTAATAGACTTAATGGGAGTATACGGACTCATCAAAAAAGTAAAAATGATAAAAGGACCAGCTGCAATAAAAGCCATTATCTCCCTTGTTTCAAAAATTGGTAAAATAAAGGCAACATTACCAACCATAATATGAAGAATTTTTCTGCTAACATTAGGATAATTGCTAAGAATTTTTTCAGTAATAATCAGAAGAATAGCAACATAAATATAAACAAGAGCAACACCAACAAAATCACTTTTAATCAAACCATCTAACCTCCCTTAATAATAATTAAAATAGCAGGTATTAAAAATGCAAGCAGTCCAATAAAAATTGCAAAAAAAGTAAACCTTCTAAAAATTTTTAAACGAGGTTCTTTTTTAAAAATCAAATGAAAAGAAGTACTTAACAGCATTGTGTCAGTGAGAAAAACAATAACCAGGTAATAATAATTTAAATAAT
>JBNVCE010000052.1:6102-10379 GCA_050410885.1 Thermoplasmatota archaeon | reverse complement strand
CAAGATTGGATCGTTTTTATCTAAATAGATTTAATGAGAATGTTATTACACCATATTTCTATAATGTTGGTGTTTCTTCTCAAATCGTTGGATATGGTTCTTCAAACACAGTCTCCGGATGTGTTTCCTCAACCGTTAACACTGCAATTAGTCAGTCTCAGACATATATTTTGTATCCTGATGAAACATTTTATGGTTACAATATGACAAATTATGAAGAAAATATTTATGAACTTGATTTTGAAAATACGTGGCAGGAAGGTAAATACCAGTATTGTATCTGGGCAGTAGATGAGAATGGTAACTCTAGTGTTTCAGATTGGTATGATTTCAACATATCAATACAAGCTAATATGAGTGTTTGTACTATGCTTGACGAGTATGGTAATGATGAGTACATTAACATTACTGATCCACCTAATCCACCTGAAAATTACATGCTTGTTGATCGTGGGCTCACCTGGAACAAGTATTATGATGCTGTTGCAGGTAGTAACATACTAGAAACCTTTACAACCCCAGTGAATTACCAGAAAGAAAATGGTACGTGGATGCCAATCAATTGTTCTTTTGGGCAGGTTGCAACAAATCACCCTGCGTATAGTTATGGTTATCGTGTTGGTAATGATCAGGGTTTATACAATGTTTATTTCAAACCAAATCTTCAGAGTAACTGGCCTGTAGCATTTGCTTATAATAAATCAAATGATCCTACTATTCATGTTGTTAGAAGTAAGCTTGTTGGTGTTGGTTATCTTGACCCGCAGAGTAACTGGGCATACAAATACTTGCAGAATGTTCAGAGTAGCCAGGGGCAATTCACTGATAACAAGATAACATATGAAAACGTCTTTTCAGGTACTGATGTTGTTTGGAGTTATGATAACACGAAGTTGAAAGAAGAGATTATTCTGAGTAATACAACCAAGTCTTTGTTGCAAAATCATCCACCGTCTTTGTATGGTCTTCAGAACGAGAGTTCTTATCTTGTTTTCATCACAAAACTGGATTATCAAAATCTTGTTTTATTCAATGAATCAGGAAATCTCAGTGGCAATATAACTGTATCTGATGGATGTGTTGCCTTCAAAGACATTCTTGGTTATTTTAAATGTGCCCTGCCTATTGGTGATGCTTATGAGTTGTTTAATGAATCTGTTCGGCATAAACTAGTTTATAGGGTTTTGCAGTATAACGGCAATTATTATCTCCTTTCGGGTTTAAAAGTCCAGGATTTAAACAATATGGTGTTCCCGGTTGTTATTGACCCAACGATTACTGTTACCAGTAGTCAAAATGATGGGTATATTTACAAATCCAGTTCGAATTATGAGACTGCGTGGTCCGCTGAAGAAGGCACTGTCTCATGTGAAGACTCTTATATCTCGATTGGGCAAAGCAAGGTAGATACTTTCCCATCGGATTATCGTATCAGACGTGGTTTTTTCATTTTTGACACCTCGGAACTTCCTTCTAATGCATACATTGATAACGCTGTACTTTCATTGTATAAGAAGGATGATTATTCAACCACTGATTTTACGATAACGGTGCAGAACGGACAACCAGATTATCCTAATGATCCGTTAGAGGAAAGGGATTATAATAAGGAGTATTACTCAGGAAATGGTGGTGAACTTAATACTGTTAATTTCGTAAACGGGTGTAACAATATTACTATTACTGAGCTTAGTTGGATTTATGCAGGTGGTATTACTAAGCTTTGTTTGCGGAGCAGTCGTGACATCAATGGAACAACGCCAACAGGGAGTGAATATGTGAATGTACACTCTGCAAATATTGAAGAAGTACAAAATCCTGATCCTCGTCCGAAACTGATTATTAGTTATCGGAATCAGTCGAAGATTAAGAACACGGGTTCGACTAATGTTACAGGATATCTTTTGATGCAGGTTCAGTATCTGGAAGGTGAGGAGTGGAAGGTTGATCATAATACTGTTGATGAGACTTCACCGAGAGTAATAAATGTTGGTAATCAGCTTGCTTTGGATACGATTTTCAATGGTCTAGTCAATACTAACGATCTTACTTTTGGTGATGGTTTGTATCGTGTTTATGCAGCTTTTAGGGATCCAGATGGTGATGTTTTGGTTTGTGATGATGATACATTGCTAGAAGCAAGTTATGAATTTACTGTAGACATTTGATTAGGTTAAAGAAATTAGTTAAAAGAAAAAAAGAACTGCTATTTATCAAGTATATTGTTGCACTTTAAAACATTTACCACCATCAAATATATTGATCATTTTTTTCTTGTCGTCCATGCTTTTTTTGCTGCTTCACTACGTTTTTTCTGTCCAGCATCTATCCAGAGAATCAAAGCTTCTTCGATAGCTTTGCCTATATTGCCTTTTTTCAAACCTTTGCTTTTTGCTACTTCTTTCCTGAAATTATCTTCGATCTCGTCTGGCAGCACTATATTTATTCTTCCCATTTTAATCGAATCAAGTAATCTTACTTGGATGTATAAATACTTTTCTGCATATGTGCATAAACTTTATAAACTCCAAAAGTATACATATAAGTGCATAAGTGCATAATCTGCCAAGGGAGAGCTCGAAACTTCCCTTGGCAGGAATCAATTGAATGCCTTCCAGCAAACAAAAGATCTCCAGAGAGAACATAACGCTGGAGATTTATAAAACCTTCGAGAAGTTCAAAGATAATAAAAACATAAAAATAGCTGATTTCCTAAAAACATTCGACGTAGTATTTTTTCAAACACGTGAATATCGAAAAATCAAATTCTCCTATGAATCACTCTTTAAACTTATTTTATTTCAGAAACTCAAAGGTATAAAATTCCACACCAAAATTACAAAATATTTGAACAAAAACCCTTCTGAAAAATTCAAACTAGGATTTACAAAAACACCAGATCGAACACAAATCGGTTATTTTGTTAACCACATTCTAGATAATGAAACAAAAGAGCTCATTGATTTTACTGCATCCAAAATAGAAGAAATCTCAGAAAAATTTGGTATCCTCCTTGATTTCAAGACCTTTGAACCAGAGAAACCACATAAAGAAACCAAAGAGCAAAATCAACATCTCCAAAGAAACGAGAAAACCAAAGAGATTTGCCACTTATTCAAGAAACGATTTTCACCTTTCATCAATTTGAATCTAAAAAATAATACGCTTTACAAGAAGAATCAGTTCATCAATCTCCTTATTCATATCGGGCAGACAAGGGATTTTGCAGAGAATGGAAGTCACACGTACAAAGAAATCCGGGGACACAACAGCCCCGATGCAGATACCTTATTATATCATTTGAAAAATTATCAGAACTATAAACAAGTTCATAAAATGTTCACTACATTGTTTGAAATCGTTTGGGAAATGGCTCGCAAAATCAATCTGTTTGACATAAGAAAACACTATGATGTCGCTATTGATTTTACAGAATGGTATTTCTATGGAGACCGTGGCGCACCGATGGTTGTTGGAAAAGCACCCGAGCGGGGAACATCAAAATGTTACAAGTTTGCCACCATCAACATCGTGGAAGCCGGCAAGCGTTTCACCTTATTGGCATTACCTGTTAGCCCTTTTGAAATCAAGGAAGAAATCCTCAGAAAATTGCTAGGGTATGCTCTCGAGCGGATTAAGATACGGCGGATATATGTTGATCGTGGATTCTGTGATTCCAACGCAATCAAAGTGTTTAATGATTTTCATCTAAAGTATTTGATGCCTGCTACGAAGATTCCGACAGTAAAAGATGTTTTAGAAATTACCATTGCACCTAGGATAGTAACCGATTTTAAAATGAAAGATATAACTTTTAACCTAGTAATAATCGAAGAGGAATTGGAAAATGGCGAAAAAGAGAAACGAGCATTTGCCACTAATGAAGAATATAATGAAAATGATGTAAACCTTGCTGAAAGATTGTTTATTCTCTATGGAAAAAGATGGGGTATAGAAACAAGTTACAGGGTGAAAAAACATTCATATCTTCCAAAAACAACCTCTAAGAATTATCAGATACGCTTGTTTTACTTTATGTTTTCAGTTCTGCTGTATAATATGTGGATTTTAGCGGATATTCTCATTTGGCTTGCTTTGTTTGGAGTGGTAGAAGAAGATCATCTTGTTACTTCTAAACTTTTTGGAACAATTCTCTACACCATTAATCTTGATTCTGGAGGTTAGCAGTTGTTTTAGCAGGTTGAAGTGCACTTTCTGATTAGTTTAAAACAGATTTATATTCAAAATTTTTTGATTATTATAACAGTTTTTAGCCG
>JBNVCE010000052.1:0-6092 GCA_050410885.1 Thermoplasmatota archaeon | reverse complement strand
ATTATAATATCAATTTTAGTCTTATTTTATTATTTTATTCTTACTTTCGGAAGTGCTTAATAAATAAAAACATTTCTAAACATAAAATGCATTACATCTTGCTATTATGGACGATATACCAAAAATTGGTATCACAGGTATGCCTAATGTTGGCAAAACTGAAACTTTGTTAAAAATTATTAAAGCACTTGAAGAACATGGTTATGTTGTAGAAGGAATGATTACAGAGCCTATTATTGAAAAGAAAAAACGTGTAGGTTTTTATGTTACAGACTGGCAAACAAAAAAGAAAGAAGTTTTTGCACATATTGATTATGAAAACAAAGAAAAAATTGGTAAATATGGTGTAGACATTGGTGCTTTAGAACGAGTTGGTGTACCTGCCATTGAAAAAGCAATAACTGATCCTGAAGTAAATATTATTGTCATAGACGAAATAGGTAAAATGGAGATGCTTTCTGAAAAATTTTGTACAATGGTTATTGAAGCTCTTGATTCTGATAAGCCAATAATTGTTACACTTCATAAAAAATCAAGAACACCATTACTTCAAGATGTACGTCGCCGTGATGATATACGAATTTTAGAAGTAACACCTGTTAATCGAAATTTACTGCCTTACAAGATCGAAAAAATAATGGAAGAAAAACTACCAACCTTGTTTTAATATGAAAAAAAACCCAGATACAATATCTATAACTGAGGGTATAACAGAGGTTTTGGTTTATAAAACAAAGGAAAGTAAAAAAGGACCTGGTGTTAAAAATAAACTACCTTTTTACAATCCTACCATGGAGTTAAACCGTGATTTTTCTATTCTTTTATGTCAATGGATTATCAATAACAGTAAAAAACATGTGAGTTTATTAGATGGACTTGCTGCTTCAGGCATCAGAGGATTTAGGCTAGCCAATGAACTTTCTGGTGATTTTGATGTTACCATTAATGACAGGGATAAAAATGCTTATGAGTTAATTAAAAAAAATGCTGAAAAACTGGAACTAAAAAACATTAAAATTTTGAATTGTAACCTAAGTACATTACTTACTGAAAAAAAATTTACCTACATTGACATTGATCCATTTGGTTCTCCTGTCTATTTTATTGATTCAGCTATGCAAAGTATTGCCCATGAAGGAGTTATTGCATGCACCGCAACAGACACAGCAACCTTATGCGGCGTGTATCCCATGGTTTGTTTCAGAAGATACGCGGCAATGCCGTATCATTCTGATGTTATGAAAGAAATTGGTTTACGTATTTTGCTTGGTTTTATTTGTAAAGAAGCAGGAAAACATGATAAGGGAATAAAACCACTTGTTTGTTATTCAACTGATCATTATTTCAGGGTTTATGTTCAAATATTTAATAGTGTAAAAAAAGCAAATGAATCTATGAAATACTATTCTTTTATAAAACCTGGTGAGCATGTTGGTTATGAAATAACAAAAAAGTTTATAGGCCCTATTTGGACTGGTAAACTGCAACATAAAAAAATTTTTGAGCAATTAAGAATAATTCTTTTTGAAAAACAACTTAAAACAAGAAACGTGCTTTGGAAGTTAATAGATTTACTTGAGGAAGAAGCAGATTCCCCAATGTTTTTTTACACGTCAGATAATATCTCATCTATTTTGAAAAAACCTCAACCAAAAATGAAAACTTTATTTGAAGGTCTTAGAAAAAAAGGATTTGAGGTTACTAGAACGCATTTTAATGTAAAAGGTTTTAAAACAAATGCTCCTGTTAATGAAATAGAAAAGATGTTTAAATAAAATTTGATATTTAGTTTGTGAGGTTATGAGCAAATTAAGAGTTGGTGTTTTAGCATCAGGTAAAGGAACAGATCTTCAGAGTATTATTGATGCATCTGAAAAAAAAATGATTAATGCAGAAGTTGTTGTAGTAATTAGTGATAACAAGGATGCTTTTGCTTTAAAAAGAGCAAAAAAGCATAAAATAAAAGCTTTTTTTGTTGATCCGAAAAACAAAAACAAGGAAGAATTTGATAAAGAAATCGATAAAATTCTTGAAAAAAACAAAATTGATCTTGTTGTTGGTGCAGGTTTTATGAGGATTCTTTCTCCTTGTTTTGTTAAAAAATGGTATGGTAAATTAATCAATATTCATCCTGCTTTACTTCCTTCTTTTAAAGGAGTTGACGGTCAAGGTGATGCTTTAAACTATGGTGTGAAAATCTCTGGTTGCACAACACATTTTATGGATGAAAAAATGGATCATGGTCCAATTATTTTACAAGCAGCAGTTAAGGTAATGCCAAATGATGATAGAGATGCTCTTGCTAGTCGTATACTTAAAGTTGAGCATCAGATTCTACCAAGAACTATTGATTTATTTGAAAAAGGTAGATTAAAAATTGTTGGTAGAAAGGTTATAATAAAAAATGGTGATAGTTGGAAGGATAAATATGAAACTTTTCCGGATGTGCTTTATTCAGAGGGATACTGATTTATTATGAATTATGATGAAACGATAACCTGGATTTATTCTTTTGATAAATTTGGTATAAAACTTGGTTTGGATAGAATTAAAATTCTTTGTGATAAAATTGGAAATCCACAAAATGGTTACAAGATTATTCATGTTGGTGGAACAAATGGTAAAGGATCGGTTTGTAGATTTTTACAATCAATATTAACTACTAGTGGTTACAAAACAGGAGTTTATACCTCCCCTCATATACAAAGGTTTTCTGAAAGATTCATTATAGACTTTAAAGAAATTTCTGATTCCGATGTTGTTATACTAGTTAAAAAAATAAAACCTATTGTTGAAGAAATGATTGAAAAAGGTGATACTCCTACTTTTTTTGAGATTGTCACAGCTATGGCTTTTTTATATTTTAAAGAAAAAAATGTTGATTTTGCTGTAGTAGAAGTTGGTCTAGGTGGAAGATTTGATGCAACAAATATTGTTAAACCCATGGTATCAGTAATTACAAATGTTATGCTTGAACATCAAGATATACTTGGGCACAAAGTAGAAGAAATTGCTTTTGAAAAAGCAGGAATTATAAAAAATAAAATTCCAGTAATTACCGCCGCAAAGGATTCTGCACTTGAAGTTATCAAAAAAGTTGCAGATGAGAAAGATGCGCCAGTTACTATTGTTGATAATAATTCTTGGAAAAAAATAAAAACTAATGTTGATGGGCAAGAGTTTTTAATTAATGGTTGTTTAAAGGATTACAAAGTCAAAACATCGCTACTAGGTAATCATCAAGGTGAAAATATTGCACTTTCCATTGTAGTAATAGAAAAACTTCAGATGGACGGTATTTACATTACAGATGAGGCAATAACTGAAGGTATTGAAAAAACAGTAAATCCAGGCAGAATGGAAGTGCTTGGTTTCAAACCTTTATTTATTTTAGATGGTGCTCATAACATTGCAGGGATTGCTTCTTTGAAAAATTCTTTGGAAAATGATTTTGTTTATAATAAATTAATACTTGTTATGGGAATTCTTTCTGATAAAAATATTAAAGAAATGTTAGAAATAATAGTGCCAATTGCTGATATTGTTATTACAACAAAATCACAAAATAAAAGAGCAGCAGAACCAGTTAAACTCAAAGAAATGATTGAAAAACTAAATTTTAAAAACAAAGTTTTTGTGAAAGAAAAAGTACATGGTGCAGTTAAACATGCTTTATCAATTGCTAAAAAAGATGATTTAATTTGTGTAACTGGTTCTTTATTTACAGTTGGAGAAGCAAGGGATTATCTCTTAAATAAAAATACAAAAATATTAAAAACTTTTAAATGATTTCTTAATCGGTGTAGCAATAGAGGAAACAAAATATAGAGTGTTTTTACATTTACTAAATGATGATTTAATAGATTCAAAAAATAAAAAGGATGAAGTTTTTGAGTTGATGATAAAAGAATTATTAGATTCAAAACATAAACAAAAAAATAAATTTCGTGTTCATGATTAGATAATATTCTTTATTTACAAAAATGTTAATAGGTTCAAGAGTATACCTGTAATTTAATGTTTGAAAACCGAACTGAAAAACAACTTATTGTAATTTATGTAATCATTGCACTTGCAATAACATTTCTACTGAGTCTGTTTCATTTGTCATCTTTAAGTGCATGGCCAAAAGATCCTATTTTTATAATAATTACAGCAAATATTGAATTTTTTTGCATTTTTTATATTCTTTACCTTCCTTTAAAAATTAAAAGAAGTAAAAAACAATGATTTATTTGCAAATATTTCAAATAGAATAACGCTATTACCCTTTTTGTGGCAAAATATAACCCATGCATAATAGAAGTAAAAACACTTAAAGATGCAAAAGAAATAATAAAAAAAATAGGTAGTGATCCTGAAAGTATAAACATAATGGCACCAAAAGCAATTACAAAGGTGATAAAACTTGAAAATGTAATTCTTCAGGATGCAATTATAATAAAACAAGACATGCTTTCAATAGGTGGAGAGGTGGCTGTTCCAAAGGATACCTTTAAATTATTAAATAAAACAGGAGATATTTTAATAATTGGTACAATAAAACAGTTAAATGAACTTGTTGTAAAACTAAACAGGCATTATAATAGATTAAAAGAAATTGCAAAAGAACTTGAAAATATTATAAAAAGAGTAGATTGAAATGAAAAAAACAGGTTTTTTTGAATTTGGTAAAAAAACTTATGTTATGGGTATTTTGAATGTTACACCTGATTCTTTTTTTGATGGTGGTAAATATTTTTCATTGTATGATGCTGTTAATCATGCACTTAGAATGCAAAATGAAGGTGCTGATATTATTGATATTGGTGGACAATCCACCCGACCTGGTGCTAAAGAAATTTCTGTTGAAGAAGAAAAAAAACGTGTGATTCCTGTAATTGAAAAACTTATCAGGAAAATAAAAATTCCAATATCTATTGATACTTATAGATCAGAGATTGCTAAAGAAGCACTTAAATTAGGTGCAAAAATGGTAAACGATGTTACAGCACTTCGTGGTGATAAAAACCTTGCTCGTGTTGTTGCGCATTACAACGTCCCAGTTTGTTTAATGCATATGAAAGGTGAACCAAAAAACATGCAGGAAAATCCTAGTTACAAAGATGTTGTGAAAGAAATTTCTATTTTTTTAAAAGAAAGAGCGGATTTTGCAATTTCTTGTGGTATTAAAAAAGATAAAATCATTATTGATCCGGGTCTTGGTTTTGGAAAAAGAACCGGTAAGGGTATAGAGGATAACTGTGAAATTTTACGTCGACTTTCAGAATTTAAAAATCTTGGGTACCCAATAATGATAGGACCATCTAGAAAAACCTTTATTGGTAATGTTTGTAGAAAGGATGCACAGCTACCGGTTAATGAAAGATTAGAAGGAAGCTTAGCTGCAGCTTGCGTTGCTGTTTTAAATGGAGCAGATATTGTCAGGGTTCATGATGTAAAAGAAACTCGTCGTTGCATGGATTTAATTGACAGTATCATCAGAAAAAATTAACCCCAATTATGACTAGGATTACGTGGAACAAAAATCCAAAACAAAATATATAAAATTATACCCAAACCTGGTGGGAAAAACACAATTATTACCCAGATTATACGAACAAGAATTGGATCTATTTTGAAGTATTCAGCAACACCTCCACAGACTCCTACTATATATTTATTTCTTCCAGATCTATAAAGACGTTTGTATTCTTCGGCTTCAGTTTTAGACGTTGTATCAGTAGAAGAAATAACTTCTTTAACAACCTTTTCAACTTTTTTCCCAATATGTTTTACTTCTTTACCAACAGTTTTTACACCTTTCTCAATTGTTTTACTAGCTTTTTTTCCTAATTGTTCAACTTCTTCAGCAAAATCATCAATTTGTTTTTCAAATGAATAACTTTCTTTTGTTGTAATGTAAAGAGAATTACCACATTTAATACAAAATTGTGCATCATCTTTATTTTTTTTCCCACATTTTTGACAATAAACCATGCGATCTACCCGAAGAATAATTTTCATAATAAATTATACTTTATAAAATGTTTCAAAGTGTACTGTCAACCGGCATCGCTAACATTTCATAAATAAAATGATGCCGGTGTTCC
>JBNVCE010000051.1:0-10644 GCA_050410885.1 Thermoplasmatota archaeon | reverse complement strand
TATGGTTTGTTCTCAAAGCGATGTGGAAATGATTTAAGTCCGAGACTATAATTTATTCAGCCAAAATATAATTTTTATTACTATTGTTTTTTCCAATTTATAATGAAAAAATATCATTTTCATTTGTGTTTACTACTATATAATTTTTTATCGTGGTATCTTCATATTTATCATTATCTTTGTTATAATTAAAATGTTGTGATTTCTATTTTTTTAAAACTTGTTTTTGTTAATTTTTAATCAATCCTATCATAATTTACTTTTAGTTATATTTTTATTATTTTCTTTTTAAAATTTATATTAGTTAAGATTTAATAATTATTTTGTTAATTTAATAAATTTATAAATTTAACTATTAAATAATAAACTTTAACATTAATTAAAAAATGATGATTTTAAAAATAAAAATATGAACAAACAATAATTTTATTTTTTGATATACTTAAGAAGTCTAAAATCCTTTAGTTTGATTAATGTTTACTGGTGCTCTTATTAAAATATTTCTTACGGTACTTGCATGCCAACTGCATGTACCACCATTTCTTTTTAATCGTGTGGGGATTCTTTTTTCGTTTAAATATTTTGCAATTTCTGTGTAACTTTTTCCTTCATCCCGTAATTGTTTCATTTCGGCAAATATTTGTTGCTCTTCTGGATTTTCAACAAGTCTTGTATTTTTTTTTCTATTTCCTATATTATCAGAAACAATTGTATATCCATATGGTGCCTGACCAAACCATTCATTTTTCATTTTTTGTTTTACCCCAACACGAATTTTTGAAGCTAGTTGTCCTCTAAAAAATTCACTAAATGCTGCAAAGTTTGTAAGAATAAATCTACCTTGATCACTGTAAATATCAATATGTCTGAGATTGTAAATATGTAATTTCACTCCGTAATTCAAAAGATCATCCATAATGTTGAGAACATCCTTTGTTGATCTAGAGAATCTGTCATTGTCAAGCATGCAAATTCCATTAAATAAACCATTTTTTGCATCAGTTATCATTTCCTGAAATTTTTCTCTTTTAGTATCCTTACCACTTGTTTCATCTTGGTATGTTTTTACCCATTTCCATCCTGTTTCTTTTAACCAAGCATCTAAAGTAGATTTTTGTCCTTCTGGACTATAACCTTTGGCTTGCTCTTCCCTACTAACCCTTATGTAATAGGCTACTTTATACTCCTTTGACATGTGAAAGCTCCTTTTTCTTAGACTTTAGTCATATTTTAGACATATGTCAAATATATAAATTATATTTAACTTTTTGCCTAAATCTAGTTCTAAGTTAACAAATATCATGATAAAGATTATCTATCAATATACTTTGAAATCTGCTAGACATAATTTAGCAATAAATAAATTTGATAGTTGGTATCATTTTAACATAATAAATTTAAATTAATGTTAAAGCTTAAATTATTAATTTATTTAATTAACATAATTTACTAGATTAATATTTAAAATAAAATCATTTTAAAAATTTAGAAATGCTAACCAAAATTTTATTTTTTGAATCTTTTTTATCAACCAAAATTCTTCCATCTTTCCGCCATGAATGAAAAGGATGAGAAACTTCTTTTTCTAATACTGGGTTTAAACCTAATGATTTAGCTGCTTTATAAATTTCTTCAATATTTGGTTTCTCAACAGCATTTTTTAAACTAACCTTTCTTCCAGAAATTCGAGAAATAGTTTTATCGAAATAAATAGGATAAATTACAATTTTGTTTTCATTTCTAGATACCATGAAATATCACAAAATTATTTTGATAATAATATTGCATTTATTGTACCACATTGCCCGGGTCTTGAGGTGATTTTAGCTTTTCCAATTTTAGTTTCAATTATTGCACCTTTATTCATGATGTTACGTCTAACATAGTGAATATTTGCTGCATTTTCTTTAACAGTAATAATTTCTGTTTTTATAGTTTTATTAGTCTTAGGGTCTAGAACATACGCAATATTTGATGTTTTAAGTCTTACTTTTACGTTGTTTCCTCTAATTCTGATTTTTTTCATAGCTGGAGGACCAATTGTTGCTAAATGTTGTTCTCTACCAATTTCAAATTTTCTTTTACCACGGGCATATCGTATTCTTCTACCGGTTTTGCTTCTTTTTGATTTTCCTTGCCAGGTTGCCATCAAAAACCGAAATATAAAAGTAATATTTAAAGGATAGTATTGAAATATCAATGTTTAAAAAATAGACTTTTTTAAAGGATATCAGAAGTAAAACTTTTTTATGTAATCTTATAATAATTTTTCATTGGAATAAAGATATTCATCTTCTAATATTAACAATAAATATTTTAATATTAATTATACCATATTTATTATATAAAAATAAAAAATCTAAATTTTAACATAATATTAAAATATAAGTTTTCTTTGTCCCTTTGTTTGTGAGGGTAAGACATAATAAAAGTAATAATATAAATACAGAAACTATTGGAGTAAAAACATTACTAGGTGATCCAAAGAAAGCGATTATAAAATTAGCAATTCCAATGATTATAGCAATGTTTATACAAACTCTTTATAATTTTATTGATGCAATTTGGGTGTCAGGTTTTGGAGCTGAATTTTTCACTTCTGTAAAAGTTTTAGAAACAGGAAAGTTAGCTCTTGCAGCCATAGGTTTTGTTCTTCCTTTATACATGGTTATTATTTCAATATCTACTGGAATTGGAATTGGAGCTAGCTCTGCTATTTCAAGAAAAATTGGTGCTAAAAATAAAGAAGGTGCTGATAATGTTTCTATTCATTCTATTATAATATCCATTTTTGTTTCAATAGTTTTCGCAATAATTTTATATTTCTTGTCTGATAAATTTTTTATTTGGATGGGTGCTGGAGAATCATTACATTTGGCTATAGTTTATGGTAAAATTTTATTTGCTGGCATCATCATAATATTTTTTACGAATATAACTTATGCAATTTTAAGAGGTGAAGGTGATGCAAAAAGAACTATGTATGCAATTGTTATTGGTGCCATTGCTAATATTATATTAGATCCAATTTTCATTTATACATTTAGATTAGGTATATCTGGTGCTGCTTTAGCAACTGTTTTATCAATGCTTTTAACATCAATGATTTTAATTTATTGGCTATTTTTTAAGAAAGATACATATATTTCTTTAAAATTCCAAAATTTCAAGTTTAATAAAGAAATTTTAATTGATATTTTTGATGTTGGTTTACCTGCTTCTTTTCAACAGTTATCATTATCAATTACCATGATAATGATAAATTATATTATTGTAAATATAGCCCATGCTGGTGATAATGGTGTAGCAATCTATTCAACAGGTTGGCGTGTAGTACAATTGGCAATACTGCCAATGCTAGGTTTGGCAACAGCCGTTGTATCGGTAACAGGTGCTGCCTTTGGAGCAAAAGATTATCAAAAACTTAATGCTGCTTTTATGTATTCCATCAATTTTGGTTTAGTAATTGAGGTTATAATAGCCATTTTAACATTTTTACTTGCTCCATTTATAACAGCTCTATTTACAACTGGTGAAGGATCAATTGAGATCGCATATGGTCTTGAAATTTTTTTACAAATTATTTGTTTATTTTATCCTGGTGCAGCATTTGGTATAGCATCATCTTCATTATTTCAGGGAATTAAAAAAGGAATAAATTCACTTTTAACAACTCTTTTAAGAACTATTATTTTAACCCCTATATTAGCAATAATATTTTGTTGTTTTTTAAATACGGGATTAATAGGAATATGGTGGGCAATAGTTGTTGCGAACCTGGCTGGTTCAATGGTGTCTTTTACCTGGGCAAAAATTGTTATTTATAATTTAAAGAAATATAATACAATTTAATATTATTTTTTAAAAAATTATAAATATACTCCCATTACTATTTAATAATTATATGCGCCAAAAAATTACAGCTGCTTTATCAATAAGTATTGTTTTTCTTCTTTGTTTTTCTAATTATTCTATTGCTAATGAAATTTTTTTTAATAAAAATAATAAAAAATTTTATATTTATTATAATTATGAAAAAATGACTTTATTATTACAAGATCTCGTGTCTAGTTATCCTGATATTATGTCATTACAATCTATTGGTAAAACATATGAAGGCAGAGAGCTATGGTTGGTAAAATTATCTGATAATGTTATATTGGATGAGGATGAACCAGGTGTTTTATTATTAGGTGCGCATCATGGAAATGAAAAACCATCATATGAAGTTATAATATATTTTATAAAATATATAATTGAAAATTATTACAAAGGAAATGTAGATGATGACAAGGATGGATTATTAAATGAGGATGATTTTGATGGATTTGATAACGATGGTGATGGTCTTATTGATGAAGATCCATCTGAGGATAGAATGAGAGAAGTAATAAACAATACCCAAATTTTTTTAATACCCATGGTCAATCCTGATGGTGTAGAATTTGATGAAGCAGGATCAAGAAAAAATCGTGTTCCAAATCATGGTCCTCTTGGTTTTAAAAAAGAAGTTACATCCTATGGTGTAAACTTAAATAGAAATTATGGATATGATTGGTTTTATTATTATTTGTTCCCGTTAAATTATAATTTGTTTTTTAATATGTATGATAAAAGTCCAAATTATAGAGGTCCATATCCTTTTTCAGAAAATGAAACAAAAGCAATAAAAAAATTTGTTGAAACTCATAAAATAAATTTTTCTATTTCCTATCATACATTTGGTGAGTTAATTTTTTTCCCTTGGTATCATACGTCTATGCATACACCAGATGAGGATTTATTTATTTCAATTGGAGAAAATATTTCAAAAATAAATAAATATCGTCTTTTAGTAGGTAATGATTATAAAATTCCAAGATTTGTCGGTACTTTGGGTACTGTTGAGAATTGGCTTTATGGTAAATTTAGAATTATTGCGTTTACAATCGAATTATGTGAAACTAGAGCTCCAACCAATCCATCTATTGTTCTAGATACATGTTATAATAATATTGGTGTTATTTTATATATTTGTGAAAAAGCATTAAGTTTAAAATAATAAATATTATATCAATATTCTTAAATTATAATAAATTTATTAAAATATTGTTTTTAAATTAAACCAAAAATAATATATTTAATTAATTTAATAAAGACGTAATTTATGAACGCAAACCGTGCAATAATAGAGAAATTAATTTCTGAGAAATTTAATAATAGTATAGATTTAACAAAAATAAAAACTTGGGCTTGTCGTGAATTTAATTTAAAAAAATTTCCACGTAATTCTGAAATATTTGCATCTGCAACCGAAAAAGAAAAAGAAAAACTTGTTCAAATACTTAAATTAAAACCAGTAAGATCAATTTCTGGTGTTTATATTGTAACAGTTATGACTAAACCTTACGCTTGCCCAAAAGATGAACCCTGTGTTTACTGTCCTGGAGGACCTGGTTTTGGAACACCACAAAGTTATACAGGTTATGAACCAGCAGGAAGAAGAGCAAAAGAGCATGATTTTGATCCTTACAAACAAGTAAAAAGTCGAATACAGCAATTTAGTATTATGGGTCATGATATTGATAAAATAGAATTAATAATTTTTGGTGGTACTATAACTGCTTACCCAAAAGAATATTTAGAATGGTTTGTAACTCAGTGTTTAAATGCCATATCAGGAGTTAATGCTAAAAACATTCAAGATGCTCAAATTGCTGCTGAAAATGCAACTATTAAAAATAGTGACATAACTATTGAGACAAGACCAGATTACTGCAAAAAAACACATGTAGATTTTATGCTTAACTTGGGAGTAACAAGGATAGAACTAGGTGTTCAGACTGTTTATGATGATATTTATAAGAAAATAAATCGTGGTCATACAGTTGAAGATGTTATAGAAGCTACAAGAATTGCAAAGGATGCAGGATTTGCTGTTATTTACCATATGATGCCTGGGCTTCCTGGTGTAGATTTTGATAAAGATTTAAAAGCCTTTGAAAAAATCTTCAAAGAAGAAAATTTTAAACCTGATGCAATAAAAATTTATCCAACACTTGTTTTACCAGAAACAAAACTTTATCAAATGTGGAAAAAAGGTGAATATAAACCATACCCCTTGGAAAAATATATTGAACTTATTGTAAAAATAAAAAAACAGGTACCTAAATGGGTGAGAATTCAACGCATTCAACGGGATATTTCATCTAACTTAATTGTAGATGGCATAAAACGTGGAGATTTAAGATTATTAATACAAGAAAAATTAAAAAAAGAAAATATGAAATGCCAATGTATAAGATGCCGAGAAGTAGGTCATGTTCAATATAAATCAAATTATGAACCAGATTTTTCAAGTATAAAATTATTGGTTAATAGATATGCAGCATCTGATGGAGAAGAAATATTTATTTCATTTGAAGACATAAAACAAGATATTTTAATTGGACTTTTGAGATTAAGATATCCTTCAAATAAAAGTTATAGATCAGAGTTAAAAACTAATAGGTCAACATTAATTCGTGAAGTTCATGTATATGGACCTACAGTTAAGGTTGGAAAAGAAGCAAAAAATAATCAATGGCAACATAAAGGACTAGGAGAACGTTTAATTAAAGAAGCTGAAAGAATATCAAAAAATAATTTTGATGCAAAAAAAATTGTTATTTTAGCAGGAATAGGAACTAGAAATTATTACCGACGTTTTGGATATAACAAAGAAGGACCATACATGGTTAAAAGAATTTAAACATAAAAAATTATATTGTCTTTATCATTTGAATATGCTCAATATCTGCTTCTAAAAATTTTTTACCAATAGTTTTAAAGCCAAGTTTTTTATAAAAATTAGCAACATACACTTGTGAATGAAGTTTAATTTTTTTAAATCCCTTTTTTTTACAATAACCGATTAAAAAATTTGTAAGAGCTTTACCATAACCTTTACCCCTGTATTCTTTTAAAATAGCTATTCTTTCAAGTTTTGCATAATCATTTATTTTTCTGATTCTTGCACAACCTATTGGCTTATTTTTTAAATAAACAATAAAAAGCTCAGATTCTTTGTCAAAGTCGTCCATTTCAATTTCTTTTGGAACATTTTGTTCTTTTATAAAGACAGTTTCTCGAATATTTAATATTTCATTAAACTCATTTTTACTTTTTACTATTTTTATTTTTAACTCAACCATTATATAATGTAATAATTCTAGAGTAAATAAAATTTGTATAAACTAGATTTGAATTTTTTGTTTAAAAATTTTTTTTGTTATAAAACATGATTTTTTTTTTTTTTTTTATGGATAAATCATTTAATATAAATCGATGATAATTATTACAAATTTTTATGCCTAATAATAATTGGTTTAAAAATGCAATTATATACCATATCTTAATAGATAGATTTGCTGGATTTAAATCAACTAATGATTGGAATAAACCAGTTTTTCTAGGAGGGAATATAAATGGTGTTATTAAAAAATTTAGATATATTAAAGAATTAGGGGTAAATACCATCTGGATTTCACCTTTTTATAAAACAAATATGTATCATGGTTATCATATAACAGATTTTTTCCAGATTGAACCAAATTTTGGAACCATGGATGAAATAAAAGAATTAGTAAAATTAGTACATGAAAATAATATGAAAATTATTACTGATTTTGTACCAAATCATTGTTCAAAGGAGCATCCTTTTTTCAAAAAAGCACAAAATAGCATCAATAGTGATTTTAAAAAATGGTTCTTCTTTAAAAAATGGCCTGATGATTATATGTGTTTTTTAAGCATAAAGGATTTACCAAAATTAAATCTGGAAAACAAGGATACAAGAAAACATATAATAGATGCAGCTAAGTACTGGTTAAATATCGGTTTTGATGGATTTAGAATCGATCATGTCATTGGTCTTTCTTTTAATTTTTTATTAGAATTTAAAAAAGAAATAAAAAAATTATTTCCAAATGTTGTTTTAATAGGTGAAGCATGGATGAAAGGAATAAAATTTAATGAATTAAAAACTATTGATGTAAAACATAAATTTTTAAAATGGATTTCAGGCGATTCATCAGAAAGCTTGCTAAGGCAATATTCAGAAGTTCTAGATGGAGTACTTGATTTTAGATTCCAAGAGTTAATTTCAAATTATGTCGCCAAAGAAATTTTTTCAAAAAAAGATTTTTACAAGCTAATAAAATATCATTACAAAAAATATCCTGAAAATTATTTTTTACCAACATTTTTAGATAATCATGATATGAATCGTTTTTTATTCGAAAGTAAAAATGATAAAGAAAAATTAAAAAAAGCAGTTGAAATTCAATTTTCGATACAACAACCAGCTATAATTTATTATGGAACAGAAATCGGAATGACTCAGAATGAATCGGTCTGGAGTATATCAAGTCATGGAGATCTGCAAGCAAGAAAACCTATGGATTGGGAAAATATAGATTACAATCTTTTGAATTTTTATAAAAAATTAATTAAAGAAAAAAAAGAAAGCAACTACCATATTTTTAACTAATTCAATAAAATATTTTTTAAATGAGGGAATAAATAAATAATATAATCTAAAAATGTTAATACTACGATTTGTTTAATAACCCTTGTTCTAGGTATTGATATTTTTAGATTACCCCATTCACTTTCTGCACCAAAAATATCTTTTGCTTTTGCTTTTAATATATAATCACCTTTTTTGCTCCAACTATGATTAATTGTTATTTCTTCACCTGAAGCAAAAGGTCCAATCCAACCAGTGTTGGTTGCATCTCCCCATTCAATATAATAATACAAATTATAACCTTCTGGATCAATAGAATAAAAAGTGTATTGATATTCAATTTTTGGTCTTCCTGATAAAGGACCGTTAATATCAGGTTTTTCAGGTCTTGAATTTGTGGAATTAATTTGTGCAAGTTCAGCTAAGGTAGCAGCAATAAGTCTAATACCTTTTTTGGTATATGTTAAATTCATATGTCCAATAGTGTCATCAGGGGAATGATAGTAATGATTGAACTCATATTCATGATAAAATATTGCATTGTATCCAAATTCCCAGAAATAATAATGATCACTACCCCAGGACCAACCAGAATGTATTAGTTCTAAATCTATGTAATCTTTGTATTTTTGATTTATACTAGAAGTAAACGAGTATAACCACTCCGACTGGGTATCTTCATAAACTTTTAAGTAAGATGCTTGCTGATCATTTAAAGCAAAACCAATCATATCAACATTTAAAACACCTTTAATATCATCCCCGTTGTTATATGCTTCTTGAACATACATATAACTACCATACAAACCTTCTTCTTCTCCAGAGAAGGTCACGAAACGAATAGTGTTATTAAATTCACAACTACTCATAACTTTTGCTGCTGCAAGAACAGCTGCAACACCTGATCCATCATCATCGGCACCTGGTGAACCAGGAACAGTATCATAATGAGCACAAATAATGTATATATCATCACTATCAGGATTTATACCTGGAAGTGTTGCTTCGATATTGTTACTATTGTATCCCCCATAAACCCAGTTTTGATAACGAACCTCTAAACCCATGTTATAAAATTCATTATAAATATATTCAGCAGCTTGAATACAACCGTCTTCACCAGTTACTCTAGGTCCAAAACTTGTTAAATTTTCTAAATAAGCAAGTATTGTTGACTCATCAATCTGGGTAATTAAATCAATAACATCTGTGAAAATAATGTTAGATGATATTTTTTGATGATCATCTTGTATATATTTTTCTACTTTAACTTTAATAACGGGTTCATTTCCATTAATCAAACCTGGTAAATGAATTTTATCTGGTTCATTAAAATTTAAGAAAACATTTTTATTGATACTAACTCTGCTTGCTGATGTTGCATGAATATTTAAAATAATAATTGTACATAACAAGATTATGATGTATTTTTTATTTTTCATATTTTCTCCATTTATTAGTATTATAAATTATTATATAAATTTTTTTATAAAAAATTATTTAATTAAAATAAAAAATTTGAATATTTCCTTTAATTGATCCAAAAGTCGTAAAAAAACACTATTAAAAAGGAATCTATTTTTAGGTATTTTAATTTCTAAAAAGGTCCAATCACTTTCTTGTTCATGGATATCTTTTGCTTTTACCTTAATAACATAAATTCCTTTTTTTGACCATTTATGATTTAATGAAATTTCTTCACCAGAATTATATGGGCCTATCCATCCAGTATTATTCCCATCGCCCCAATCCAAATAAAAATAAACATCGTTTTCTTCTGGATCAGTTGTTGTAATATTATAAACATATTCAATATTTGGTTTTCCATTTACTGGACCTGAAATAACAGGTATATTAGGTGGTTTATTATAAACTAACTTTACCGTGATTTTTTTAATAGTGCTAAAATCACCCCAATTATGTTGAGAATTATAACCTCTAACCCTGTAGAAATAATCACCATCTTTTTTGTTCGTAATATTATAAAAGTTTCCTGTTATAGAATTTGATAAAGTATTTATCTGATTAAATTTAGGAACTGGTGATATATCATCTACGTAAAAACCCTCCTGTAAAGTATATTCATCGGTTGCATAACGAAATCTTATAAAAACAGAATCCCCAATGTAATTATCAAGACTGTATTCTTTATAAAC
>JBNVCE010000050.1:10538-10840 GCA_050410885.1 Thermoplasmatota archaeon | reverse complement strand
ATTGCAAAACCTATAATTAACGATATTACATCCATGCTTTCCACATCCACCATCCTAATGAAAAAGTGTATAACATAACATAGATATAATATTTTGGATTATTTAAATAAGGGTAATGCTTATTATTCACTTTGCATTATCGGCAGAAGAAAAAATTCAATAAAAGGAATTTGTTAGTTATGAATAATGAAATATTAGAAAAAATAAATAAATTAAAAAAACAAAAAAATGTAATTATTTTAGCACATAATTACCAGTTACCAGAAATTCAGGATATTGCTGACTATATTGGTGATTCATTG
>JBNVCE010000050.1:0-10528 GCA_050410885.1 Thermoplasmatota archaeon | reverse complement strand
GCCACAAAAACTGATGTCAAAAATATTATTTTTTGTGGCGTGGATTTCATGGCTCAATCTGCTAAGATTTTGAATCCTGAAAAAAATGTTATACATCCAGATTTAGAAGCCCAATGTCCCATGGCAAACATGGTTAATCCACAGGATTTAACAAAATTAAAAAACATGCACCCTGATGCAGAAATTGTTTCTTACATTAACACAACTGCTGAAATAAAAGCAATGTCAGATATTTGTTGTACATCTGCCAATTCTGTTAAGATTGTTAAAAGTTTATCAAATAAAAAAATAATTTTTGTTCCAGATAAAAATCTTGGAGAATATGTTAAAAGATTTGTTAAAGATAAA
Source organism: Thermoplasmatota archaeon (assembly GCA_050410885.1). Classification (GTDB taxonomy): domain Archaea; phylum Thermoplasmatota; class E2; order DHVEG-1; family DHVEG-1; genus JBNVCE01. Next base: position 10,180 of record JBNVCE010000050.1, on the reverse strand, counting down.
CAATTGATTTTATGGCCTGGCATATGCCCAACCCATCATAATATACGCAAAGAAGAAATATTAAAATTAAAAAAAGCACATCCTTTAGCAGAGATTATTGTTCATCCTGAGTGCAGACCAGAAATCATTGATTTATCAAACTCTGCTCTTTCAACAAATGGAATGGTAAAATATGTAAAAGAATCTAATGCAAAAGAGTTCATAATTGGGACAGAAAAAGAGCTGTGTTACAGGTTAAAAAAGGAAAACCCAGAAAAAATATTTTATCCAATAAAATCGGCAATTTGTCCTAATATGAAAAAAATAACTTTGGAAAAAGTCTTAAATAGCCTTGAACACTTAGAACCAAAAATAGAGCTTCCTGATGAAATTATAGAAAAAGCTAGAATTCCTCTTCAAAAGATGATGGATGTTGGTCGTGGTGATTAAAATGAAAAAAGTTTATATGGACTATGCAGCAACAACACCAGTTGATGTTGAAGTACTTAAAGAAATGATGCCTTTTTTTCAAAAACACTTTGGTAATGCATCTTCCATTCATTCCTTTGGCAGAAAAGCATTTGATGCTGTTGAAGATGCAAGAGTTCAAGTAGCCAATCTAATAAATGCAGATGAAGAGGAAATTTTTTTCACATCAGGTGGAACTGAGTCTGATAATCTTGCAATTAAAGGTATTGCATATCTAAATAAGAAAAAAAGAGAACAAGCCAAGGGTTTTAATATAATAACATCTGCAATTGAGCACCCAGCAGTACTTGAACCTTGTAAACATTTAGAAAAACAAGGATTTAAAATAAAGTTTTTACCTGTAGATAAATATGGATTTATTAACCCGAGTGATTTAGAAGATGCAATTTCAAATGATACTTTTTTAGTAACAATTATGTTTGCAAATAATGAAATAGGGACCATTGAACCAATAGAAGAAATTGGAAAAATAACAAAAAAACACAATGTTATTTTTCATACAGATGCTGTGCAGGCTATAGGTAAAATTCCTATTGATGTTAATAAATTAAACATTGATTTACTTTCTATTTCTTCTCATAAAATCTATGGGCCAAAAGGAGTTGGTGCGCTGTTTGTTAAAAAAGGTATTAAACTTGAACCTCTTGCACATGGAGGCGGACATGAAAAAGGTTTAAGAAGCAGCACCTTAAATACTCCTGGTATTGTTGGTTTAGGAAAAGCTTGTGAACTTGCAAAAAAACGGATGAATAAAGATAATATTCATATGAAAAATCTAAGAGATACTCTTATTAAAAATGTTTTAAAAATTGAAGAAAGTTTTTTAAATGGTCATCCTAAAAAACGACTTGTGAATAACACACATTTTAGATTTACAGCAATAGAAGGTGAATCATTAAATCTAATGCTTGATAAAAAAGGAATAGCAGCTGCAACAGGTTCAGCCTGTTCTTCAAAAAAACACAATGCATCACATGTTTTACTTGCTTTAGGACTTGATCCAGTACAAGCACAGGGGTCTATTCGTTTAACCCTTGGCAGGACTAGTACTAAAGAAGATGTTGAATACGTTTTAAATGTTTTACCTGGTATTGTTCAAAAATTAAGGAGTATGTCTCCACTTTGGAATAGATAAGGAGATTTTCCACTATGGAAGATATGTATACTGAAAAAGTAAAGGATCATTTTTTTCATCCTAGAAATACTGGTGAAATAAAAAATGCTGATGGTTTTGGAAAAGTTGGTAATCCTGTATGCGGTGATGTAATGGCTATTTACATAAAAGTAAAAAATAACAGGATTATTGACATAAAATTCAAAACATTTGGATGTACAGCAGCCGTAGCCTCAGGTAGTATTCTTACTGAAATGATAAAAGGTAAAACTCTTGATCAAGCGTTAAAAATAACCCGTGATGATGTAGCAAATGAACTTGGTGGGCTTCCAGAAATGAAAATGCATTGTTCTAATTTAGCAGCAGATGCTTTACATGAAGCAATAAAGGATTATAAAAATAAACAAAAAAAAGTGGGATTATGAACTCTTATATTTATATTGATGGTTGGAAATCCAATATCCGTTTTTCCTCTGCACATATAATACCTGAATATGAAAAATGCGGAAGGCTTCATGGTCATACTTATGCTGTTCATGCAAAAATAAATGGCGATCCTGATAAAAATGGTATTATAATGGATTTTTCTTTGCTTAAAAACTCTTTAAAGCAGATTGTTGATGAACTGGATCATAAGATTCTAATTCCAAAAAAAAGCATTAATGTAAAAATCGAGAAAGACAAAAAAAATGTTAAAATATCATTTTTTGAAAAAAATTATGTTTTTCCTTTATCTGATTGTGTTTTTTTACCTATTACTTCTACCAGTGCTGAAAACCTAGGATTATACATTCTTAAAAAGGTTCTGGATAAAATTGTTTTCATGAAAAATATCAAAAGCATTGAAATTGGTGTGGATGAAGGTTACGGGCAAGGTGCTAGGATTTTAAAAAAATTATGATAACTGGTTGTTTGTATGGTTAAAAAAAAAGCAGTTTGTCTTATTTCTGGTGGTATTGATTCCTGTGTTTCTGCATTAATTGCTAAAAAAAAGGGCTACATAATTTATGCATTAACAATTAATTATAATCAAAGACATAAAAGAGAAATAGAAAATGCAAAAAAAATTGCTCAATATTTAAAAGCAAAAAAACATGTGATATTAAATTTAGATATTAGCTTATTCAACAGTTCATCTCTTATAAATAAAAACAAAAAACTTGAAATAAATCGTAGTTTTAAGGATATTGGAAGAAATATTCCTTCAACATATGTTCCTGCTAGAAACACTATTTTTTTAGCCCTGGCCTTAGCTTTTGCTGAAGCAATTAACGCAGAAGCAATATTTATCGGTGTTACCGCAACTGATTACTCAGGTTACCCAGATTGTAGACCAGAGTTTATCAGAGTTTTTCAAAAATTATCCAATGTTGCCACAAAAAAAGGACTTGAAAATAAACCAATAAAAATTATTGCCCCTTTACTTTTTTTAAAAAAAAGTCAGATTATTAAAAAAGGTTTAGAACTTAATGCACCTTTTGATAAAACATGGTCTTGTTACATGGGTGGTAAAAAAGCTTGTGGAAGATGTGATTCTTGTTTACTACGTTTAAAAGGGTTTAAAGAAGCAGGAATCAACGATCCAATTGATTACCAATCTTTACCAAAGTGGTACATCAAAAAATGGAAACATTAAATTTTTTGTTGTTTTTTTTGTTTAAAATAACCATAAACATCTAAAGAAACAGGTATAGAAACAAGAATAACTATAACAATAATCAAACAGATAATACAATCCTCAGGTACATTTTGAACAGTGCTTTTGCCACCTATTAAATCATTGAATAACAAATTTAAGGTTCCAATCCAAGGAAGCTCTCCACGTGCTTTACCTGATATCCATTCAACCTTTATTAAATCCTCACAAATTCCTCCTAATTGGTCTGTTGTTGGGTTAGTAAAAGGGTTATCCCCCTTTGTGATAAAACCTGAATGTTTACTTTTAGGTACATAATGATTTAAACGTAGCTGTGGGATTGTTATAGATGTTACATTAGTATTTAGATCCTCGTATCCTTCAACTGTATAAGTACCATATTTTTCATTGTATTCTACCCATGCCATTGCTCTATGAATAATCTGGTCTCTATTTTCATCACCATAAGGTCTATAAACAATGACATCACCATAATCCCAGTAATAATATGCATTTGGATCTTTCATAGCATTGGTAACAATATCTGATTTACTATGAATTTTAACCAAAAAAACCATATCACCTGCATCAATTGTACCAAATCTACCAAAAGGCTGATTTGGATGCATCATACTACCAGATTCAATAGCAACCATGGGTGCTCCAAACCATTGACCAGTGTAAGTCCAAAGAGCAATTAAGATTATAAAAACCAAGAAAAAGGCAACAAGAACATCCCTGATTAAAGAAATTTTACTGTCTTCACTACGCCAGAATTTCATAAACTTTAATTTGAATTTAGCAAGTTCAACTTTAAAATCATCTTTATTAACCATTAATTGTCACTTTTTAAACAATTTTAATTCGGCTTCGCATATAAGACTTGTATTTATATTTTCTTTGTATTTTTTTAATAAAGTAAACAATGGTAAAGTAAAAGGAAAATGTTATCCTTTTACTCGTTTTGATTTTTTAATAATTTCTTTTTTGTAGATGATGTTTTTTATTTTATCCCCGCAAACGGGACAGATTTTAGTGTTTTCTTTAAATTTTTTACCACAACCTCTGCATTGATAAATCCATTTGAATTTTCCAGTTATACCTTTTTGATTTATACCAATGTATTCAATTTTTATAGTATGGGCTATGTTTTGAATAGAATAATCATCTGTTATAATTACTGGTTTTTTACCTTCTTTTTTAACATCTAAGGCTAATGCTAATATTTCTTTATCAACTTCTGATAATCTGTTTAAATCGCCTGTTTCTTGTGATATTTTTTTAATTTTTTCAATTGAAGCGCTAGTTGGAGAACGAATATCTAATTTTTTTTCAATAAGAACTTGAAATAAAAAATAGTCTTTCCCATAAGGGCTTATTTCTTTTTTCACTCCAGTTGTTGTTAAAATCCCTATATCATTTAAATCAAATGGTTTACCAGAAAGAATAGCTGAAGTGTCTAAAATATATATTTTTGTTTTTTTCTTTAAAGACATTTAAACCAATCTTATTATTTTTTATGATAACTTATTTTTTTTGTAAAGAAGATCAATTTTGATTAGTTCTTGTCTTCCAGTTTTCATATCCCTAATTGTGACAGATTCATTTTTAAGTTCTTTTTCTCCAATAATTATTATTTTATCAACATTTATTGAACTTGCGTATTTTAATGATTTACTCAAACCTCTTTTTAACAAATCAACATCAACAAAGAAACCTTGTTTTCTTAAATTATGAGTTATTTCTAATGATTTATTGGTTAATTGTTCATTTACAGGTATTATATAATAATCCAATTTTGTTTGTGGAAATACATATTTTTCAAGTTCTAAGGCAAGTATTGTACGGTCAAAACCAATGGCAAAACCTGATGTTGGTGTTTCTTTTCCACCAAAAAGAGGAATCAGTTCGTATTCTCCTCCACCACAAAGTTGTTTTTCCGCACCAAGAATAGGCGCATCTATTTCAAACACAATTCCTTTATAATAATCCAAACCTCTTACTATACTTATTTTTATTTCATAGTTTTTTATTTCAAAAATGTTTTTCAATAATTCTAATATTTCATTTAATTTTATTATCTCATTTTTTATAACAGGGTTTTTTTCACATAGCTCAAAAATTATTTTAAAATCCGATGTTTGTAGAACTTCTATAAACTTTTTTATATCTGTTTCTGAAAGACCATATTCTTTTAAATTTAATATGATTTCATCAAAATTTGATTTGTCAATTAAAGGTATTAATTTATTTTTTTGTTCTTTTGTGATATTAAAAATTTTAAAAATATGTGATAAAATATTTAGATTACCGATATTCAATTTTATATTTTTTAAACCAACATTTTTTAATATTGAGAATGCAAGGGCAATAAGCTCTGCATAAGCTTCAGGAGTATCTGCTCCTATTAATTCACAACCAGCCTGCATAAATTCCCGGTATCTACCTTTTTGTGGTCTATCATATCTGAAACAGTTTCCAAAGTAAAATAGTTTTAATGGTTTTGGTTCCATTTGAAGTTTATCAACATAAAAACGCATAACTGGAGCAGTGAGTTCTGGCCTTAAAGCAAGGTCTCTACTAGCTTTGTCTTTGAAAATATACATTTCATTTATTATTGCTTCTCCAGATTTTGCTGTGAATAATTCCAATGTTTCAAAAGTTGGAGTTTGTATCTCTTTATAACCAAATTTTTGAAATGTTTTTCTGATAATCTCTTCTACATATCTGCGTTTCTGCATTTCTACTGGTGTAAAATCTCTTGTTCCTCTTGGTATTTTAAACACAGTTTGATTGTATAAATATTTTATTTAATATAGTTTCGACATTATTGAATTTAATGAAAATTTTTTATTTCCCAGATAATCTTTTTTTCATAAAATATTCTATTTTATCAAATGCTTCTTCAAGCATTTCCATTGTTGGTAATATGACAGCTCTGAAATGATTTTTACCATAAATAGAACAAAAACCTGAACCGTTTACAACAAGTACATGTACTTCTTTTAATAAATCTAGAACAAAATCCTTATCAGTTTTCCATATTCCCTTATCCATTGCTTCTATCTTTGGAAAAATGTAAAATGCTCCCTGTGGTTTAGCAGTTGAGATACCTTCTATCTCGTTTAATCTTTTATATGAAAAATCACGCCTTTGTTTTAATTTTTTATTAACCTGTTCAATGTGATCTTGTGGTCCTTTTAATGCTTCTATGCAGGCAAGTTGACATATAGAGTTTGCACATAAACGTGATCTTGCAATTCTCATAAATGCATCTTGAACCTCATTAAGTTCACCTGAATGATGAAATAAAACATATCCAATACGCCAGCCTGGCATCAAGTAAACCTTTGAAAATCCGTTGAATGTTATTACTGGTACATCTTTTGCAATGCTAGATGTTGCATATTGTTTATCGTCAAAAACCATGTCATCGTATATTTCATCTGAAATTATCGGTACTTTATATTCCCCTGCTACATCAATAATTTCTTGTAAAACTTTTTTTGAATAAAGTGCACCAGTTGGGTTATTAGGATTAATTAATACTATTCCTTTTGTACGATTTGATATTCTTGATCTAATATTGTCAACATCTGGCTGCCATCCTTCTTCTTCTATACAACGATAGGGTATAGGATTTGCATCATTAAAACGTGTAATAATTGTATATTGAGGATATGTAGGACCTGGTATCAACAATTCATCATTTGGATCTAAATAAGCATTAAGTAAAATTTGTAAAGCTTCAGTAACGCCTGTTGTAACACAGACATCTCCTGGCTCGTAATCAACACCATTTCTTTTTTTTTCACGTTCTATTATTGCTTTCCTAAGCTCAGGAAATCCTTCAGAAGGAGAATAACCATTATGTCCATTATTAACAATACGACAAAGAGCATCTTTTATATGTTGAGGTGTATCAAAATCATAAGCATTTGGATCACCAATGTTTAAATGTAAAACTTTAATTCCTTTTTTTTCCAGTTCATTTGCAGGTGAAACAATCTCTCTTATAGCATAAGAAACTCCTTGGGATCGTTTAGAGGCTTTTATCATAATAAATCACGTTGGCGGGATAATAATATTTAAAATAAATACTTAATGGTAAAAAAAAAAATAAAGTTACTTTTGAATATTTTTAAGTAAATCATCCTCTTTAACGATGCATTTAAATGCATTTTGATCTTTTAAATATTGAAGGTTTTCAAACACTAAAATTGTAGAGCCATCCTTTTTTTTATAAATGGTTTTGTTACTATAAACACCATTTTTAATAGCATTACTTATTTTTTTAGAAAGGCTTTGTTTTGTTTCAAGTATATCAAAATCAGTTAAATTAAGCGAAAGAATCTCATTTTTATTATAACCTAATTTTTTATACATATTTTCATTACAGTCTAAAATTTTTGCATTTTTATCAAAGGTAAAAACAAAATCACCTTCATTTTCAATCCATTTTTCGTCAGATTTTTCTTTACTTATATCTATTGTTTCAAATAATCTATTTTTTTCTTTTTTTCTTTCATTTGAAATTTTATCTATCTTTGTCTTAAGTTTTAAGTATTCCTCGTTTAATTTTTTTATTTTTTCTTTAACATGTTTTTCTTCGGTAACATCAAGATTAAACCAATTAAAACCTGCAATATTTCCTGACTCGTCATAAAAAGCATCAGCATTTGTTCTAATACATAATCTTTTACCGTTTTTCTGAACAACCCAGTTTTCAAGGTTTTTAATAGATTCCTTCTTTTTTCTTGCTTCATCAAAAATATTTTTTGATTTTTTAACATCCTCAGGTACCATTAAATCAAAAATATTCATCCCTATTAGTTCTTCTGGATGATAGCTTAAATAATCAAAAACATTTTCTGAGCAGAAAGTAATAATCCCACTAGAATTTGTTTTCCATAACCAACCTGGAATATTACCAAATACTTCTTCTTTTTTTATATTAATTATTCCATTTGCTTCTAAATCATAGTCAAATATCTCGCCTTTTTTTACGCCAAATTTGTAAATGGCTAGTTTTAAACTAGCCATGATTCTATTTAATGATTCGATTAAATTATTAATCTCATAAATTTCACTTTTTTCTAATTTTACATTAAGTTGCCCTTTTGATATTTTATCTAGATTCATCGTTAAGGATTTAATTGGATGTATAATTAAATGAGAAAGAAGTAATGAAAAATAAAAAGTGACAACAAAAATTAAAATTAAAAATAATATTGATTCATTAAATCCTTGTAAACCAATAATTAAACCAATTGGTATTGTTGATACTGATAAAAACATTACAATTAAAATTGTTTTTAATTTCATTTCAACACCTTTTAAGCAACATTAAGTGAAATAATTTCATTTTTATTCATAAATTCTTTTTTACCACCAAATATTTCAAAAATGTTATTTTTAAATTCTGTACTTTTTTCCATATTGAGTATGTATAAATCAGTTAATGAATCAATATAATTTATTAAATCATCTTTATTTAGGGCGTTTTTATTTTTTAATTCATAAAACTCAAGTTCTCCAAGTGGTCCAAGTATAGTTTTGAATTGTTCACGTATTTTTCTTTCAATCAATTCTTTTTGTGAAAAAAGTATTTTTATAGGTTCAATATTTTTAATAGGATTTAATGGAACTGTGAAACAAAATTTACTTCCTTTTCCCAATTGGCTTTCAACCCAAATTTTTCCTTTTTGAGATTCAACAATTCCTCTGCAAATAGTTAGGCCTAAACCAGTTCCCCCATATTTTCTTTTTATCGGGCTATCAACTTGATAAAAAGGCTCAAAAACCCTTACTTGATTTTCCAAAGATATACCACAACCATAATCCTTTACACTAAATAATATAAAATCTTTTATTAGCTCCGCAGAAACTTCTACTTTACTATCTTCATTTGAAAATTTTATTGCATTATTAATAAGATTTCTAAGCACCTGGCTTATTCTATCAGGATCTGCTTTTATAATGGGAAGGTTTTTAACATTACCAATTAAAGTTATGTTTTTTTCTTTTGCAAACCCCTGCATAAATGCAATAGTATCTTTAACTAATTTCCCTACATCTGTTTCTCTAAAATCAAATCTTAAATGTGCTGATTCTATCCTAGTTATTTCTAAAAAATCATCAATAATATTATTTAACCTATCCGCATTTCTAATTATTATTGACAAACTTTCTTTTTGTTTTTTACTTAGTTTTCCAAAATATCCTTCTCTAAGCATTTGAAGCTGTGCTTTCATTGGAGTTAATGGACTTCTTAACTCATGGGACGTTATATTTAAAAATTCAGATTTTACATTATCAATTTCTGTTTGCTCTTTTTGCATTTTACATAGAGCCTCTGTTGTTATATTAAAAGCGTTACCTAACTCCTCTATTTCATCATTTGTTTTTATATCTACTTTTACATCATAATTACCCTTTTTTATCTCTAATGTTGCATTATAAAGTTGTTTTATTGGTTTAGAGATTGATTGTGATAGATAAAATCCTATAACACCAACATTTAAACTTATTAAAATAATAATTAAAATTGCAATTATTGCAAGTGTTGAAATTTTTTCAGCAAAAACATTCTTTGGAATATAAGAAATTGTAACATTATAAAAATATAATATTACTAAAGATGGGGAAACAAAGCCTACAATTAAAAAAAGAAACGTTATTTTTCTATTTATTTTTGAAAATAATAAATTTTTTAGGTTAAATTCTTTTAGCATTCAGCCCATACCCATCCCTAAGGTTTATTTATTGTTCTAAAATTAATCTAACTCTATCAATTAAATCAGAAACATTAAAAGGTTTTTGAAAGAAATCAACAATGTTATCTTGTTTACATAACCCTTTTTTTCTTGCCTCAGATATTCTTACAACACTCATAAAAGCGATTTTAATGTCTTTTATTTTTTTTATCACCTCATCTACAGGAAGACCAGGCATCATAATGT
>JBNVCE010000004.1:16357-35607 GCA_050410885.1 Thermoplasmatota archaeon | reverse complement strand
CGTTCCTGTTAAATGAAAAAGATTAATGGTTTGAAAATATTCTATCGGACAATTCAAGGACATGAGCCTATTCAAAAAATATTTTGATGAAAAAACATGGTTTTTTCCTGTTTAAAAGACATTATTTGTATGCCCGCACCGGGATTCGAACCCGAGTCTGAGGCTCCGCAGGCCTCTAGGATATCCAAGCTACCCCATGCGGGCTTATTTAATTATATCAACCATTGCTACTTTTTCAAGAATTAAATCACAATATTTTTTTCTGTTTACTGTTTTTATTTCATCTTCCTTTATACCAAATCTTTTTAGTGTATTTTCATCTCCTTCAAGAACTTTATCATCTTTACTTAATGATAAAAATTTTAGTAATTCATCAACTATTTTATTTGATATTTTTTTCTTTTTATTTTCAATAAAAACAAAAGCTATTTTTGTGATACCTTTTTTTACACCAATTTTTGGTATTGCTAGTTTAAGCTGTCTTTCACATGAAGCATAAAGAAGTATTTCTTTTTCAAGAGAATTTGTTGTATTAGTTTTTCTAGAAAAAGCTCTTTTTGCATGTTCAACAACAGAAATTATGTGTTTTTTACCAAAAACAAAATCAGCATCAAAAGCCTGGATTATTAAACCATTTTTTTTTGCAAAAATAATTATTTTTTCTAAAAAATCTTCCACATTTTTAATTTTTCCTTTTGCACCAATTATTTTCATCATTCACCCTACTCTTGACTTTTTTTCAGTAAACTCAGATAAAATTTTTTCTTCATCTTTATCGCCTTCGCCTATTTGATTTTTGATACTTTTTGCAACAGCCTCACCTATACTTTTTATTTGGGCAAGTCTTTTAATCGGTACACCACGCAAGTCATTAATGGTTTTAAAACCTTCATTAAAAAGCGCCCTTGCCCTTACCCTACCAATTCCTTTTAAAGAAACAAGGTTTAGAAGTTCTTTTTTACAACCATATTCAACCCTTAAAATTAAATCATTTATTTCAGAAACACAGTTGTAATTGTACATTCTTGCAAACTCTCTAGCTGCATGTAAAATCCAGCTTACTGTTTCAATAATATTATAAATATCACCGGAACCAACATCATACTTGGTAATAATGTAATCCTCATTGACCTCTTCAATCCAATCCTCAATTAAAGATGCTGTTTTTAAATCACTTAAAAACCATTCATAATCCTCACTGGAAATATCAGGTTTTTCAATTAAAAATTCACCAACGTGTTTCTCTGCTTTTTCTTCAACCCAGAAATCACTACTTCTTAAATACAATGACCTAACATCTGGAGTTGAACAAACAACATGAAGCAAGGACAAAGTAGAAAACTCTTTTTCACATGATTTTTCAAGTGCTTTTTTAAGAATTAACGCTGAAAGTGGATCAATGTAAAGGGATGAAGTTCTTTTACCAAACAATGTTGAAATAAACTGGTTCTTGTTAATTATTTCAATAAAACCATTTGTTTTTAAAAAATCAAGAGCCTCATTAATTTCATCTTTCAATGTTAAAGTATCAGATTGTTGAGCATAAAAAGTACTATTAATAAATTTGTAAACACCATCAATATTTTCAACAAAACCAGATGCAATGGATGCAAGAAGATGCATTCTAAGGGCAGATTGACTACCAAGTTTTGAAAAAATAGGCTCAGTATCACCCATAACGTATCTGTTAAAAATTTCATCATTTTGCTCCTGGTTTTTTGCAATAGTTATTGCTTCACCAAATTTATCATACCTTGGTCTACCAGCTCTACCTGCCTGTTGCTTGTACTCAAGTATAGGAATTGGGTGCATTCCAAAATTTGGATCATAACGCCAAAGATCCCTAATAACAACACGTTGGGCAGGAATGTTTACTCCTGCTGCAAGAGTTGGTGTTGCAACAATACATTTAATTATTCTATCCTTAAAACCATGCTCAACAAACCTACGCTGGATACTAGACAGTCCTGCATTATGAAAAGCAGCACCTTTTTCTAAACAATAAAAAAGTTTTTTATCAACAGTTGTTAACTCTGGTAACTCGGCTTTAAAAGAATTAATTAATTTTTTTAAATTTTCTTTATCAACTTTATCCAGTTTATTTTCTATTACCAAAGCCAGTTTATTTGCAACAGATATAGTTGATTTACGTGTGTTTACAAAAACAAGAACCTGACCTTTGTTTTCAACAGAATCTTCCACTAGTTTTTCCAATGGTGTTTTATCAGAGTCTTCAAAGGTTAACGTTTTACCGTCATCAAATAAAACCTTGTTTTTATAAAAAACTCCTTCTCTTAAAGGAACAGGTCGCCAGTTTGATGTAATAAGTTTACCATTAAGCCATGACGATAATTCAACAGCGTTTTTGATTGTAGCAGATAAAGCAATTATCTGGGTTTTTGGGTTTAAAGCTTTAAAATGTGATATAATCACTTCCAAAGTTGGACCACGACTTGGATCATGAATCAGATGGATCTCATCAATAACTAAAACCTTTATTTTGTTCATCCAATTAACCTTGTGTCTTAAAAGAGAATCAGCTTTTTCAGATGTGCAAACAATTATGTCAAATCGTGCAAGTCTAGGGTCAGAATCATCAAGATCACCAGTGGAGATACCAACTTTAAGCCCAAGTTTTTCAAAAAGAAGTAATTCTTCATATTTTTCACGAGCAAGAGCTTTTAAAGGTACAACATAAAGAGCTTTTCCCCCTTCATTAATTAATCTATTAACTATTGCAATATATGCAACAAGGCTTTTACCACTTGCTGTTGGAATAGAAAGAACAAGATTTTCTCCTTTTAAAGCATATGGTAATGCTTCTGCCTGTGGTGGATAAAGTTCTGAGATTTCATGCTCTTTTAAAATCTCAATTATTCTACGGTCTAAATCAATTTCATCTAGTTTCATTTTCAATGTACTGGTATAATGAAAGAGGATATAAAACAAAACGCTTATTTAGGTTAAATAAATTTATAAAGTGATATTATGGGTAGAAGACAAACAATGATGGAGAAATTTAAGCAGCAAATGAAAGCTTATAGAAAGAAAAGAACAATGCATGATAATACGCCGTTTTTACCATCATCTGGTGTTGTTTATGTTATGGATTCACTTGATGCAACAAAAAAAATCAAGGCTCAAGTTTTAAAAACACGTGTAAAACAGCATAGAGAAATAATTGAAAGTTTAGCATGTCCTGTTTGTGGTAATCCCATGGAATGGGATTTTAGATGGGAAGCTTTTATTTGTGAAAAACATGGGAGAAAGGCCATTTATGAAATTGTTTCTGAGGGTTAAAAATTTTTAAGACAGTTTAAGTACCTCTAATTATATTATTGGTTGGTGACTTGTTAATGGTTGAAGAAAAAATTGGTGTTGTTGAACATTTCTTCACAAACGTTAGTGTAGCTGCTGTTAAAATAACAAATGGTGAACTTAAAATAGGCGATACTATTCACATTGTTGGTGCGCATACTAATTTAAAACAAAAAATTGAAAGTATGCAGATTAATAGAGTTCCTGTAACATCTGTTAAAGTAGGCGATGATGTTGGTATTAAATTGAAAGACAGAGTTAGAGAGCATGATGTTGTTTATAAAGTTGTAGAGGAATAAAAAATGAAAGAATTAGCAGAAGTAAGAACATTGAAAGTCAACAGGTACATTATTATTGATGATGAGCCTTGTAAAATTTTAAGTATTTCCACTTCTAAACCTGGTAAACATGGTGAAGCCAAGGCTAGAATTGAAGCAATCGGTATTTTTGATAATCAAAAAAGAAGTGTTGTTCATCCTGTTAAACACAAAGTTGGGGTTCCAATGATTGATAAAAGATCAGCTCAGGTTTTATCGGTTATGGGTGATGTTGTTCAATTAATGGACATGGAAACTTATGAAACCTTTGAAATGTCTATTCCTGATGAGCTAAAAGGACAGTTAGAACCAGGTAAAGAAATATTGTATCTTGAGGCACTTGGTAGGAAAAAAATCACTAGAACTTAAAATATTTTTTTGGTTTTTTTTATGAAATTCCCTAATTATTTTGCTGATGCTGAATCTAGTTCTGATGAAGCAGATTTCATCATATTTGGTGTTCCTTATGATAAAACCTCTTCTTTTAGATTTGGTGCTAGTAAAGCACCTAAGCAAATGAGGCAGGCTGGTTGGAATTTTGAAACTTTTAATTTAATTACTGGTTTTGATTTAAAAAATGCAAAATTTCATGATTACGGGGATTTGAATGTTAAGGATGATAAACCAGAAGAAATGATAAAAAAAGTTAAAGAATTTACTTCAAAGGTTTTATCCAATAATAAATTTCCCATTGTTTTGGGTGGTGAGCATTCTATAACCCCTGGTATTGTTCAAGCTTTCCCTAAGGATATTGCTGTTGTTTCACTTGATGCTCATATGGATTTTAGGAATGTTTATGAAAATGAGATTTTTAATCATGCTTGTGTTATTAGGCGTTTGTCTGAGCATGTTGGTGTTGAAAACATCGCAGTTCTTGGTATTAGATCTGCAGAAAAAGAAGAATTTGAGGAAGCAAAAAAACAAGGTCTTTTTTTTATTAACTCTTTTGAAATCAAAAAAAATGGTGTTAAAAAGGCACTTGATAAAACAATAGGTTATCTTGGAAACAAAAAAATTTATTTTACACTTGATATTGATGTTGTTGATCCTGCTTATGCACCAGGTACTAGTACTCCTGAGCCTTTTGGTTTGACACCTTTTGAAGTTCTTGATTGTATTGATGTTTTTTCTTCTAAACTTGTTGGTTTTGATGTTGTTGAAGTTTGCCCTGCTTATGATACAGGACAAACAGCTTTACTGGCGACAAAGTTTGTTAGATATATTATTGAATGTATTATAAAAAATAAAAGGTAATTTAATATATAATGACTTTATTCTGATTCTCTCATGCAAAAAGAAAAATTAGCAATTATTGGTTTAGTAATTATAGTTGTTGTGGTTTTGTCAGCATTGATTGTTATAGTTTACGGTGGAGATATTTTTAAGAACTTATTTGAGCAAGAACAAATTTCGGCAAAAGACGATACAATTGTTTGTTATAGAAATAAAGAAAATTATATCAATAAAATTTTGTCTAATGATAAATTCATAAACATAAGTTCATATGAAGATCAAATCAAAATAATTACTTCTCCAATTCATGGCGTTATTAATATTAAAGATAACAAAATTTTTTATACTCCAACTACGGATTTCCTTGGATCAGATTCTTTTGTTTATCAGATAATTGATCAAAATGGTAAAACTTCCAAGGCCAATGTTAAAATTAATGTTGAGATTCCTAAGGTTGAAATTGGTGATTGTGTTGATGTTTATTATGTTGGAAGGTTCACCAATGGTACTGTTTTTGACACAAACATTGAAGAGATTGCTAAAGCATCTGGTATTTTTAATGAATCAAAACAATATGTAATTGCTAATGTTTTTGTTGATCCAGATTTTGAGCTTTATCCTCCTGAAGGTTATGATGAAAATTATTCTTCAGAATTTATAAAAGGTTTTCTTAATGGTTTGATTGGAATGGAGGAAGGTGAAAAGAAAAACATAACAATTCCTCCAGAAGAAGCATATGGTTCATGGAATGAATCCTTGGCTGAAGAATTTGGAATGGGCAGTATTCCTCTTGATAATGTGATACAAAGTAATATGACTGAAAACATTCAAGATTTTTCAATGTACTACCCTGATGTTAATATTTCTGAAGGTGTTACTTTTGATTATGGTGAGATTGCTTTTGGGATAAAGGGTATTATGAACGCAACAATTTTAAATGTAACAGACACAGATGTAACTTATAAGTTAATAGTTGAAAATGGTACAACAATTAAACTACCTTTTTTTAACTGGAATGCCACTTTCATTGTTGTAAACGACGATTCAGCATTTACCATGCATTCTGATTTAAAGGTTAACCATACTTTTTCTTATCAGGAATACTGGATGTCAATACATTTTAAGGTTGTTGATGTTAATGAAACACATGCGAAACTTGCGGTTAATATGGAAGCCCCATCAATAGAGTTTGTTGATGAAACCCTTGTTTTTGAGCTTGAGGTTGTCAATATTTACAAAACATCAACTCAACTAGAAAGTTGAGTTTTTATTTCTTTTTCAAGTATTTCTAAAAATTCTTCTTCTTTTCCTTTTGGAATTGTTGCACCAGCTGCAATGTTATGACCTCCACCAACCCCATTAATTAATGATGCTGCTTTTTTTAATGCTGCTGATAAGTTTAAACCTTTTTCAACCAATTCCTCTGTTGCACGTGCACTAACCTTAACCTCTCCTTCTCCTTTATAAGCAAAACCAATTAATGGTAAATTCTTGTCCACATCCTCAGAATTTAAAAGCATGTTTGTCACAATACCTATTATTGTATCACGAATACCCTTACCTGCATGAAAAAACTGCACGTAATGTCTTTTAACAATGCCTTCTTCTTTTGCAAACTGTAATCCTTCAACAAGATTATGCCTGTGACCAATTAACAGGTTTCTTGCTTTTTTAAAAAATAAATCCCTATCACCTAGACATACCTTTAAACC
This sequence comes from Thermoplasmatota archaeon, assembly GCA_050410885.1. Taxonomy (GTDB): domain Archaea; phylum Thermoplasmatota; class E2; order DHVEG-1; family DHVEG-1; genus JBNVCE01. The sequence continues at coordinate 29,027 of JBNVCE010000004.1, read as the reverse complement.
AACATCATGTTTCCCGTATCTAGCGGTTGAGTTTAGTAGTGTTGCATATTCTTTAGCATCATGAACCTCGGTTCCTTCTTTTTCCTGAACTAAAATGTACACTTCACCAATTATTTTTTTTGTTGTTTTATGACCAAATCCTTTTGTTAAAAGTAGTTTTGCAATACTTGAAATTATAACCCGCCTTTCATCTTTACTTAAATCAATCCATCTCCTCCAGTTTTCACCATCCTGTAATTTTATACCTAGTTCTTGTAAAAAATAAACACAGGCTGATTCACGACCACTTAAACCAGGAAGAACAGGGTCACTTGCATACTGCAGCATCTTAAAAACAGGGCGTGTTTCTCTACCAAAAAACCTTATATCAATCTTTGGTTTAACAATGTTTAACTGTTGAGCATCTTTTAAAATTTCCCTGTTTAAACCAAACAGTTTACAGTATTTCCTGTCTTGTAAATCACCACAAGCCCCAACAATTGCAAGTGATGATAAATCCATGTTTTTTTTATCTATTTTTTTTGAAACAAGATATGTTAAACCAGCACCACTTATTTCAAAGGTTCCGTCAAAGCCAAAAAGATGAGGATTAAGATGAAAAGGTTGACTTGTGTTTTTTTGGCAAGCATGATGATCAGTGATTATTTTGTTTAATGAATCATCAGAAGCTAAACTACTACCTAAATCTGTGAACCATACAAGTTCATGGTTTTCATTTTTCAATCGTTGTATTACTTCATTATCAAGTTCTTTGATAAACTCTATAGAAAAATTTTTACCTAAACGCTCCAAGGTTTTATAAGCAATTGAACCGGCTGATATACCATCTGCATCTATATGGGTTACAATATGAATATTTTTTGAATTTTTTATTACACCTGCTATTTTCTCTATTCTTTTTAACAAAATAATACCCAATTCCTTTTTTAATAACAAGCACATTTATTTTTTAAACCAATTTTATTGCATCTAAAACCTAGGTATACAATTGCACTATTAAAATATGATATATTTAGTTGTAACTTTTTTGAAAACATTTTGTATCTTTTTATCTCGATAATAAATATTTTTAAATATACTTATTTTATTTAATATTGGGGGAGTCTGGATAAGAATTATTGAGGGTACATCCCATCCCACAAAATTCTTTTTTTCCAGATTCCTCTAATTTACTTTGAAAAATAAACTAAATATTTAAAAAAAAGGAAAAAAAATGATTTTTTTTATTTTTCCGCCATTGACTTGTATTTCTTGTATCTTTCGTAAACTTCTTGCTCTAATTTTGAATGCAACCTTTCTGCTTCCTCTGGGAATGTTTGCGTAAGAGATCTGTACCTAATTTCTCCCATGATAAATTCACGTATTTTACCATTGGGCTCCTGTGAATCTAGTTGGAAAGGATTTTTCCCTTGCTCAGCTAACCTTGGGTCATACCTGTACAATGTCCAGTAACCTGATTCAACAGCTAGTTTTTCTTCATTTTGTGTTTTCCCCATACCTGCTTTTATCCCATGGTTTATGCATGGTGCATAAGCAATTATTAAAGATGGACCTGGATATGATTCTGCTTCTTTTAATGCTTTTATTAACTGGTTTTTATTTGCACCCATTGCAACAGATGCAACATAAACATAACCATACGTCATTGCCATTAAACCCAAGTCTTTTTTCTTTGTTTTTTTACCTGATGCTGCAAATTTTGCAACAGAACCAATCGGGGTTGCTTTACTAGACTGTCCTCCAGTGTTTGAGTAAACCTCGGTGTCAAAAACTAAAATGTTTATGTCTTCTCCCATGGCAAGCACGTGATCAAGACCACCATAACCAATATCATAAGCCCAGCCGTCGCCACCACAAGCCCATATTGATTTTTTAGTAAGCATTGTTCTTTCTTCCCAGATTTCATTTAGTAATTTATCATCATGATTTTTTTCAAGAAGTTCTTTTATTTTGTCACCCCATTGTCTCGAACCATCTGCATTGTCCTTGTTTTCAAGCCATTTGTTAAAAGCTTCTTTTAACTGGTTATCAACCTTGTTTTCATCAACTGCTTTTTTTATTAAATCAGCCAGTTTATTACGACGTTGATTTATTGCAAGAACCATACCAAAACCATATTCAGCATTATCCTCAAAAAGAGAATTTGCCCATGCAGGACCATGACCCTTGTCATTAACAGTAAATGGTATTGAAGGAGCAGAGCCACCCCAGATACTTGAGCAACCAGTTGCATTAGCAATTATCATCCTGTCACCAAAAAGTTGTGTAACAAGTTTTAAATAAGGTGTTTCACCACAACCAGCACAAGCACCAGAAAACTCAAGTAATGGTTTTTCAAACTGAGACCCTTTAACACTGAATTTATCAAAACCACCTAAACGGGTGGGAATTGTTTCTGAGAATCTCTGTAAAGGAACTTGACTAAGTTGTGTACTTATTGGTTTCATAATAAGAGCTTTTTCCTTAGAAGGACAGATGTCGGCGCAGTTACCACAACCAAGGCAATCCTCAGGGTAAACCTGTATTCTAAAATTAAGACCTTGTGCTTCTTTACCAACAGCTTTTTTTGTGATAAAACCTTTTGGTGCTTTTTTCAGCTCATCATCTGTTACAAGAACAGGTCTAATTGCCGCATGAGGGCAAACCATTGCACATTGGTTACATTGAATACATTTATCAACCTGCCATTCAGGAACATTAATAGCAACAGCACGTTTTTCATATTTTGTTGTATCAACAGGGAAAATACCACCAGGGGTAAAAACACTAACAGGTAGTTTATCACCTTGTTGTGCAAGCATGGGTCGCATTACTTTTTTAACAAACTCTGGCTCATCATTTTCTTTTTTTGTTTCAGGTTTTAATTTTGCCCAGGTGCTCGGGTAATGAATTTCTCTGATGTTTTCCAATGCTGCATCAATTGCTTTCCAGTTCATCTGAACAATTTCTTTACCTTTTTTACCATAAGTTTCCTCAACTGCTTCTTTTAAATAAGTAATAGCATCATCAAATGGTAAAACATTTGAAAGCTTGAAAAAAACAGTTTGCATAACCATGTTTATCCTACCACCAAGACCGATACTTTCAGCAATTTTCACAGCATCTATTGTGAAAAACTTCAGTTTTTTCTCAGCAATGGTTTTTTTCAAAGAATTAGGTAACCTGTTTTCCATTTCTTCAACAGACCATGGACAATTTAAAACAAAGGTTCCACCTTCTTTTATACCCTCTAGTAAATCATATTTATCAACATAAGAAGGATTATGACAAGCAATGTAATCAGCATTTGTTATTAAATAGGTTGATTGTATAGGTTTTTTCCCAAACCTAAGATGAGAGATTGTTACACCAGCTGATTTTTTTGCATCATAAGCAAAATAACCTTGTACAAACAAGTCTGTGCTGTCACCAATGATTTTTATTGCATCCTTGTTAGCACCAACTGTTCCATCACCACCAAGACCCCAGAATTTACATTGAACAAGTCCTTCAGGTGTTGCATCAATTTCTTCTTTTATTGGTAATGATGTAAATGTAACATCATCAGTGATTCCAACAGTGAAATTGTTTTTCGGTTTTTCTAATTTTAAATTATCAAAAACAGCTTTCACCATTGATGGGGTGAAATCTTTTGAGCCAAGACCGTATCGTCCACCAACAATTACAACATCATTTTTTTGATGTTGGAAAACAGCTGAAACATCAACATAAAGTGGTTCACCATATGAACCACTTTCTTTTGTTCTATCAAGTACAGCTATTTTTTTCACGGTTTTTGGTAAAACTGCAAGAAAATGTGATGCGGAAAAAGGTCTGTAAAGTCTTACTTTAACCAAGCCAACTTTTTCTTTTTTTCTGTTTAAATAATTTACTGTTTCCTCGGCTGCTTCTGCGCCTGAGCCCATCATGACAATTATTCTCTCTGCATCTGGTGCGCCGAAGTAGTCAAACAGATGATAACTTCTCCCTGTTAGTTTTCTTACTTTCTCCATTTCTTCTTCAACTATTTGTGGTACTTTAGCATAATACTTGTTTGATGCTTCTGTTACCTGGAAATAAATATCAGGGTTTTGTGCACTACCTCTTAAATGTGGTTTTTCTGGATCCAGTGCTCTTTCCCTATGTCTTTTTATTGCATCCCAGTCAACAATTGATGCAATATCATCATAATCAATCACATGAATTTTTTGTATTTCATGTGAACTTCTAAAACCATCAAAAAAATGTAAAAATGGTACGCTTGCTCTTAATGTTGATAAATGTGAAACAAGGGCTAAATCCATGATTTCCTGTATTGAACCTGAGGCAATCATGGCAAATCCTGTTGCACGGGTTTCCATAACATCCTGGTGATCACCAAAAATTGATAATGCTTGACCAGCAAGTGCTCTTGCCGATACATGAAAAACACATGGCATAAGCTCCCCAGCTATTTTATACATGTTTGGAATCATAAGTAATAGTCCTTGGGAAGCAGTGTATGTTGCGCAGAAAGCACCAGCGCTAAGTGCACCATGCACAGCACCAGCAGCACCACCTTCTGATTGCATTTCAACTACTTTTAATACCTGACCAAAAATGTTTTTTCTGCCCTCTGCTGCCCATTCATCCACAACCTCACCCATTGGTGATGACGGTGTTATTGGATAAATTGCAGAAACATCAGAAAAAGCATAAGCAATGTGAGCAGCAGCAGTGTTTCCATCCATGGATTTCATAAATTTCTTTTTTTCCCTATTGTTTGTTTTTAATTCACTTGTTAAAGTTGTTGTCATATAAAACACCTTTGATTATTTGGTAAATAACCCGTATAAAAGTATACTTCATAAATATTTGCAAAACATTTTAAAAAATTAAAAAGTGTTTACTTGTTTATTTTTTCAAAATTTTATTGTTGTAATCTAGTAATTCTTTTAGGTATTTCTCATCAGCTGGTGTTGGGGAGATAATATAACCTCTTCTTTTCCTGCTCCAGGAAGCCCAGTGAGCTAAAACAAGTGGTAGTACAAGAACAGATAACAAGAATGCATATGTTATTGTTACAGCTGTTATTACACCAAATTGTACCTGTGGAGGAATTGGGGCAAAAATCAGCACTGAAAAACCTACAGCGGTTGTTAAAGCTGCAATAAACAATGCGCCGCCTGTTCTAGAAATTGTTTCAACAACTGCACTGTTTATGTCTCCTGTTTTGTCAGCAATTAATCTGAATCTTTCTGTTGCATGTATTGCATAATCAATTCCACAACCTATTGTCAAACTTGTTACTGTTATTGTTAAAATGTTTAATGAGTAACCCAAGAAATACATTGTTCCAATAATCCAGATAATGGCTATAAGAACAGGTATCATTACAACAAGTCCAAGTGAAAATCTTTTATAAACAATAATCAAGATTATAAGAGATAGAATAATACATAAACCAGTTGACAAAATTTGACTTTTGGTTAAATTTGTTGTAATATTATATGTTATTGTCATCATACCTGTTAATATTGCTTTTGTGTCTTTACCATAATATGATAGGTCTTCATTTAGTTCCTGGTTTATTTTTTTAAGATACTTGTCAAGCTCTTCAGTTCTACGTCCTTCAACTACTATATTGACATAAATCTGTATTGTTGTTGCATCATAATTCCCATTTGTTGATTTATGAATAACAGTTCTTGTTTGTATTCCATAAACTAAATCATTGTATAAATAATCATAAAATTGTTGTAAATCCTTGTTTGTTTTTGGAATAAAAGTTTTTTCATCTAAATTAAATTCTTTTATCAATGATTTATTTTGATTTACCGCTTTTGTTATTATTGTATATAGACTTGTTGTTTTTAATGTTCCATCAGCATTTTTTGCAATGTAAAAATTGTCTTTAAAATTCTCATGTGTTCTTGCTATTCCTTTTAAACAATCAACTGTTGCAATGTTTCCTTCAATAAGTATGTATTCTAAATCTTGACTTGCAAATGGAAAATCGGTGTAAATTTTTTCATACAATTTTATTGAAGGGTTTTCTTTAGGTAAAAAAGAGTAATAATCAAAACCAGTTTTAATCTGTGAACCACCAATTATAAATATTATTGTGAATAGTATTGTAGCTAGGATGATTTTTTTCTGATGTTTTAAAACAAATTTTGCTGATTTATTCATATAAACATTTAAAGAAAATTGTTTTATATTTTCACTTTTAAATTTCTTTTTCTTGCGATCAAGTAAGAACCTTGTTGATGTAACAAAAGTTATTGTTGCAATAAATATGTAAATGATGCCTAAAGCAAGGATTATCCCAAAATCACGAAGAGGTACAATACTTGAACTTAAAAACGATAAAAAAGCAATAACTGTTGTAATCATTGATAAAAACATTGCTGATCCTATTTCTGTTATAGATAATCTTAATGCTTCAGAAGGTATTTTTCCTCGTCCTAATTCTGTTTTATAATTATGTAAAACATGGGTAGAATAATCCACACCTAATCCTAATATTAATGGAATAATTGCAACAGCAAGAATGTTAAAATCCATACCTAGTAAAACCATTGTTCCAAATAACCATATTAAAGAAATTGCTAAAGTTATTAACGTCAAAAACATGTATGATAAATTCCTAAAAGAAATAATTAAAATGATTACTATGATGATAAAAATCATTGGTACAATAACTTCATTTGCATTAGATGTTGTTTTATTTATTTCTGTTGAGATTATTCCTTCACCGGTTGGTTGAACTGTTATATATGCAGTTTTTTTGTTTAACTCTTCTATTTCCTCTTTGATTAATAGATTAAATTTTTGGTTTTCACTACTTTCAGTACTTAAATTAACACTAACAATGATTAAACAACAATTTGGTTTTTTATCAGTTTCATAAGAGGAAGGTAATAAAGCTTTTGCAGCAACTTGTAAATCATCAAACAAAAAAGGTCTATAGTATAAAAGATTTTTAGAAACACCATTGTCTGGCGCAGTATCAAGGTTTACCCATAATTCCTCCATGTCTTTTAATGATATTTGATCAGGCATTGAAACAAATTCATCAGTCATTTCAAAGAGTTTATCAAAATCCTCCCAGGTTATATTAGCTAATTTTTTGAAAATATTTGACAGTATGTTTCCCATAATTGGTCTATTGATTATTTTCTCCATTTTTTTAAATAAAAAACTGGTGTTCATGGATATTCTAAACCAGGGTAGTTTTAAAACTGGAGATTGATAGTATCTTGTTCCTGCTTTAAAATTTGTAAGCTTGGCAGGTAGTTCTAAACCAAGAAAACGCGGGGATATACCATATTTACTTAATTCTTCTCTTGATACTTTTATTTCTACTTGGTTTTTTTCTATATTAAAATTTACTTCTGCAGATTTTAAAAGTAATGGTAAATATGTTGTTTGCCCTGGTGGTCTTATCCATAAGTATGCTTCTTTTTTGTAAACATTAAATAATTCTTTTTTTATTAATTGTTTAAAAAATGCTTTAATATTTTTAAATGGGCCTTTACCTATTTCCCATAAGATATTTTTTGGTTCTAAATGTGCTGAGATTCTGTATGAAACATTTAATCTTTCATCTGGTTTAATCAAGTTTTCAAAATCAACAAACCATTCTACAACATTAACACCTGGTATTGGTGATTTTAGTTTTGATACAAATGAGGTTAAATCATAAACTTCTATTGAAAATTTAACTGTTTCATCATTAAAGTCAATGTTACAATTTTTTATGTCTATTGCATCAATTGATTTTCCTTTTGAGATTCTTGGATATTTTTTATAATCTATTTTTTCATTTGGATCATTTTCTGAAAAAACCGTTATGTTTGTTTTTCCCTGTGTTTCTAGTATGTCATTAATTGCTATTGTTATTTGTTCATCTGTACAGTTTTCAATTGGTTGCCCAAACTCAAGTATAGTCATTTGATTTACAATTGTTGATAAACCTATTATGTTTATTATATTAGAAAAATTTTTTATTTCTTTTTGTACATAGTATTGTTCTTTTAATGCATCAGGTATTAGAATGCTTTCTCCTTTTTCCTTTTCTACATATAAAAACAGTACCTGGTAATCTTGACTAAAATAATCAGCTACTCTTAATACCGCGTTTACAGTTTCATTATCTGGTGCAAAATCTCTAAAATCAGTTTTTAACTGCATGGACGGGATAATGGTTGCAAATCCCATTGTTATAAAAATTATTATAGTAACAATTAACACAGGATGTTTTTCAATAATTTTACTGTATTTGTTTAACAGATTTTTTGTTTCATTTAATAATCGCATAAGTGGTATACCTGCTAATGATTTTTATAATATAATACAATATAAAATAAATTATATTGTAACTCTTATATAACTTTCGTTATTTTTTTATTGTTTGTTCAGCATAATAATTTTTGAAAGTTTTTCACAATGATTAAATACAATTTTTGTATTTACCCCCGTAAAAGGAGAATTCTATATGGATATTATATTATTTGTCATTGCCTTGTGTGGAATTATTGCATTACTTTTTGCCGGTTTTCTTGTTTTTAAAATAAAATGGCAGAGCTCTGGTAATCAAAAAATGCAGGAAATAAGTGGTGCCATAAGGGAAGGAGCTGTTGCTTTTTTAAATAGTGAAACCAAGGTTCTTGTTGTTTTTATTGTAATTGTTGCAGTTATATTGTTTGCATCCTCTTTTATTCCTGATAGTAAAATGCATTGGGGAACATCACTTGCTTTTATCATTGGTGCTATTTTATCCATTGTTTCAGGGAATATTGGCATGCGTATTGCGACTCTTTCAAATGTTAAAACAGCAGAAGGGGCAAAAGAAAGCATCAATAAAGGTTTGTCAATTGCTTTTTCTTCTGGTGCAGTGATGGGTATTTGTGTTGTTGGTCTTGGAGTTCTTGGGGTACTGGGGATTTATGTACTGTTTTCCAGTGTTTTTGGTTATGATATGTCAGTTACTTCAAATGTCTTGTTTGGTTTTGGTTTTGGTGCTTCTTCTGTTGCATTGTTTGCTAGGGTTGGTGGTGGTATTTATACAAAATCTGCAGATGTTGGTGCTGATCTTGTTGGAAAGGTTGAGTCAAACATCCCTGAAGATGATCCAAGAAACCCTGCTGTTATTGCTGATTTAGTTGGTGATAATGTTGGTGATGTGGCAGGAATGGGTGCTGATTTATATGAGTCTTATGTTGAATCTATTATTGCATCAATGGCTTTGGCTGCTGTTGCTGGAGGTTTTGCATTAACAACTTATGGTGAAAAAGCCATTATTTATCCATTGTTGATTGCAGGTATTGGAATTATTTCATCAATTATTGGAGTTTTTTTTGTTAAAACTGGAAAAAAAGCAAATGTTTACACTGCTTTAAGAAATGGTTTATTGGCAAGTACTATACTGGTTGCAATATTTAGTGGTATTACCACATGGTTTATGCTTGACAAGCATATGGAGCCTTTTTATTCTATGCTGGCTGGTTTAATTGCTGGTTTTATTATTGGTTTAAGTACAGAATTTTTTACTTCTGAGAAACAAAAACCAGCTCAGACTATTGCCAATGCTTCAAAAACTGGTCCTGCAACTGTTATTATTCAAGGGTTTGTTACAGGTATGATGAGCACGGTTATTCCCATTATTTGTGTTGTTGCAGCCATGCTTGTTTCTTATTATTTTGCTGAGTTTTATGGTGTTGCTATTTCTGCTGTTGGAATGCTCAGTGTTTTAGGTATTTCTTTGGCAACAGACTGTTACGGTCCTGTTGCTGATAACTCTGCAGGAATTGCTGAAATGGCTGGTATGGGTAAAGAGGTGAGAGAGCGTACTGAGTCACTTGATGCAGTGGGTAATACAACAGCTGCAATGGGTAAAGGTTTTGCCATTGGCTCCGCCGCAATTACTGCCCTTGCACTTATTGCAACATTTATTGTTTATTTGAGGATGTTTTACAGTGTTGATCAAATAAATAGTATGCTTTCTTTAAGTAGTACACAGTATTCTGCAAGACTTGTTTCTGGTGTTTTTATTGGTGCCATGCTTCCTTTTGTTTTTATAGCCTTGACAATGGGTGCTGTTGGAAAAGCAGCCTATAGTATGGTTGAGGAGGTTAGATACCAGTTTAGAGAGTTTAAATTATTAACTGAACCAGGTAGTAAACCTGATTATAAACGTTGTGTAACAATAAGCACTAACAGGGCTTTAAAAGAAATGATACTCCCAAGTTTAATGGCTGTTATTGCTCCTATTATCATTGGTGTTTTACTTGGTCCTTCAGGGCTTGCTGGTCTTTTAATTGGTTCTATTTCTACAGGTTTTTTACTTGCGATTTTCCTTGCCAATGCAGGTGGTGCTTGGGATAATGCTAAGAAATTTATTGAAGCAGGCAATCTTGGTGGTAAAGGCTCCCCAGCTCATAAGGCTGCAGTAATTGGTGATACTGTTGGTGATCCTTGTAAAGATACTTCAGGTCCTTCCTTAAACATTCTTATTAAGTTAATGTCTATTGTTTCCCTTGTTTTTTTACCACTTTTTATCATATTCCAATAATAAAAAGACTCAAAAAGCATATAAGGAGAATAAATATTCCAGAACGACTATATTTAGATTAAATTAGTGGATATTTATGTACTACAAGGTTAAAATAGAAGACACAATCAGGATTCCTCCTGATAAGTTTAGTGAGGATTTAAATGAGGTTGTTAAAAGCATTGTTCAAAACACTTTTGAAGGGACAATGAGGAGAAATCATGGTGTGATTGTTGTTACTGAGAATGTTGAACCTATTGGTCCGGGTATTGTTATTCATGGGGATGGAGCAATGTATCAAAGGGTTGTTTTTGATGCACTGACTTTTAAACCAGAGTTACAGGAAGTTGTTGATGGTATTGTTTGTGAGATTGTTGAGTTTGGAGCTTTTTGCCATATAGGTCCACTTGATGCCCTTGTTCATATGAGCCAGATTATGAATGATTATGTTGAGGTTGATACTGAGAATGAGTTGATTACTGGTAAGGAAAAAAAGTTAACATTAAAAACTGGTGATACAATCAGAGCAAGAATTGTTGCTGTTAGTCTTAATGAGCTTTCACCCAGGGAAAGCAAGATTGGTTTAACTATGAGGCAACCAGCTCTTGGTTGTCATGATTGGATTTATGCTACCGAGGATAAAAAAGCTGAAAAAAAGGAAAAAAAGAAAGAAAAAAAGAAGGATAAGAAATGAAAAATTTAAAAGCATGTAAAGTTTGTCATGTTTTAACCGAAAGTGATATTTGCCCAAATTGTTCTATTCCAACTTCTAAAAGATGGCGTGGTTATGTTATTATTCATGATCCAGTAAATTCTCAGGTTGCAAAAAAAATGAATATCACTAAAGCTGGTAAATATGCTTTAAAGGTAATGTAAAAATTATTATGCGCGTTTTACCTGATGATTTAAGGGATTTTTTAAAAGAACCAATGGGTCAGCTTGTTGATGAAAAAAAACTTTTAGAACTGTTGAAAAAAGAAAAACATATTGTTTCCATAGGTGATATTGTTACTTATACTATTTTAAAAAACCATATTGAACCTGTTTTTTGTGTTGTTGATTTTAAAACACATAGGGGTAAATGCGAAGAAGAAATCATTAACGTCATTAAATCCTTTGGTAAAAAAAGTTTTGTTATTAAAAACCCTCCTGGTACTATTTCTGATGATTTATGGAGAATTATCAAGCTTGCTTTTGATGATTTAGAATCTGTTCCTTTTAGAATCGAGGTAGAAGGTGAAGATGATCTTGCTTCTCTTGCTGTTATTTTTTTGGCACCAAAAGACGTAACTATAATATATGGATTGCCAGATAAGGGGGTTTTAATTATTAAACCCACTGATGAAAATAAGAAAAAGGTTAAAGCTATACTTGATAAGATGTGAGTTATATGGAAATAGAAATCGTTTCAAAGAAAAACAACCCCTTGTTAAACAGAACTGAGATTTATTTTAAAATAAGACATAATGGTGAAAAAACACCAACGCGTGATATTATTAAAACTGAACTTGCTGAAAAAATTAATGCAAAAAAAGAGGATGTTATTGTTAACTATCTTCATACAACCTTTGGTCTTCAAGAACTTCATGGTTATGCCAAGGTTTATTTTTCTCCTGATAAATTGAAAGGTCTTGAGCGTGAACATATCCTCATTAGAAACAAGCTTTTACAACCTAAAAAAACAGAAAAAAAACCAGAAACTAAAACTGGTAAACCGGTTGAGGCTGCAAAACAAGAGCCTAAAACTGAACCTGTAAAAAAACCACCTGAGCCTCAACCTGATCAAAAGAAGGTGTGATTATGAAAAAATATGAGTTTTTTAAAGTAGAAGGTGACAAGATTAACCGTTTTCGTAGACATTGCCCAAAATGTGGTCCTGGTGTTTTTCTTGCTGATCATAAAAGCAGGCTTAGTTGTGGTAAATGTGGTTATACTGAGTATAAAAACGGTGTTAAACCACCTCGTCCTCCAAAGGTTTTAAGGATTAAACCAGTGGAAAAAAAAGTAGAGGTTAAAAAAGAGGAGCCAAAGGAAGCACCTGCTACACAGAAAACAAAAAAAGATTTTACCAAAGAAAAGAAATAATTTTTTTAAAAATTCATTAAAATATTTCTGGAAACAAGGTTCTAATTTTGTTTATCTCAGGGTTTGTGATTC
>JBNVCE010000004.1:0-16347 GCA_050410885.1 Thermoplasmatota archaeon | reverse complement strand
AAAAAGTTTTGCATTTTTTATATCATTTGCATAAAAATAAATCACCCAGTCATAAGCTCCGTTTGTGTACATACTGTTCATTATTTTTATTCCCAGTTTTGCAACTTTTTTTGAAAAATCTTTTCTAATAATTATTTCAACCAGATCTTTGTCTAAGGGCTTACTTGATCTTTTGATAAGTAAAATGTAGATTTTTTTATTTTGTTTTTCCTCGTCTATTACCGCTGTATAACCCCATATGGTGTTATTTTTTTCAAGTTTTTTTATTATTCTCCAAACCTTTTGTCTTGAAAAACCACAGCTTTTTGCAATCTCGTTTATGCTTTTGTTTGCATTTGTTAAAAGCTGGTCTATTATTTTTGTTTCATCCAGCATTATTTGTCTTCTACTATTTTTCGGCATCAAGGATGTAATGGTATGTGTATTTAAAAATATTTCAATTAAGCAACATATTTTAAATTCATATTTTTTATAAAATGAAATTTGTTACATAATTTTAAATGTTTACCTTTTGGTTTAGTTAAAATATTAAATAGGTTTTTTTTTATAATTCACAGGTTTTTTTAAATAAAAAATGTTTTATAGGTGTTTTGTTGTTAACTTTTTAAATAAATGATTAAAACTCAAAAACTTTTACTTCTAGTAACCATTTTAATGGCTTTACTTGTTATTTTTAGCGGATGCAATGACATTTTTATAAATGAGTCTAAAACTTTGTATGTTGATGACGAGCCTGGTAAGGATTTTACATCTATTCAAGCTGCAATTGACGCTGCAAAACCTAGTTGGACAGTTTTTGTTTATGATGGTTTTTACAATGAGGCATTATTTATTAATAAATCTGTTAATTTAGTTGGTTTAAGTCCTGAAAATACTTTTATTTTACCAAAAAATGTTAAATCAAATGATAATTGTACTATTTTTATTAATGCTGATGGTTGTACTATTAAAAACTTTGATATCTCCTTTGAAGGTGAAAAATCTGAAAACATTGGTATTAGGATCAGCTCATCCAACAATACAATTTTTAATAACACTTTTTCAAATTTTAAATATGGTATTTATTTTTTCAGCAATGAAATATTATTTAACAATAATGTTTCTAATAATGAAATAACTGATTGTAATTATGGTTTGTATGGTCGCACTGATTTGAAATTCAATGTGTTTTTCAACAATAATATAAAAAATAATGAAAATGGTATTGAATTTTATTCTGCTGTTAATAGTACTATTTCAGGAAACAATATTTCTTTTAACTCCATGTATGGTATTTATATTACTGGGGATTCTGATGGAAATGTTATTTCTTATAATTTTTTAAAAAAAAATTATTATGGTATTCGTGTTAAAAGTGTGAGTTTTAATGAAATTTTTGCAAACAAGCTTGTTGAAAACAGTATTGGGTTTTATCCTTGTTGTGGTGCTAGTAACAATAAATTTTATTATAATTCTTTGATCAACAATACTAAACAGGCTGCTGATTCTTTTACCAATTTTTGGGATAATAATGGGTTTGGTAATTACTGGAGTGATTACATTCAAAGGTATCCTAATGCTTCAAGTATTAACGGTGTTTGGGATACTCCTTATAGTATTTTGGAAGGAAATAATAAGGATAATTTTCCATTGGTTAATCGTTATGTTTAATTTTTTACCAGTTGTTGTAGTTTTTTTTATTATAATATTTTTCTTAATATTATTTTATCAGAGGCTTAATTACCTGCCCCGTCATACGCAACAACTTTTATTTTTTGTATATGAACAAGCCTTATTCTATTTTTTTTTAACAGAAAACTGTATGGTTCTGTTGTATCATTTCCTAGGAATTTTGTCCCCCGTAAACCACCGTAAAATTCAACTCGATTTATGCCTGATTCATTATCTGTTGCATTAACCTCAATAGTTATACTACCTATTACAAGAGTTAAACGTATAAGCCTTGGAAATATTTTTTTATCTTTAAAGTAAACCCCTTTTACTGGTTTTTCTATTTTAACATTTGGGGGTGTTGTATCTTCAAAGCTTAAAATGTTACTCTCTGATGATTTTTTAGAATCAACCTCAACTGCTGGTGTTGCAATGGTTTGTAAAATCATTGTTAATAGAATAACCAAAATACCAGCTTTTATAAAATTATTCCTTTTTTTCCCCCTTTTTTATTATAAAACAATAATATTATACGTAAATTAAAAGTTTTCTCATAAAATATTATTTTTAGTATTGTTTTTATTTACATTATGTAAAATTAAATGGTTCTAATGCTGGACGCCAGTCAATGTTTAACCATGGAATTGTGATTGGAAAAATTTCTTTGAAAAATATCAATTTTCCAGATATAGGTTTTGGTAATATTCTTGGGTTCTGCCAGTAGTTAAAAAGCCAGATGGTTTTAAAACTGTTGATAAAGTATGCATCTGTTTTAACTAAAAAATTATTATACATTATAACATTTGAATTGGTTTTATTTAAAAAAACACCATAAGCGGTTGTGAAGTTTTCATTTATGAAAGAATTAAATATAACACCATTTTTTTTACTATCTGAAACTGTGCCGTTAATTAGTATACAAACACCTTCAACTGTTTTTATTGTGTTTTCATTTATCACATTACCTTCTGAATAAATAACAATGGCAGAATTTGATGATGTTTCAATTTCAAAACCTGTGATTGTTACATCATTTACATGTATTAAAAAAACATCTTTTAACCCTGTTGCATTGATTAATGGTTTACCTGTGTCGTTTCCTTCCCCTAGTTCATTTGGTATTCCTTTTAAGGTTAGATTTGAAATAAAAATGTTTATGTCATCTTCTTCATAGGTTCCACTGTATACTTCTATTATGTCACCTGATTTTGAGTTATTTATCGCCTCCTTTATGGACGTGTAGTCCGCATCACCTGGTTCATCATCAACTGTTATTGTGTTTTCATCGATTGCTTGGTTTGTTTCGCCTAATTGAATAAAAACAGTACTTAAAAACAGTATCATGATAAAACATGTTAAATTTTTTTTCCTCATTTTTTTTCCTCCCAAAGTTTTTTAATATTTTTTAATAAAATACGAATATATAAATATTTGTAAATAAAATATTTTTTGATATTATTTAATATGGTTCTTTTGTAGGATGAAAGTCAATGTTTATCCATGGAATTAAACCAAATATTGGACCTATTTTTCCCATAATGATTTTAAACCTTGATATTGTTGTTAAATCATCCCAATAGTTTTCACTCCATGTATTGCCTTTGCATTTTTTAAAAAAAGCATGATTGGAGTTGTTAATGAAATTGTTTCTTGTGATTTCATTTTTGTTGGAGCCTCTAAGTTTTACTCCAATGTCACTTTGGGTGATGTTGTTTCCTTTTATTATATTATTATGGGATAAAGAAATATATATTGCTGGATCTGTTGCCATTGTATTTATGCTATCTCTTGCTATGCATGTGTTGTTTAGTAATTGATTATTATTGGATGCCTGTAAGCATATACCTGTGTTGTAAATTGTATTAGGTGCTCCTGCAATACAGATATTGTTTGTTATAATATTGTTAGATGATAAAATTAAATTTACACTTGCAAAATAATCAAAAGTTGGTGTAAATACACAATGATCCACTATCATTTTATTGGCATTGTATAGCAATAGATAATCTGCACTACAGTTAATTATACTGCAGTTGTTTGAATCTTCAATTTTTATTTTACAAGCATCAGGATTACCTTCCAATGAAAAATTTGTAAACAAAACCCCTGTTGTTTGATGAATATAAACCCTTGATGCCCAGATACGTGGATTGCCTGTGTCACTACCATTTAGATATTCTTGGTCAATACCAATGATGCTGAGTGTTTTATTAATATTTATATCTCCTGAATAGTTACCAGAGTAAACCCAGATAAAATCACCATCTGTTGCATTGTTTATTGCATCCTGTATGTTTGTAAAATCACCGTCTCCTTCGTCATCAACAATGTAATGATTATTGAAATTTGCAGATGATAAAGCAGTATTTACTACAACAAGTAATAACAATATTAGAATGATTAAGATTTTTTTCAACATGCACCAACTCCTGCATTTATTAAATATTTTTTACTTTTTAAACTTTTTTATTTAAACAAAATTATATGAATATTATTAAAATAATTAAAATGATATGTATGTTATGAATATTTTTTTATTTTTAAATTATTTTTTAATTAGTAATAAAACCATTTTGTAAAAATGACAAACAACATTTTTATACTTTCAATCAAAAAACATAAGAATTAGCTTAAGAGAAAAAAAGGGATAAAAAAGCCGTGGTGGAAAGGATGAGAAAAACAAACTGCAAAGGCAGTGTTTTTTCAGAATCAAACTTATTTTTCAGTAATTAATTTTGGAGGAAAAATATTGATAAAAAAACTGGTAAATAAAAAATGTTTTTCCTTAATTGCCTTAATTTTAATCATAACAACTATTTTTCATTCTACATTTGTTTATGCAGATGAAACACAAAATACAACAGTTTATGTAAATCCTGAAAGTCAGGTTGTTGCAAAAAATGAAAACTTTAACATAACCATAAACTGTAGTCCTGCTCAACCCATTAAATCATTTGAATTAAAACTATCTTTTGATGCTTCATTATTACAGGCAAACGAAGTTTTACAGGGTGATATTTTTAACGGTTTTGACACCTTTTTCAACTCAGGTGTTATCAACAACTCTGATGGAACAATAATAAATGTTTATGGTTTGATTTTGGGTCAGGGAAATGTCACAGATCCTGGTTCATTTGTAACAATTTGTTTCACTGCAAAAAACTTTTCAGGTATTTCAGATTTAAACATGTACTATCTTGGTGTGACAAATGAAACTGCTTATGTTCCAACAAGTATAGTAAATGGTACAGTACAAATAGACGGAATTCCACCTGAAATGGTTGACTATAGTCCTGTGCTTGGTTACACGGGTGATGGTTTTACTTTTTCTGTGAATGTGACAGACAATGTTGATGAGCCTGAAAATTTATCTGTTTATGTTAACTGGTTACATGGAAGCAGTAGTGGTAACAACACAATGACTCATACAGGAAACAATATTTTTGAAAAAACAGTTACTTTGAATATTAACAGTGTTTCTAATCTATCTTACAGATTTTTTACAATGGACTGTCATGGAAACAGTAATACAAGTATGATTTACACAGTAACAGTTTTTGACAACAAAGCACCTTCAATAAATGTTATAAATGCAAGTCCAGGTGTACAAGAAGTTGGTGGGTTTGTAAACATAACAGCCCAAATAATAGATAACATTGGAATTGCTCAAGTGTTTCTAAATATTACCTATCCAAACAGTTTTTATGAAAACATTTCAATAATAAACAACAACAGCAACAATGTTTACTTTTGCAATAAAACATTTTCACAATATGGAACACACAATTATTTTATTTGGGTAGATGATTTACATGGAAACAATGTAAAATCTTTATCTAATTCATTTTTCATAGGTGATTTCTCAGCACCTGTTATTTCAAATATTGTTTTAACAACATCAAGTCCTATTGATACAGATCCAGTATTTGGCTGGGTTAATATCACTTGTAAAGTAGAAGACAATGTCGCAGTTGCATTTGTTTATGTAAACATTACAAAACCAAATGGTTCATTTTGTAACATTTCAATGAATCCTAATGGTTTAAATTATTACTACTTAAACTCAAGCAGTGTTTTTTCAGACTCTGGTAACTACAGCTACAAAATAGAAAGCCTGGACAATGACTTAAACTTTGTTTGCTCAAGTGTTTACAATTTTTCTTTACCACCAAACTATGATGTTAACAATGATGGTTCTATAGATATTCTTGATTTGTTGTTAATCTCAGAAGTTTACGGGTATTTGGGAAACCCTGGATGGATAAGAGAGGATGTTGATAACAATGGTGTTGTACAGGTTTTTGACATGGTTATTGTGTCAAATTATTATGGTCAGGGTTGGTGGTGATAATTTTGTTGTTAAAATCTAATCATAAAAAAATTAAAACTTTTTTTGTTTTTTTTATTTTTTCTTTTTCATTTTTAAATATTTTTATAACAATTAGTAGAGCTGATGAGTTGGATGCAATAATTTTTATTTCCCCTGAAACCCAAAATGTTTCAATTGGTGAAAGTTTTATTATAAATATAATCTGCAGCCCTGTAAAACCAGTTAAGGCTTTTGAATGTGCTTTAATGTTTAATGCTTCAATTTTACAAGCTGTTTCGGTTGAAGAAGGAAACATTTTCAACGGTTTTTCAACCTTTTTTAACAGTGGTACAATAAACAATACACAAGGCTTAATTACAAAGGTTTACGGGCTTATTATCGGTACTGGTAATGTCACAAACCCTGGAACCATTGCAACAATACACTTTAATGCAACATTAAATACAGGCACAACAAGTCTTTGTTTATTTAATGTTTGTGTAACAAATGAAACAGAGTATTTATCCATTTCAACAAACAATGCAAATGTTACTGTGAATAACATTTATAACAATCATATTCTATCAAACGAGTCACCAGTAAATAATTCATACAACGTTTTTACTGATACTTCAATACTAAGTGTTGAGGTTAAAGACCCTGAAGGCGATCCGTTTTACTGGGAGATAACAACAAATCCTTTTATTGGCAGTAATTCAGGTATTTCCTATACTAACTCGAGCATAAGTTGTAATATTTCTAATCTAGCTTATCTAACCACTTACACATGGATTGTAAAATGTAAGGATTTAAATAGTAACCAGTGGACCAATAAAACATTTTTTTTCACAACAAAATCCAGTGTTAACAAGTTACCAAGTGGTGGTGGAGGATCTCCTTTTATGTTTTTTGAAGAAAACAATGCCCCAAGTAAACCATTGACTCCCGAAGGTTCTGTTTTTATTGAAAAAAATGTTGTTTATCAATACTCCAGTATCAGTTTTGATGTTGATGATGATAAAATCAGGTACATGTTTGACTGGGGTGATGGGTCTTTCAGCAACTGGAGTGAATTTTTACCATCAAACACAACAGTTTACCTGAACCATTACTGGAGTTTCCCGTCCAGTTTTAAAATAAGGGTAATTGCGCAGGATGAGCATGGTGTTAACAGCTCCTGGTCAGATTTTTTAGAAATAATTGTTTCAGAAATAAACAATGTTGAAAAAACTGTTGTATTAAAAATTGAGGTAAACCCTGATTTTAATATCTCAGGTAATACCTTTGTTTTTGATGCATCAAAAAGTATTGTTTTTAATGCAAAAATAGTAAATTACACTTGGAATTTTGGCGATGGACAGTTTGGCTTTGGTGTAAAAACTGTTCATTCTTACAGCAGCTCAGATGAGTTTACTGTTGTTTTGATTGCAACAGATGAAAATGGGAATAACTACTATGAAACTGTCAAAATAAATACTTTTTTTGGATCAAATGAAAACAATAAAGAAACTAATCTTGATGAAAGTTTAGAAATAGGATACTATGTTATTATTTCAGTAATCATTGTTGTTTCTATCTTGTTTATGGTAATCTTTAAAGAAAAAATTGAAATAAAACTTTTAAACTACAAAATCAAAAAACTGAAAAATAAATAAACAAATTTTTTTTATTTTAAAATTTGTAATACATTTTTTGATTGAAAAAGTAACAAAAATTAAAAAAATTGTATTGTTTTTAAACAAAACCTTTATAATTAAATTATTTATTCTATTTCAATAATGAGATGGGATAAAATTTTTAAAAACTATAAAAATTTTTTAAACATGGAAAACCCTTTTGATAAAGCAATAATTGAAGCAGTTGATGATTGTAAACTAAAAATCGACGTTGTTTTTTTGAAAAAATAAAACAATTGTTTAAAAGTTTTCAAAAATATTATTATTTATTAAATATTTATAAAATCATGCAAGAATGTTTTTAAATAAAATATTTTTAACAACAAAAAAACATTTTAATTGACAAAAATTTTTTTAAAAAATTTGGTGAAATAATGATTAAAAAATCAAAATTTCAAATAAAATTTTAAATATGCTTTTAAAATTTTTTTTAACAAAATAAATTATTTTATTTAAAAAATATTATAAAAATAAAACCTATTGTTTAATGTTTTTTAATTAAATAAATTTAATATAATACTTATTGTATTTAGATTAATAGTTGTGGATGCATAAAAAAAACTGACAAAAACATTTTTACACAATCTTGTGTAAAAAAAAAGTTTTTCAAAATTGATACACAAACTCTTAAAACTTAACAATAAAAACAGTTTAAAAAAAACCATGGTAGTTAGAATAGGTGAAAAAATTGTTTAAAAAAGCCTTTGCAAAACTAACAATAATTGGCTTTATTTCTATTTTTATTGTTTTTTCTTTTCCAATTTCAGCTGGAAATAATAATGTTTTAAGCATAACACCAGGTACACAAAATGTTTCCTCAGATGACGTTTTTTCAGTAAATGTTTACTGCACACCAGTTCAACCAATAAAAGGTTTTGAACTGGTTATATCCTTTAACCCCTCGTTGGTTAAAGCAATAAATGTTACAGAGGGTGATTTTTTTAAAGGTTTTAAAACCTATTTCAATAAAGGAATTATTGATAACACCAAAGGTTTTATAAAAAACATTTACAATTTTATTATTGGACCGGGAAACACAAGCACCCCAGGAGTTTTATGCACAATTAATTTTTCAGCTAAAGTTTACACTGGTTCTTCTTTTATAAATTTTTACCAGGTTGGTCAAAAAACCGGTGTTACAAATGAAAAAAACTATCTTCCGGTAACTGTTGTTAATGGTAAGGTTAATGTTGAAGGATTATATGAACTACCAAGCAACCCTGTTAATCCTCCTTCAGGTAATCAAGAAACAAACAATGCACCAGATCCTCCTTTAAAACCTGTTGGACCAACTGTTGTTGAACCAGGTGTTGAATACCTTTATTCAACCTATTGTTTTGACCTTGACAATGATTTAGTGAAAATAAAAATTGACTGGGGCGACGGGTCTTTAAGCAACTGGAGTGATTTTGTTGCTCCAAATACCATGGTTAATTTCACGCATTGCTGGGATAATGTATCTGTTTATCCAGTTAAAGCCATTGCACAGGATGAGCATGAGGTTAACAGCACCTGGTCAGATGTTTTATATGTCAGTGTTTCAGAATTTAATGGTGAAACCAAACCAATTTTGTTTTTTAAAATAACTGGAAATTCAACAGTTAATGAAACAATTTTTTTTGATGCATCTGAATGTTTTGATCCAGATGGTTTAATTGTATATTACAACTGGTTTTTTGGTGATGGAGACAATGCTACAGGTGTTAATGTCACGCATTTTTACAAAAACCCTGGTGAGTACAACGTTGTATTAGTTGCTGTTGATGCTTTTAATAATACTTATAAAAAACTTGTGAAACTTGTTATTTCTAATGAAACAATTGATGAGCAAATACAAGGAAAAAATGATGATGTGTTTTTTACCAATTTTTTAACTTACATTTTTATGGGTGGTTTAATATTTTGTTTAGCTTTGGTTTTAATAATGTTTAGAAAAAACATTCAGTACATTTTATTAAACAATAACATTTTTTTAAAAATAATTATCAGGTTTAATGTAAAAAGACTTGAATTTATTGAAAACAAAATCAAAAAAACATTAATTAAAACTAGTGCTGATTACCGTGATGACAAAAAACCGTTTTTTATAACAGGGATTTTACAGAGGATTAATTTTTTTGACATCGGAAAACAAAAAAGTGTTTATGATTATGAAAGCAATGTTTACTTAAAAGATTTTGATACTTTCAAGGATGATAAATTAGAAAAATTGTTACAACAGTCTTTTGAACCTGGTTACAAATATGTTGAAAGATCAAATAAATTGTATGAGATTTTTGACATTGATGAGATTGTTGACTTGGTTTTAACAATTAAATCAAAAGAAGGATATTTTTTGGAGCATTAAAAAAAATTTTTTTAGTATATTTTTTCCCTGAACATTTCTTTTAAAGCAATTGATATGTATTTTTTTGATAAACCCTTGATGATTGTTAGAATTCCTGTTATGATAAGTATGCTGACAATTAAAGCCAGTCCTATGTTGAAAATGTAGGTGTCATTGTAAAACATTATTGTTATTAAACCAAGTAGAAGTCCAAAAAAAAGTGATATTATCCCTGGTATTACTATTAAAAACAGAGGACGTTTTTCAAGAAGAAGTTTCAAAACTTCTATTAAAACCGACAGTCCATGGGATAGTGGTTTTTTTGTTGAAGTGTTTAAGTTTTTGTATTTGCATGAAATGTTTTGTTTATCAATTTTTAGATTTTCTTCATGTGCTCTAATTAGTTGTTCACTTTCTACAGTAAATGAATGCCCGTTGAGTTTCGGCAGAATTTTTTCTACTGCTTTTTTGTTGAAAGCGCGAAAACCACATTGGCTGTCTGTGATAATACCACCGTTTCCAAAACTTGTTGTGTAGTCTAAAACCCTTTTTCCAAATTTTCGCCACAGTGGCATTTCTGTGTACAATCCGTATCTCACACCAAGGGTGATGTCATGACCATTGTTTATTAAATTATTCAAAAGAACCGGTATTTCTGATGGGTTGTGTTGAGCATCACCATCCATTGTTATTATGTAATCATAATTGTTTTTTAATGCGTATTTAAACCCTGTTTTAATGGCTTCAGTTTTTCCCTTGTTGGTTTCATGGGTAATCACTGTTGCTCCTACTTCTTTTGCTATTTCTGCTGTGTTGTCATTGCTTCCATCATCTACCACTAAAACTTCGTTGACATAGTGTTTTGCTTTGGCTACAATGCTTCCAATGGTTGGTTCTTCGTTGTAACATGGTATGATTGCTATGCTGTGCTTTTTGGTATTAGTCATTTGTTTTTTTACTCCCCCACAGTAAAATTCATATTTTTATTTTAATTATTATATACTATTAGGTTATTATTTAAATCTTTCTATTTTGGAAAATCAGGATAGTAAGAACTGTTTTTAAATCTATCTAAATATTATTAATATTTAATTCGTTATGATTTAACTAATTATATTAATAAATTTCATAAAATAATTATTTATTATTTGTTTACATAATATTTAATTTTTAAATTTTTTAATGTTCTAAGAAATTTCATTTTATTTATTTTTTTTATTTTTTAAAAAATGATTATGATTGTATAGAAAATTTAATAAACACGTAGATTTACGTAATAGTTAATAATGTAAAATCATTTATGGTGAGAAAAAAATGAAATTAAAACAAAAAACAATTGTTACAATTACTATATTTTTATTAAGCATATTTAGTGCATCTACAATAAGCTCTACACCTTCTTTAAACTTACCACCAAAAACCTGTGATATAAAAATGCGTGCTGAAGATGGAGTAAACAGTTGGTTTAACATATATTTATTAAATGTTCCTTCTGGGTATGATGTAGTAGATGGTTTATATCCTGGCTGGTGCGCCCAAAAAGATATACCAATGAACGGAAAAGTAAATCATTCTATTTGTTTATACTCTAGTTATGATCCTAACCTGCCTGAGAGTTACAAAAGTGAAAACTGGTCAAAGATAAACTACGTTTTGAATCATAAAAAAGGAGACAAAAATAGTATACAAAAAGTAATATGGTTTTATATCAGCCTTGAGGGTTATCCAAAGGATGATCCTGATGCAAAAGCAATGATAGCAGATGCTGATAATAATTCAGATTTTGTTCCACAACCAGGGCAGATAATTGCAATTATCACAGAAAGAAGAGAAACAGCTGAACCAACTGAGCCAATTCAACGTTGTTTTTTTGAACTAACTATTCCAACAAAACCTTCTAAACCTCCTTCTGGCTCAGATTCTGGTACAACAGAAACAATTGTCACAAATTATGCTCCTACTGCTGATGGTACAGCTGGTGAACCTTATACTTATTTTGCTCGTGGTGAAATCACATTTGACGGCTCCCGTAGTTACGATGTAGATGGTTTTATTATCTCCTGGAAATGGGATTTAGGTGATGGGACAATAAAAAATGGTGAGATTGTGAAACACTCGTACATGTATCCAGGTAATTATAATGTTACTTTAACAGTGAAAGATGAAAAAGGAGCAACCGATACTTACAGTACAGTTGCAGTAATTATTGAAGGAAACAATCCACCAAATAAACCAAGGGTTTCTGGTCCTGTTTTTGGGCATAAAAATGTTTCATATGAGTTTACTGTGGTTTCAACAGATGTAGATAATGATACTCTACAGTACATTATTAATTGGGGTGATAATGTAACACAAAAAACTGATTTTGTACCAAGTGGAAACACAATTACTTTAAATCATAAATGGGTTGAATTTGGACATTACACTATTACCTTTATTGCTTTTGATAACCAAAGTGAATCAGACATGGCACCTTTTGAATTATTAATTGATATTTTGTATGTTCATGAACTAGGTTATCTAATAGATGAAGACAGTGATGGAACATTTGATAGTTTCTACAATAATACAACAGGAACAAAAACAAAGGTTGAAAAACTTGACAATGGTAACTATCTAATTGATATAAATGGTGATGGTAAACAGTTTTATGAATTTAATTCCTTTACAGGGGAGTTAAAAATTTATCAAGAACAACCAATAATTGAGGTTTTAATTATTGCTTTTATATTGATTATATGCATAATTCTTTTTTTTATCTTGGAAAAAAGAAGAAAAAAATCTAAAATTGAAAAGGAGAATAAATAAAAATATTCATAAAACCTTTTATTTATTTTTTAGAATTATACAACTGTTAATCTTAAATGTATATTTCTATAGGCACTGGTTAAATCACTATTTACTTTTTCATCAGCAATTTCTATGTAATCAACGCCAACTACATAGTCTGGAGTTTGGCTTGTGTAAAGAAGAAAAACCATTTTAAAATCACCTAAATGATTTATACTGAATGTGTAATTGTATTCCCATTGAGGTTCCCAGTTTTCCACAAGATTAATTGGTTTATGCTCAAGTGTAACATTGATTTTATCCATGAACCATAAATTGTTATAAACAGTTTCATTTTTTTTGGTTGTTTCATTATAAACTATTGATTGATTAAGCAACCATACTTCAATAGTATAATTTATTGTTTTGTACTCATGATTTGCAATACCAAGAATGATACTTGCATTTTGACCTATTTCAAGATACCTGGGATACTGTTTCTCATCTACTGGTTTATAATAAAATTCAGTAAATTTTTCTGGTTCCATTGGGGTTATTATTATGAATGTGAATAAAACCAGTGTGATGATCACGGTGATGATAAGAATGATTGTAAGAGTTTTATCAAGTTTGTTTTCATGTTTTGGAAGGCTTATATTAATTTCTATTGTAAATCTATCTGTCAACGGTGTTTTAAACCATCTATAAATAGCAATACTACCTATTACAAGTATGAATGATTCAAGTGATAAGATTATTGATATTAATTCAAATCTTCCAACAGTATAAAATAAAACAATTCCAAAAAGAGGAACAATAGCTATTGAAACACCAAGACTTAACACGATTCTTTCTGTAAAATCTATTCCGCTGTCAGTTTTTTTCCCAGGAAATAATACACCAATTAACATATGTCCTGGTATGAAAATAATAACTGGTATGCTAAGTATTACCCTTACAGGATTGTCTATATTAATTATTATGAAAAAAAATGCAATAACACTCCAGATTAAACAAAGGATTAATGTTATCGGGTAGTTGTCAAATATTAAACGCATAATTTTTGGGTTAGATACCTAATAAGCTTATTATTCTTTTTGTAATAATTATTATAAAAATTATGAAAAAAACAATGATGAAAAAATTCATTCTTATTTTAAGGATTCTAGGAATGTATTCATCTAAAACTGTTTTTGTAACAAGTACACCTAAAAATATTAAAACTAAAAAAATTTCCAATTCAACTCCAGTTAGTAAAAACAAAAATATTATATAAAAAATAATGCCAAAGGTTATTTGCATTGAGATGTTTTGTGCTTTTTCTGTGATAAACAATGGGAAAATTACTCCTATAATTATAAGGGTTAGACTCAGTTTAGTGGTGAAAGGGTTTTTATTAAAAAGGAGTACTATGCTGGTTAAAGTTACTATTATTCCTATCATTGTTGCGTTGAAATTTACCTCAGATGTCCAGTTTTTATGTGATTTTTTGTAGGTTTTTTCTAACTGGTTTGGTTGCGATTTAAAAATGTTTTTTTGTCCACAGATTGGACAGGAGAGAGCTCCATTTTGTGTAGATTTGTTTTCTATTGTGATAACATGTTTACAATTTGGGCATCTGAAAAATTCTAGGTCTATTTTTTGTTTTTTTGTCGAAGGTTTTTTTATTTTAGCAAGTATCCGATTCTCTTTTTGTTTCATCTTCATCTTCTTTCCAAATGATTTAAATGTTTTAGTTTTAGTGATGTGTATACTACTTCATCTTATAAAATAAATGATTTAAACTTTAATAAAGGTCTCACAAGGATAGGTTTGAGACTCATCAGATTTGATGGAAAAAGTAATAATAATCAAAAATATTTATCTATGGATAGGTTTTTCCTTTATTTATTGTTATATGGGTTTAAAGTGGTTTAGATGTCAAGGAAATTAGGTACGATAGATTATAATAAAAATCTTCGTGGTCAAATTAAAGACGGGATAAAAAGATATATTAACTTTTTTGCAAGAAGCATACCAATAACTCCAGAGATGAGAGTTAAATTGCAGCGTTTGAGAGGGGTTAAGATTGGGGAAAATGTTTTTA
Source organism: Thermoplasmatota archaeon (assembly GCA_050410885.1). Classification (GTDB taxonomy): domain Archaea; phylum Thermoplasmatota; class E2; order DHVEG-1; family DHVEG-1; genus JBNVCE01. The sequence goes on along the minus strand of JBNVCE010000004.1, from coordinate 1,531 downwards.
TTGGAATTAATGTGTTTTTAGATGATGCAAGGCCGGATCTTATAACTATAGAGGATAATGTAACAATACTCGTTGGCACAACAATTTTAGCTCATGTATACCCTCCAACTCATTTTAGTAAAATTATTAAGGAAAAAGAAGACGGAGTAGTATTGAGAAATAATTGTTATATCGGAGCAAATTCTTTAATTTTACCTGGAGTAACTATTGGTGAATATTCAATTATTGGTGCTGGTTCAGTCGTCACGAAACATATTCCACCTTTTTCTATGGCTTACGGCGTTCCTGCGAGAGTTGTAAAGAGTTACAGTAAGGACGAAATTATATGAAGATTCTATATCCTTTGTCTGAGACAACGCCATCATATGGTGGAATCGGTGCTTACACGTATAAAATCATAGATGGATTAATAAAAAATTATAAGGATTACGAAGCAGTAATTGCTACATCTAATCAGCAACAGGAAGATACTTTTTCGAAATATTTTGATGGTATTGACCGAGTAAAAGTTATTTCATTATTTGAGCATAGTTTTAATCAAATTTTTATTAGAGATTTATATTTTCAACTGAGATTAGCAAAGAAAATTAAAAAATTAATCCGTAAAGATGAAATCAATATCATTCATCATCAAACAGGTCATTGTGATTTATTTTTTGCAATAAATTTTTTACATGATTTGCCTGTGATAATGACATCTCATGGGGACACGTTCACTCTTCTAGAAAAATGGAAAAGCGTAAAACTTAGAAATATCAATGAAAAAGTAAATTATTATGCCGGTAAAATTCTTTATCAAGAGGAAAAAGTTTTATATAAAAAATCAAACAAAATTATTGCTGTAGCTGATCATGTTAAAGCAAAAATTGTTAAAAACTATGGGATTGAATCTAATAAAATAGTTACTATCTACAATTTTGTTGATCCGGAAAAATTTTATTTTCATCCTGGAAAATTTATTGAACCATATAAAATAGGGTTTATTGGAAGACCGTATTATATAAAAGGTTTCTATGATTTAATAAAAATTATTAACAACAGTAGAAATAAAGACGCTTTTGAATGGCATCTAGTAACTGATGCTAATTTGGTCAAAAGATTAGTTAAAAACGATGAAAATATTTATTACTATAACAACATCCCTCAATCAAAACTCTCAGAATTTTACGATGATATTGATTTCATGTTTATCCCTTCATATTCAGAGGCATGCCCAACAGTTGTTATCGAATCATTGTTAAAAGGTAAACTATGTATTTCACGGGATTTAACAGGTATACAGGAGATAATGAAGGATCTTTATGGTTATTTTTTTAATGATGTTTCTATGTTAGACCTTCATGATATTTTCAAAACTTTTACGAAAAATAGTACAGATTTGCTAGAAAGTTTGAAAATGAATAGAGAAAAAATAAAAAAACGATATGGAGCAACTACTTCCATTGTAGAATTATATAATCTTTATAAAAGTTATATCTGATATTGATTAACAAATTTAATGTAAAACATGTTTGAACACTAGAATTAAAGG
>JBNVCE010000049.1:0-10896 GCA_050410885.1 Thermoplasmatota archaeon | reverse complement strand
ATACGGCGGCAGCCTCCTAAGCTGTAAATCGCGGGTTCGAATCCCGCCAGGTCCGCTTCACTTAAACAAGGGAAAAAATTACTCATGCACTAAATTTTTTTTCCAGATACTAATTTTGAATTGATTTCATTTCATTAAAAATAAGCTAAGTTTAACAGAAGAAAAACAGTTCTAAAATTTATCATTAAAGCTATTGCAATGCAAAACTATATAAGATAAGCAGCGTTCTACCAACTAGAAAGAAAAAGAGATAAGAGTTTCATTTTTCGTTAATTTTACGATCTTTTGAGATTTTTGTTTTCTAGGTCTTTAACACACTTTTAGACTTATGTAGTCTAAGGAGGTGAAAACAAATGAAAGGAACAATAAAATGGTACAACCCAATGAAAGGTTTTGGATTTATTCAAGGCGAAGACGGAAAAGATGTCTTTGTTCATTCTACAGCATTACCATTTGGAAAAGATGTTAATCCAGATGATGCAGTTGAGTACACCGTAGAAGAAACCGAGCGAGGACCAAGAGCAGTAAACGTAAAAATGTGTTAAAAAAACTTATGGTTGTGAACCATATGTTAACTAGATGCAATCTAAAATTATTATTTCGGATTGCACCCTAACACATATTTTAAATGTATAAAATGGAGGAAAAAAATCATGACAGAAAAAACAAAAGAAAAAATAAAAACCGAGTCAATGGAAGCAAAAAAAACCGATGAGAACATAATATACATTGGAAAGAAACCACCAATAAACTATGTACTTGCAGTAGTTACACAGTTTAATGCAAATGGCTCAGAGGAAGTTATTTTAAAAGCAAGAGGTAGATCAATTAGCACAGCGGTTGATACCGCAGAAATTGTAAGAAACAGGTTTATAACAAACGCACATGTAAAAAACATAATTATTGGTACAGAAAACATGACCAATGAAGAAGGCAGAAACTCAAATGTTTCATCAATTGAGATAAGCCTTTCAACAAGTAAAAAACCATAGAAAAAAATTAAAACACATGTTCTAGTTTTTTCTAATTTTCTTTGTTTAAAATAAGTAATTATAGGTTGGTGTGAAAAAAATGGCCAGAATTGGGAAAAAAAATAAAAAAGTAGTTGAATTATTTAATGAAAAAACAGGGGATGTTGTGAGAGTTATACGTTTTCATAATTCTATAACATTTAATGATTTTTTAAAAGATTTCGAAGCAATGAGATACCCAAATTATAATTGGAGATATAAAGAAAAAACAAGAAAAATTTCAAACCTAAGCTAGAAATCTTTTAATACAAAACTATATAAGTGATTTATATTGATATATCATCAGAACGAAATAGAAATTTGAACATCCATTTTTTTAAAATGGATTGGATTTTTTTATTTTTTTCAAAAAATAAAGTTTATAGTATAAATAAGGTGAAGTGAAAATGAAACAAAACAAAAGGAAAGAAAAACATGAAAATAAAATCCCAAAAAAAGTTATTAGATGCAAAGCCTTAAATCGACCGGTATTTGAGCATGAAGTTTGCTCTAAATTTAGTTTAAAAACAGATTTTAACAATCAAAAAAAATGTGTAAATTGTATACATTCTTTTTAATTTATCCAAATGTATTTAAAGATTGGTGAGGCTAAATGAAAGGAATTGTTAATTGGTACAGCGACAAAATGAAAAAAGGATTAATTGAAGGACAAAATGGTGAAAATGTAATGGTCTATGAAAAGGACCTGCCATTTTTAACAATACTTCATCCTGGTGATTTAGTAGAGTACAGTATAAAAAAAACTGACAATGGAATAAAAGCAGTAAAAATAAAAGAGATAATAAAGTAAATTTAAAGGTGAAATTATAGTAAATAAAATACAGCATTTAAAAAGAAAACACAAAAAAATAAAAAAGATTAATGACAGTTTAAAATCAATATTACTTTAAATTTTTACTAAAAAAGATTTGTTTTAATATTATATTTTTAAAGAGGGAAACATGATTAAATGCAGTTGTGGCGGAAAAATAGAAAGAATTAATAGAAAAAAAATGGTATGTGTTAGATGTGGTGCTGAATTTTCTGTTAAAACTGAAAATTCAAAGAGAAGAAAGACCATATATAACACAACTAGTTTACATGATGAATATATATTAAAAAAATCATAAGAAAAAATAAGGTGAATTAAATGAAATTTGTATGTAATTTATGTTTAGGAGTTTTTCAAGCAGAAGAGATAACTGTTCATTACAAAAAAGATTCCAATGGCTTGAACATTATCGCTATTTGTCCATCATGTTTAAACAAATACATGGATAAAATAAAAGTAGATACCCAAAAAAATGAAGAAGATGCTGAAAGAATGAAAATGAAAATGAAATGGTAATTATTTTTCTGTCCAAAAATAAAAAGAGTTATTGGTAAAAAAAGGTGATGAAGTTAACCGATGGTGTAATTAGTTTTATTTTTTCATTTTGTAATAACACTCTTTACAAATGGGTCCATAGATTTTATGGTTTTTAAGTTCTGATTCTGAAAACAATTTCCTGCAATAACGACATCTTCTTTTTTCCATTTTTATAATCCAAATTATAAATAAAATGTATGCTTTTTATTTTTACTGTTTATTTTTTTTACTAAAAAATTGTTAAGCTAAACAGTCAAATTTACATTTTTTGTCAAATGCTTGCAAGTTAAATTTTTTTAAATAGTTTTTAATAAAAAAAATTATATACTATGAAAAATAATTATATATTGGTTAGACAGAAGAGTTAAAAAATATAAATCGGGGAGGTAAAACAAATAGGGTTTTATCTTCTGTCTAACTTCAAAAATACGTATCAATTTATAAAATTTTAAAATACCATTGTGCATTATTTGAAAACATGCTTGGTTTAAAAAATCAGGATGACGTAAAAGTCTGTATTCAAAAATCAACTTATGAAACACTGGATCTTGATTTTTTATTAAACCCGTTAGGTGGAATAAAAAACTATGTAAATAAAGATGAACAGGTCTTACTAAAGGTTAACCTTTTAAATGCAACTCCTGCTGAAAAAGCAGTTGTTACAAACCCTGAACTTGTGAAAAAAACTGCAGAGCATGTTATCAAAGCAGGTGGGATTCCATACATTGGAGACTCCCCATCTGGACAGTTTACAAAAGGAAGACTAAAACGTGTTTACAAAAAATCTGGTTTACAAAAAATCTCAGACGAACTAAACATTGAATTAAACTATGACACAAAAACAACAAAAATACAAGTACCATTTGGTAAAAAACTAAAAGAAACACCTGTTAGTAATTTTGTTTTAAAGGCAGACAAGATAATATCCCTTCCTAAAATTAAAACACATTCTTTTATGATAATGACTGTTGCAACAAAAAATATGTTTGGCATCATCCCTGGTTTAACAAAAGCAAAATATCACTCGATTTTTTTTAAAAAAACATATTTTGCAGACATGATCTTGGATGTACTTTCCATTGCACCACCTGATCTAATCATAGTTGATGGTATTATTGGAATGCAAGGTGAAGGACCATCTGGTGGAATACCGGTTAACCTGGGAGTAATTCTTGCAGCTGAAAATTCTATAGCACTTGATATTACGGTTTGTGATATATTAAACATAGAACCTGTTGTAATACCTGTTTTAAAACAAGCAAAAATAAGGAATTTATGGCCTAAACAAATATTATATCCACAATTAAAACCTATTGATGTTAAATACTTTGATTTTGTTCTTCCAAGCACAGCAGATTACCTAATAACCGGGAAAAAAACACCAAGAAAAAGCCCTGTTGTTACCAGTAGATGTACTTCATGTGGAATGTGCCAGGAAATATGCCCAAAACAGGCTATTGCAATTACAAACAACCAAGCGCAAATCAACCATGAAAAATGTATAAGATGTTATTGCTGCCATGAAGTATGCCCAGAAAAAGCAATAGAACTAAAAACCCTTTAAAATAAAGTTATAATGCAAACTATTTTTTTTCTTTAAATTTTTGCATTACCTTGCCATAAGATTTTGATATGTACCCAATAAACGATGTTTTTTTCTTATCCAGTTTAATATTGTAAGCTAAATCAAAAAAATGATTTTCATTTTTAACAAAAGGCTTTTTTTGTAGTTTAAAAGAAACGTTTTTTAAAAGACTTTCTTGTTTCAACATTTTAACTAAATAAAACAGGCTTGTTAAACAAACAAACCAGATGATTGCAAGGGCAATAACATCAAGATACTGTTCACCATACAAATTAATGCTGATTGTAACAATTTTATTTTCATTTAAAAAAGCCAGAACAAATCTATATGTAATGATAATTAAACAGATAAAACCCACAATGAACCCAGGTACGATTAAAAGTTTTTCTTTGATAAAATTTCCTCCATGTAAAAACTAAAAAGTAGTATTAAAAACGTGGATATAAATTTTTTTAGGAAAAATATTTTAAAAAAAATAAAATTAAAAAAAAATTATTATTGTTTTTATTCAGGCTCATTTTCTTTTTTTGCAAGTAACAAAAACAATAATAGTGAAAGTAAAGCAATAATGGCAAGTATAACTAGAATGAAGTTGCTTGAGCCAAAAACTTGTTTTTCTTGTTCCAAGATATTAATAATAAATTCTTCTGTTGAGTTTGTTTTACCATCATCTGCTGTGACAACAATTTTGTACTGCCCTGGTTTCAACCATTTATAAGAAACATTGTATAAAACGCTTGATAAAATATAATCACTTTCAGAAGTATTGCCGTCACCCCAGTTAATTATATACTTAACTGCGTCGAAATCATCATCCACTGAAACAACATTGAAAACGTAACTAGTGTTTACAAATCCTTCCGCAGGACCTGTAATAACAGGTTTTGAAGGAGGAGTATTTGGTAGTACAACAATTGCTATGGTTTCATCAGTGTCAACACTGCCACGGTTGTCTTTCACTTTTAATTCCACTTTGTACTCACCAGGTGCTAAATAAGCATGTGTTGTAATTTCTCCCGTACCTGTTGCTCCATCGCCAAAAACCCATGTGTATTCAACAATCTTACCATCCAGATCGTAGCTTAGTGAACCGTTGAACTCTATTTCCTCTTCAACAAAACCTATGTATGGTTCCCCTGCAGATAAATCTGCTACTGGAACCTTGTTGGGTTTTACAGACCCTGCACCTCTTCCGCCTCCACCATTATTTAAGCCACCGCCTCCCTCTTGAGTTTTAATAAAATGTGCAACCACGGTTTTATTACTATCAATGACAATTACCTCAGATGCATTAGTGGAATTTAGATCACCACTCCAACTGCTAAACATTGTACCATTGTTTGCAACAGCAGTTAAAAACACTGTTTCACCATAATAATAAGGTCCCTCTGGATCCACATTTACAAATCCGTCCCCATCAACAATAATAGTAATACTGTATAATGATTTATCAAAAACTGCTGTAACATTTTTATTATCATCAATTGTTAAAACAGCGGGATTATCACTACCTAAAATATCTCCTTCCCAGCAAACAAAAAACCAACCTGATTCGTTTAAACAGCTTAGATTCACAACATCCCCGTAAACGTAAAATGTTTTATCTGGTTCTTTAACAACAGTACCATTACCAACAACATTAACATTTAATTCATACTGATTTTGTGTAAAAGTGGCAGTAACTGTTTTATTGGAATACATTACAATACTTTCAAAACTGTTACTTGAGCATATGTCACCAGTCCAGTTACCAAAAGACCAACCATTGCCTGGAACCGCTGTTAGATTGACTAGTGAACCATAAGGATAATAATTTAGCTCTGGCTCAACAATAACATTACCGTTTCCATCAATATTCACATTTAAAGTAAAATTTGCATCAGAAACTGTGAAATAGGCAGTTCTATCAGAACTATCTGACCATTGCCATTTACAAGACTTGTAAATACCAAGTTGAATAACCCATGTACCAGCAGTAGCAGTTTCATTTAAAAAAAACAAACCGTAAACAACAGAAGTTGATTCATCTGAATAATAAACAATATTATCATTTGGATCAATGATTCTCAATTTCAAAGGATAACTGTTAAAGTGAGCAACTCCTTTTCCATAAACAATCTCACCTTTATAAAAAAAGTTTTTCGCACTTGTATAATCACTTTCAAAAGTTCCAACCTCATAATAACAACAAGCGCTAACAGGACTGTTACCGATAATTATCAGACACATTGTCACCAATGCAAGTACTGATACAATTTTTTTATTATTCATACTTTTCACCATTTTAAAATTAATTTCGCTTTTTTTGTTATTAAAAAATTATTGTACAACTGTTACCTTGTATCTTTACAATCATTGACAGTTTTAAAAAAAACTGTAAAAAAGACTTTTTTACACAAAATAAATAAAATGAAAGTTTTAATAATAAACCAAACAATTATTAACAATAGTTAATTATTAATATTTCTTATGTCTATACTATAAATGTGATGTGATATGAAAAAATACATAATAGCAGGATTAATTGTAACCCTACTAGTTGCAACAACGGTACAGGCAATCACTTTTACCATAAACCAAAAACCCACATCCGCAGATTTCACCCATACAGTCTTTGCAGAAGAGTCTACTGCAAGCTGGTGTCCAAACTGTCCATATGCAGCTGAAGCATTACACAACATATACGAAAGTGGTGACTATCCATTCTACTATGTTACCCTAGTGGATGACAAGACAACTGTTGCAAAAAACAGAGATCGTGATTTCAGCTTCGGTATTTACAAAATCTATGCATTTCCCACGGTTTATTTTGATGGAGGAGACACAAACTTTGTTGGTAGAGAAAACACGGTTGCATTAACAGAAATACAATACCGTAATTTGATTGAACAAGAAGGACAAAGAACACCAAAACAACCCATAACAATGGAATCACTTGTAATATGGGAGGGAGATGCCAAATTAACAATAACAGTCAATATAACAAATACAGGAAATCTTCCTTATTTTGGAAAAATCAGATCTTATGTTACAGAAATTGTGTCAAGATGGAATGACCATTCAGGTGATCCATATCATTTTGCATTACTAGATTTTGCAATAAACCAAATGATATTGCTAAAACCAAAGAAAACAAAAACAATAACAGCTAGTTTCGATGGGAAAATAAACCATGGAAACCAAACATACCCTGACATAACATCAGATAATATTATGGTCATATCAACAATAAGTCATTGGATACCACATTACAGAATTGGATACAACGTTGAGCCGTATTTACAACGTTATTTTGCATTTTTTGTTGATCAAACAACTGCAGCAACACCGGTTTAAAAAAGATTTACAAAAACATATCCTAAATGCATTCTTTTTTTTAATGCCTTAAATTGAAAAATATTAACCCAGTCATCAGTAAAATTTATTAATTTAAAATTAATATATATAATTGATTGTGGGGCTTTAGTTTGAAAGAGAGAATGATTAATTTATTTTAAAGGATTTTTTCATTCCTTTCTTTCCTCCCTCAACCAAACAAAACTAAACCCCACAATTTTTTCTAAAAAATTGTTAACACAACATAAAAATAATTACAAAACAAGTTTATTTTTATAATTAAACAATTTTAAAAAAACTTTGAAGTTGAACAATAAATTTATTACACCTGAACATATTATTATATTAAGGAGGCATAAAATGAAAAAACAAATACTAACATTATTTATTGTTTGCCTTTTAATGACACTTTTTATAGAAAATAATACAGCAAAAGTTGGTGATCCAAGCCCACCAAACCAACCACCAAATGGCCCTGGTGGATCAGATTATAAACACAATAAAGTGAAAATATCCAGGTATAAATGGGGTGCAAGGCAATTTTGGATTTTTGAGCCAGATGATCCCAAACCAGAAAAAGCACCTTTAATTGTTTTTAACCATGGATGGACTGCAATGTTTCCAGTTTTTTACAAGGAATGGATTAACCATATTGTGAAAAAAGGCAATATCGTTGTTTACCCTAGATACCAGTTAGGGATTTATTTTGGTTTTAAAAATTTTTATTCAAATGCTTTACAAGCAGTAAAAGATGCAATAAAAGAACTTGAAAATGATAAACACGTTACTCCAGACCTTGACAAGTTTGCAATAGTTGGTCATTCTCTTGGTGGTGGAATTACCGCCTATATGGCAGCTGAAGCAAAAGATTCTGGTTTACCAACACCAAAAGCAATAATGCCTGTTCAACCAGCGATTTTAAGTACAGTTGATTTAAGTAAAATACCAAATGAAACATTAATGCTTGTAATAGTTGGAGAAAATGATACAGTTGTTGGTGACTATTTCGGTAAAAGGATTTTTTACAACACAACTCAAATTCCTCTTTCTCAAAAGGATTTCATCATTCAGGTTACAGACACCTATGGTGAACCTGATTTAGTTGCTGACCACCTTGCACCTCTTTGCATTCCTTTTACTTCTACAATTGATGCAATGGATTTTTACTCTACATGGAAACTTTTTGATGCACTAACTGATTATGCATTTTATGGAATCAACAAGCAGTACTGTTTTGATAATACACCAGAGCAAAGATTCATGGGACTTTGGAGTGATGGAACACCTGTTAAAGAATTAATTGTAACAGACTCACCATAAAAATACATAGAAAAAAACCAATCCTATTGATTAGGTATATCTACATAAGATAAAAAAAAATAAAAAAAAATAAAAAAAAAAAATTGGATTTAAATGCTGTTTTAAACAGGATAAAAACAACAATAAAATTTTAAAAAAAGGTTAAATTATTCTATTATCTGGATTTCAACAATCTCAACAGGCAACCCCCACATATGGATTCCTACTATATCTTCCAAAGGCTTTAACTTGAACTTAACATAAAGACCATCTTGTTGATATTCAACAGATAAATCACATGGCAGGTATTGTTTACCATCCTCTGAAACAATGCCATAAAATCCCCCTTCTAAATCCAGGTATTTTATAGTACCTATCCCAACAATGATGGCTTCATTATTGTCTTTGTAACCAGATTCTAACTGGCAATCATTTTGTAAAATTGCAGCTCCGATCAATGTTACTGACAAAACAATAACGATTGTTATTATTCCGGTAATCACATAATTTTTCTTAAAGTTCATTTTTTCACCAAAAAAATGTTACTATTAATAAGATATATAAACAATAGGAAAATGTTTGGGAAAAACCAAACAAAACACAATTTTATTATGATTTTTTAGGTTTAAATCAACAGCCTTGAACTAGGTTACATTAAACCGTTTTCTTTTAAACTCGTGAAACCTTCTTTTCCAATGATAACATGATCCAAGACCTTAATCCCCATAATATTACCAGCTTCTACCAAAACCCTTGTGACTTCTTTATCACTATCACTTGGTACACAATCACCACTTGGATGATTATGAACAATAATAACTGAATTGCAACTAGCAGAAACAGCAGAGTTAAAAATTTCCCTTGGATGAATCAAGGATTCATTCAAGGTTCCAATAGAAACAAGCTCGTCTTTAAGAATCCTGTTTTTTGTATCAAGAAACAAAGCATAGAAATACTCTTTTGTTTTATTCTGCAGCTCATCAACAAAATAATGGTAAACATCAGAAGCGTTTTTTATCTGCAGTTTATAACCTTTTTTCATAAGTTTATTTGTTCGCCTGAAAATCTCAAACATTGCAATAATTTTCATAGCCTTAACAGGGTTTTTAAACTCTTTTTCCAGCTCAGGCAATGACAACTCTGACATTTTATCAAAATTGTTTTTAGCAAGAACCCTGTTTGCCATATCAATAGCATTTTCTGTTTTATCACCTCTACCAATAACAATCGCCAGTAGCTCAGCATCACTTAAAGAAAAAACTCCTTTTTTTCTAAGTCTTGCACCAGGCCTATTAAACCATGGTATATCTTTTATTTTCATGTTTTTGGAAAATAAAGAATCAATGTTAATAGTTTATGTACGAATCTAAAACAAAAAAAGAAAAAATTGTTTTAAAAAAAACATTACATATTTTTAAAAAATTTTTGAAAGATATTTCATTAAATCAGAAAAAACTGGAAAATGTTTTAAAAATTGTAAAAATGATGTTTCATAAGAAAATTTGTTTCTTGGCATTGTAACCAAAAATTCAGTCCAAGGACTGGTTAAACCATTTGTATCATTTGCCCTAGCTTTAACATTATATTTACCAATTTTAGACCAGGTATGACTAAACACTACAGCCTCGCCCGATGAATATGGTTCTGCCCATCCAGTGTTTCTGCCATCACCCCAGTCAATATAATAATAGATCATATCTTCATCTGGATCTGTTGATACAATACTAAGTTTATACTCCTTTTTTGGTTTACCAGATGCTGGACCATCAAGTAATGGTTTATCTGGATGCCCATTTCTAACTTGACTTCGCCAAATAAACCTTTTCACAACTAACACACCTCTCTAAATCAATTTGCCAAACAGGTTTTTACCATCGCAAATTCAATGATTTATCCTCGTACCTACGCAGAAAAAAATCAACCAAATAACCCCCCCACAATTTCTGATGAAATATTACTCAAAAAGGTGAATTTAAACCGATTTTCCAGGTAAAAACAATAGTAAGTGACAAATTCTGCAGATGTTTTTTGAGGAGCTTCACATTCTTTCTCAGAGAGATTTCCCGTAAAAGTTGTATCAAATTTATCAACATATTTGCCAGGAAACTGATGAAAAAGATACCAATCACACAATACTTGTTCCAATGTCGGATGAGACGTAGTTCTAATCCTTCTTTCAATGCTCGGATGAATTCCTCTGCGGCATCTCATTACTTGTACAAACGGAGGATCTTTTCTGGTTCAGCATCTACACTGCTTTCCAGTATAAAGAATCCATCCAAGCCGTTGATGTACGG
>JBNVCE010000048.1:0-11014 GCA_050410885.1 Thermoplasmatota archaeon | reverse complement strand
TACTATTTATTTTGGAGCAGGTACTTGTTTATTTGCTGTTAATCCTGATGGTACTCTGAAGTGGCGTGAGTATATTGGTGGTGATGTTGAATCTGCTCCTGCTATTGGAAGTGATGGGACTGTGTATATTGGAGATGGTAGAGACGATGGCTGTCTTCATGCTTTTGGTCCTTTAGACCCTAATGCACCATCCGCACCAGATATAAATGGTCCAACGAGTGGAAAGGTAGGAACATCATATGAATATACTTTTAAATCAACTTCTCCGCTTGGCAGAGATATTTATTATTATGTTGACTGGGGTGACAATACTGTTACTGACTGGAACATACACATCTGGACAAACTTTGGCTGTTAATCATACCTAGAATGCAAAGGGAACCTACACTATTAAAGCTAGATGTAAGGATACAGAGAATCTCTGGGGACCATGGAGTGAATACAGGGTTAGCACACCACGATTCAAAGCGGGTTTTAGTTCTTTGTTTTTAAGGTTTTTAGAACGATTTCCAATATTACAAAAAATACTTGATCTTTTATTACAAAATTAAAGTAAGTTTGTGAAGTGAATACTTTGATTCTAAAAAAATAATTAAAGGTGGGTAAAAACATATTAATCAGGATTATTTAGTTATTAATACAATTAAAGATAATACTTCATAATTTTAATAATCTCAGTGCTGTTTTTTGCTTTTCTATAATCCTCAAGTGGTTCTTTGTTAAATTCTAAAAATTGTGGTCCCCAGTTATATATTTTTAAAATTTCAAAAGCAAATTCCGTTTCTCCCAGTATGTATAAAGAAGCAGCAAATGCTTCTAAAGTAGTAAGCTTAAACGGTTTACCATAATTAACAGGATTTACAGCAACCAAAAAAGGAAGAGCTCGTGGTATGCATCTTTTATTTAAAAAATCAAAACAATGCTCCGCATTTTCCCATGAACAATCAACAGCCAAAATCCCATTTTTTTTTGCAATAAATAGATCTTCTTTTGAAATACTTTTTTTTGCAAAAGGATTTAATAAAATAGCTTTTTTTGGTGTTTTTTTAATATTTGTTACAATATCAGCTAAACCAAATCTACCAAGTTTTTTAGCAGTACATTTTTTCGGGTCATCCTCATTTACATGATAAATTATTAACCTTATTTTTTCATTCATATTTTACCAATTTTTATATCAAAAACAAAATGACTTATACCTGGAGCATATGATTTAACCTTTTCATATCTTAAAATTTTAAATTCACATTTTTTTTTCTTTATCTCTTTATCAACAATTCTTAAGGGTTTTTCAGGTGCAACCTCATCAGGATAAACATCATGATAATGTATTACTCCAGAAGAATTTTTTAAACAATCAATGGCAGTTGGTAAAAATTTATAGGTGTTATTAATATAACCCATAATCACCCTATCAGCAATGTTTTTTGGCGCGATTATCCTATTATCACCTTTTAAAGGTTGAACAATTGATGTAACATTATTTAAAATAATGTTTTCGCATAAAAAATCGTAAGCAACCTTGTTTTTCTCGCAAGCAAAAATTTTTTTAGGTTTAGAATAAACAGCAACTGGTAAAGTAAAGTAACCTATTCCAGCAAAAAGATCAACAACTGTTTCATTTTCATTAGAAATCTTGGCCATACGGATTCTTTCTTTTAAATTACCAGATGAAAACATAATTTTCTGAGGGTCTAACTTAAATCTAATACCATTTTCCTGATGAATAGTTACAGTATTTTTTTGCCCGTATATTATTTCCACCTTTGGCTTTCTAAATTCCCCTGTTATTTTGCCAGTTGTATTTAACACGGTTTTACAGTTTAAAACCTTTGCATAATTTTCTCCAATTAAATCCTTATAATCATTTAATTCCACTGGTAAAACTATTACCAAAACCTCACCAACTTTTTCCCATTTATTAGGTAATTTATTCATTAATTCCAAAGGTATTTTTTTTGAAAGTAAATCTCTGATTTTTTCAAACGGTGTTATAATCATCTTTACACTTTATATTTTGTAAACTATAAAGACCTAATAATAGTTTCAATAAAGCCTCAGCAACTCTTTTTATCTAAAATTATATTACTATTAAATAAATGAATCTTTTTCCATACACTCCACGAAAAAATCAAATTGCAATAATGCAAAACATAAAAAATGCTTTAGAAACAAAGACAGATATTGTATTTGAATCTGGTACAGGTTCTGGAAAAACAATATGTGCTTTATCATCAACATTAGAATTTGCTCTTAAAAACAATAAAAAAATTATTTACACAACACGAACCAATGCGCAACAAAGACAGGTTATCATTGAACTTAGGGCTATTAGAAACAAAAAAAATAAAGAAAAAATCTTTGGCGTGGGGATACAGGGTAGGGCTAATATGTGCGCCCTTGCCAGAACTGATCCAGAGCTTTCTAAAGGAACATCTGAAGAACTTTCAAGATTTTGCTCAAATGAAAAGAAAAAAGCAAAATCAAACAAAAAAAATGACGGTTGTATTTATTACAAAAACTCACTGGATAAAATAAAACTTGAAAAAACAATACAATGGGTTAAAAAAGAGCTTCCAACAGCTGAAGAGTTTATACAGTATTGTGAAAAAAAACAATTATGCCCTTATGAAATTAATAAACTATTAATACGTGAATCAACAATAGTTGTATGCCCATTCATTTATGTTTTTGATTTAATGATTCGAAACATGCTTTTTGATAGTCTCTCTGTTGCTGAAGAAGATATAATTTTAGTTGTTGATGAGGCACATAATCTACCTGAGTATATTCGTGAGCTTTTTTCCACAGAACTTTCCTTGTTTATGTTAAACAGTTGCGCTTTTGAAATTGAAAAATATGGTAATCCAAGTATTGTTGATGGTAGATTCACCTTGTCAGAGTTTTGTAAAATACTTGGTGAAATAATCAAAGATTTAAGAGATACATATGTTTATGGTGTTTTAGAAAATGGAATAAGAAAAGAACCTTTGAAAAAAGATGATGCTTTTATTCCTTCTCATGAGTTTGAAACTGAAATTTTATCACGTTTAAAAATCACAAGTAAAACCCTTCATGATATCATTGATGACTTAATTGCTTATGGTGAAAAAATTCAAGAATACAAAGAAAAAGAAGGTAAACTACCTCGTTCATATTTACATAAACTTGGGTTACTACTTGATTTTTGGATAAATCTTGATACAGAGCATTATGCAAAACTTGTTGTTGATTCACATGATGGTAAAAACCCAAGGATTGAAGCCTACTGTCTTGATCCATCCATTGGAACTGGGATTATAAAATCATTTCATTCCTCTATTCATATGTCAGGAACACTTGAGCCTTTAGAAGAATATCGTGATTCAATTGGTTTGCCTGAAAACACGCAACTGGTTACTTATCAATCACCTTTTCCTAAAGAAAATAGAAAGATTTTTTTTGTATCTGATGTCACAACAAAATATGAAGAAATTAGTAAAGATCAAGAAAACATTAAAAAATTAATAGACTATGTTACAAAAATTTGTAATGCATTTCCAAAAAACATTATGGTTTTTTTCCCGAGTTTCAATATTATGTCCATGTTTAAAGCCCTTAATCATTACAACAATATCAAACGTTGTTTGTTTGTAGAAGAGCGTGACATGTCACAAACAGCGTTAATGGAACTGGTTTCAGATTTTAAACAAAAAGGTGATGAAAACAAAGGTGGTGCAACACTTTTTTCAGTTATTGGTGGTAGAATAAGCGAAGGAATGGATTTCCCTGCAGAACAACTAGAGCTGGCTGTTATTGTTGGGATTCCATATCCGAAACCAACTGCAAGACAAAAAGAGTTGCAAAGATATTACGATTTAAAATTTGGTAAAGGATGGGAGTACACTGTTGAGGCGCCAACTGCAAGAAAACTTTTGCAATCAATTGGAAGATTGATACGTAATGAAACAGATACTGGAGTTGCAGTAATACTTGATAGGCGTGCCACGCGTTTTAAAAAATACATAAAAGATTTAGTTGAATCAAAAAACCTGTTAAAAGATATTGAAAGTTTTATGAAAAAATATGAATATAAAACTGCCTGAAATTTTTTTTACAAGTTAACGTCGTTATCCGAGATTTTATATAATCTAAAATGTTAATACCCATTATCGGTTGGAGGAAAAAATGGTAAAAATTACACTTGATTTATCAAAACTTGAAATAGAAATGTTTCTACAATGCATAGAAATGGCAATTGATACAAAATATGTTGAAGGAAAAAACAGGGAAACAGCAAAAAAACTTGTAAGTCAATTAAAAAAATACGTATAAAAAATTTTAAGACCTTTGTTTTGGTAAAAGATTTGGAATCCCATCTTCAATGCTGTAAACACAGTTACATTTTTTACAAGTCAAAGAACCACTTATTATGTCATCATCTTCCTCTTTTTCAATAAAAAGTATTAAATCACCTTTACAAGTTGGGCAGCAGATAATATCCATTGTATCCTTTTTCATAAAATTTAACCCCTTAATCTTCACCCAAATACATCAACCTTTTTTGACCAAGGTCAGAATCCCAAATAAAAGACCAATCATCCTCACTAATTCTTCTACCCTCTTGTATGTTTTGAATGAAATTTTTAACCTGTGAATCCATAAAATCAGCAGCATGAACAACAACTGCTTCAATGGTTTTAGGCATACGCGGTGAGCCAAACTCGTATTTCCCATGATGACTAAGAATAATGTGACACAGTTTATCTTCTAATTCTTTTTCAAAATCCTTACCTTTATCTTTTAATTGTGAAATTTTTTCTCTTACCCATCTATCACCCAAAACAATATGCCCAATAAAATTCCCCTCATCTGTTTTTTCAATTGCAGCTTTTGTTTCATACTCTTTTAATTTTCCAATATCATGAAGAATTGCACCAGTAATTACCAAATCCTTGTTTATACCTTCATACATTTCACAAATATTTTTACATAATCGTAAAACACCAATGGTGTGTTCTAGGTTTCCACCAACATAATTATGATGATGAGTAATGGCTGAAGGGGAATGACAATAATTTTTCACAAAATCAGAATCACTAAAAAACAAATCAAGCAGTTCTTTTAATTGAGGATTTTCAACACAATCAATTTCATTTTTTATTATGTTAAAAAATTTTTTTATTTTTTCTTCATCAATTGATGGAACAAAATCCCTAATGTCATATTCATTGGGACTGCATCTTCTAAGTCCACCAATTGCCTCATTGATTGATATTTGAGGTTTTTCCTCATAAACCTCAACATTTCCAAGTCTTACGTGAACAACATCACCAACTTTAAAACTATCATACAGTCTTTTAATCCTGTCTTTATTTTCCCCGCCCCAGTATTTTACGTTTATCTCACCAGTTTTATCTGTAACAGTAAGACCAAACCATGTTCCCTTCTTATAAGCCCTTGGAGGGTTTTTTAATTTCACAGCAAATAAATCATTTACAGTGTCCCCTTCTTTAAGATTTTCAATAAATTGTTCCTTTTTACGCTTCCCAATATCTGTTTCAATCAATGTTTGATCATCCTTTTTTTTGGAATAATCATAAAGATCCACCATTTTTAACAACCTCAGGGAAAATTTTTAATTTAGAGAAATGCTATGAAATCATAGTTTATACGTTTTTCCTTCTTTAACAAGCCTTGTTTTTGCATTTAAAGTTCTAAACAAACCAGGATGTTCTGTGTGAATAGGAAAAATGATTTTTGGTGCTACATTTTCAATCAATTTTTTTAAATCAGTACCATTTATATGCCCAGAGCAATGGGATTGAACAAATTTCATGTTAAAATGTTCAATCCATGCTTTCATTCTATTAAATGAGATCTCCATTTCCTCATTAAAAGGTTCTGATAATGAATGAATGTATACTCCTTTAAATGGTTTTAAATCAACAAGTGTATTGAAGTAATAATAATTTAAAACAACCATGTAATTAAATGGTTTTTTCACAATTTCTTCCGCTGTTATAATATTTGGGTAATTCAACCTTTTTTTAATATAAGAATCAGTGTAATCTTCATCAATATATGTACCTGTTAATCTTTTTGGTTTAAATATTAAAATATTGTTGTCTCTACTATCTGGTGATTTTATTTTTTTGTCTTTGTGATATTGTTCTAAAAAACATGCGTGTTTGAAACTTATGACAAGTTTTTTTCCAAGCTCTTTAGCTATATTGTAAAATGTTGTGAATCTATCAACATCTTTAAAATTAAAATCAACAATAGATAAATTCTTGTTTTGTGAAATTTCTTTTTTAGATTCCCTGTAAACTTTTTCTTCATTTTCATCTGTTTTTTTTACATCTATTCTTGTGCCTTCTGTAATCATTGCAATTGGCTCTACTTGCTTAGCGGCATCAATGAAATCATTTGTCATACAAGCATGAAGGCCATGCATACGAAGATCACCGGTATAAACCACTGCTCCTTCAGAGGTATGAATAACAAAACCATAGGCTCCAGGGACACTATTATGAACCAAGAAATTATTTGCCATAAAATTCGAGTAACCTGGTACCTCAAAATCATATACTGTTGTTTCAGTATTTAACTGTTGTATCGAGGTGATAGGTACGAAAACTGCTTGGAATGATAAAAGTCGATGTAATTTCTCTAGAAGATATTCTTTTTCTCTTCTGTCTCCTTTTTTTGATTCTTTGAGGAATTTTATTATTCTTGATAATGTATATTTGCTTGGGCGGTGTCTTCCGTTTGTATAACAGCCGATATTTATTCCAAATTTTCGAAAATCCCAGGTTGTCATTTTTATGTTTTTCAATGTGTTTTTAAGATAATTTCCATTGAAAGGGATTAATTCTATTTTTTCAATAGAGCTTGGTTTATTTGTTTTTATGAATTTTTCTAATTTATTCTGTTTCTTTTTAGATCCAAACTTTATTTCCCTGCTGAATTTGATGATTGATTCACGGTGAGTTATAAGAAGTTGGTATGCTTTTTGTTTTGAGAAAGGTTCCATAAATTCATGTATCCAGGATAATATTCCAAACCTCAGCAATAGAAGTTTTGTTGTTTCTATAATATCCTTACTTGTTGATGTTAAAATTATTGCATGATGTCCAAATGATCCCTTGGCATCATAAAGCCCTCTTAAAAAAGCTGCGATTTCTTTTATTGTTACCTTATGTACTAAAGAAGGTATTTTTCTTGTATGTGCTTCTGAAAAAATATAAGGGGATATCTCATAAAATAGTTTACCAATGTAATTTGAAAGTTTTAAAATATTTGTATGCTTGGTTACTATTTTTCCGTCTACATTAAATAAAGATGCAGCTATTTTATTATAAAACTCTAAATTTTTTCTATCTTTGTCACTTATCTCAAGATATGGAGAGTTTTTACTTTTAGAATACCAACTGCCATTACCTAGTACATATCCTAAAAGTTGTAATAATTTTGGCGATGTTTTCTTTGGAATTTTTATATTATATTTTTTTATAACATATTTTTTAATAAAGAGTTTTTTGTTAATATTAAGTACTTCTAATATCTTCATTAATTTTTTAAGATCTATATCAAATTTACCAGTTTCGAATTCTTGATAAAATTTAGATAAACTAGATCTATCTGCAACCTGTCTTTGAAGTAATCTTTTTTTCTTTCTTTTTTGTCTGATTATATTCAGTCCTTTTTTTGAAACATTTACAATCTTACTATGTCTGATTGATGGTAAATCCTGATGTTTCCCTTGAAATTCTATCTTCTTTGCATATACTAAAAAATCACCTTCTTTCAAATCTTTTACTTTCTTTTCAATTAGGTCCAAGCCATTTAAAACAAAGAATCTATGCTCTCCAGTAGATTTTATTTCCCCAAATTTGGTTTTTATCTTAAAAATTCTAGATCCTTTATATTCACTTTTTAAGGCTAACGCTTGACATAATTGATTATTTTTAAAATCTATAACATTAATAAAACTAGTATTAGGTACATCTTTTACTTTTACTAATTCGCCATCAGATAATTGAACTAAAGTATCTTCTGTTAAACAATGATCAACATGCAAAGGCTCAATCTCTAAAGAACCAATACGTATTTTATCTCCGGTTCTAAAAGTATTAAATTTACGTGCAATAGGTGGATTTTTGTAATCCTTTTTGTAAAGTGGGCGTTTCTTAAAACTTAGTATCTCATTTTCTAAATCCCTTTGGCTTTGCTCTTCAACAGCTTCAAGAATACTTTTACATATTTCACCACAAAAAATTGGTATGTCCTTGTGTAAAAATGAAATATAATTTGCATGATCAGCATGTGCATGGGATAAAATAACACCTTGAACAACTGGTTCTTCTGCCTTTCTGCCAATATGCTCCATTAAGTCTTCACGATAAATACCAGGAATGTCTGGTAAAAGGTTCATAGCTAAAAAATCACCAATACCATTTGCTGTTCTTGGTGTTAAAAACTCTTCAAAAAATTTTTGTCTTTTACTAAAACTAATCCCAAAATCTAAAAATATTTTTGTATCTTTGTCTTGAAGTAAAATTTTATTTCCACCAATTTCTTTAACTCCACCGTAGAATTGTAAAATCACCAATTATTTTTCACCTAAATATTTTTTTATCACAAAAACAGTAGATAAACTTTATTGAATAAAAAATAAAAAAGGAATTTTAGAAAATTAAATTCCAAAAATAATTTTTAATAATGCAAAGAAATTTGGATATTTCTCCAAAAATCTTTCTAAAATATTTGTATAAATTGGATTAACCCTTGGAGTTTTTAGCGTTACAGGAATTGTTTCAAAATCATCAGGATCATTTATGTTAATAATCTTTACTTCACCTGTAAATTCTGTTTTTTTATCAGGAGGCGCAACAACTGAAACTTGAACTGTTCTATATCCATCTTCAGGAGTTAATGCATCTCCATGATCCGGGTTAAAAGTCCATGTCCCCCATTCAGGATAATCCTCGATTCTCCAGTATAACTCTGATGTTGGGTCTCCAATATTTTGAACTTTGAAATTACCTGTAACAGTTGAACCTGTTTTAACGTTAACCCATGAAAGAGTACCGATGCAATCAAGATTTGGGAAGTACTGTGGTTCTTCCATTGTTTTAAATGA
Source organism: Thermoplasmatota archaeon (assembly GCA_050410885.1). GTDB lineage: Archaea > Thermoplasmatota > E2 > DHVEG-1 > DHVEG-1 > JBNVCE01. The sequence continues at coordinate 1,890 of JBNVCE010000048.1, read as the reverse complement.
CCATACAGGTCCTTGTGTTGCTTCTTCAAATATATCCCATGCAACTATTTTCCAGTAATAAGTTGTATTATATTCTAGTTGATTTGGTTCATACGTTTTTCCTGTTTGATTATGAGAAACAATTACATTTGGATTAGGATTTTCTTTTTCAAAATAAACATCATAATATAATTTATCACCATCAGGATCTGTGCATTGCCAGCTTAGTCTTGGGTTTATTGGTATATTGTTCGCTCCGTTTGCTGGGTTTGGGTTACTTGGTGCACTTGGTGGGCTATTTCCACGTGTTGTGAAATGCCAAACAGGGCCTTCAATAGTTAAACCATATTCATCATGAGCAACAATCTGCCAATAATACGTTGATTCCATATCAAGAGTTCCAGGGGAATAAGAGGTTCCTGTTTGATTATTTGAAACCAAAACATCTGGTGTGGGATCATCTTTTTCAAAATATACATCAAAGTAAAGATCATCAAACCAGTCAGGATCTGTGCATTGCCAGCTTAGTGTTGGGTTTATTGGTACATTGTTTGCTCCGTTTGCTGGGTTTGGGTTACTTGGTGTATTTGGTGGTCGATTATTTCCCATCCTATAACCTGCTGTTTCATCTACATAACCACCAGATGAAGCAAAAACTGAAGCAATTATAAATGTGTTATCCTGAGTAATACTTGTGAAATAATGTCCATATCCATCACTATGTGTTGCACCATCCCAAACTACTGTGTTTGACCAAGTACCACCTGCAGTAATAGAAATGGACTGGTCAAATGCATAATCCAAAAATGGGAATGTATAAAGATTACCTCCAGTATCATACCATCCCATAGATGATGTTATTTCTGTTACATAACAACGTAAATACCCGTTATATGTACTACCCTGGTTATTAATAACATTAACCGTGATTGACATTTGCGTTCCACCAAGCCATGTTGCACTAATTACTAAATCAATGTTTGCAACAGATCTATTTCCACACGCAATAATACTTGCATTATATGCAGCCATTGCACCAGGGACACTACCAGCACCTACATCAGTTCTGTATTTACCATCCCAAAAAACTGTTGGATAACCAGCAAGACCAAGTTGATTTACCGCCCTGTTATATGCATGGGTGTTTTTATCACAAACTAATGAAACATAATAAAAATCATGCCAACCACCTTTGTAAAGTGCTTTTAAAGCTCCATGAGCATATTTACAATAACCACACCATGTTGCAGTACCATATTCACCTAAAACGGTATGGGTGGCAAAATCATCTGACCTGTTTTTTTCTGCAATACTTTGTATGATAAAAAATCCAGAAGTGCTAGATAATAGTAGCCCCAATATAATTATTGAGAATATTTTCTTCATTTTTTTCTCACCTTAAATTAACAATTGTTAGCAGTATATATTATAAAACTAATATATATAAATTAGGCCTTTTGCATAATTGCCAAGCGGCCACAACTGTTCTCTTTTAACCTCCCCAATTTGATGGTTATTATTTGAGTAAGGTGAAATTCACCAGTCCACAGACGATAGACGTCATACGTTCGTATCGTGTGAGCTTGTTTCTGAATTCATCACCCACGATGCGGAATTTCTTCATCCTGCTTATAGTATGCTCTACAATGATTCGTTCTTTACATTGTTTTTTTGTTGTAGCGTTTCTCCTTAGAGGTGAGTTTTTTTCCTTTTGGTTTTTTCACAGGAATTTTCACCTTCAGATCAGGGTAGTCTTTTTTTCAATTCCAAAATAGCCGAGGTACACACCGAGTTCGATCTTAATTGGTATTGATGGTGGACCTTTTTTCTTGAAAATATCGTAATCGTGTTTCTTCCCGTTCTGGTGTTTGGTTTTATGCAATATCATTCCTTTCTTGTTGACCATGATCT
>JBNVCE010000047.1:5193-11125 GCA_050410885.1 Thermoplasmatota archaeon | reverse complement strand
GTTTTTAATCAATATCTTTATTGTAACATTGTCATAGACAACAGGACTGGAGGGTGCTGGATCTATGCTTTCAACAGATAAATCTAGTAGGAATTGTGGAGATAATATTTGACTTTGTGATTGAAAAGATGCGTAAGGATATAAAATAAGAAATGTTAAAAACAAAATTATTATTTTTTTAACCATTTCTCCTTCTCAACTTAGAAATATTAAAATAGGTTGTAAAAAAAACTTTCGATTAAAATAGAGATTTTTTGTGAAAAAATTTAGTATTTAGTTTTTAAGTTTAGAATTAAAAAAGTTAAATTAACAATATTTCAATTAGAAATTATAAAAGTTTTTTATTTTCAACAATCTTAGGATTTATAAAACCGTCTTTTTCTATTGTGAATATATTTTCCAACAATTGAATTTCTGATATGTTACCAGAGAAAGTACGCATGAAAATTTCTTGGAAATGTTTTGCTTTTTTTAGATTCTCAGCAAGAAAAGAAACCATGTAATCATAATTACCATTAAACCATATACTATCTTTAACATACACACCTATTTTTGCTCCCAATTTTTCTATTGTTCTTTCCACTATGATCTTCTCAACAGCGTTATCTATGGGTAAATTGATTAATTTAACAAGTACCATGTAATGGTTGACATCGAGTTTTTCATTATCCACCACTGCATGATAACCCCATATTGTTTTGTTTGCTTCTAATCTTTTTTTGATTCTCCAGATTTTTTGCCTTGAAAAACCACATATTTTAGCAATATTATCAATACTATATGAAGAATCTTTTTGTAGTATTTCAATAACCTTTTTTTCGTCCTCATCGATTTGTTTTTTACTTCTTTTTGGCATATGATAAACCTCTTACTTAAAACATTGGTAACATGTTTTATTGATTTGTGTTAACACCTATAACTTTAAATGCATTATATATATATATATAAGCTTTTTTGTTTCTATGTATATTATAAAGTTATTTACATATATAATAGTATTTTCAAAATAGGTTAAAAATAGGTTAATTATAGGTTTAAATTATTTTTCTTTTATATAACAATGTTTTTCCTTTCTCAGAAATATATACAGTTTTTAACTTCCCATATTTTTTTATAAAAATTAAACCTTTATCCTCAAGTAAATTTAATCTTTTAGCAGTAGTAATTTTAGATATGGAGAATTTTTGACAGATTTTTTTAAAAGAAACTAGTACATTGATCTAGAAGATCAATGGTATCTATTTTTTGGCTAGGTACTGGGTTTAATTCTTCTTCAAAAAAAGCCAATTGATTTGCATTAAGTACAGAAGGATTAATACGAACTAATAAAATACCTTTTTTCATGGAAATTATGTCTATTATTCTATATAATGCTTTAATAACTGAATCAAATGAAAAACTGGTAATAAGGTAATCGATTCTGTCAATTAAAATTAAAGGATTTGAATTTTTTATTGTAAAATTATTAATCTTTTTTATTAGTTCATCAGTATTTACAACATTTTCAGATCCAATTATTTTTTCTTGACTTAGTGTTACTACTTCAATGTTATTTAAATTATAAGTAATTTTTTGGATATTGTCAGGGTTGTCTCTTGTAATTAATAAACCATTATAACCTGAAACTATTAGATGTTCAAATAAATGCAAAGCAGAATTATTTGTTTTATCAGTTATAATATAACTATTTCCAGGAATTAATCTTCCATGAAACTGATCTTCTTTTGTTACATCTTTTCCTATAAAGAGAACACCCTTATTTTCTCCATTTTCATCTTTCAGATATGAACTGTATAAATACAACACCCTTTTTGAGCCATTTTTTGTTTTTATAATTATTTCAATTTTGTTATTATTTTTATTATTATTTTTTACATTTTCTAAATTAAAAGATATTTTGCTTATATCATCAAATAAATGTAATGATTCAAGAAATTTGCCAATTACCTCATTTTTTTTGTAACCTGTTACTATCTCTGCTATTTTATTCCAGGTTAGAATTTTTAGTTCATTATCCACAGCAAAAATAAAATCGCCAGTACTATCAATGACATTTTGTAGATTTTCTTTTGTTTGTCTAAGCTCATCTTCCACTTTTTTAAATTTAGAAATATCAGTTACAATTCCAAGAATAGCTTGTTTACCATTAAATTGAATCAATTTTGTATTGTGAATCGTATCAATAGTTTTACCATTTTTTGTAATAAGTTTGTAGTAAGTTGGCAGAATGTCTTTACCTTCCATATGTTTTTTAAAATTTGTTTTTACAACCTCTTTATATTCAGGAGAAACAAGGTCTAAGAAATTGAAATCCGGTGAATAAAACTCCTTTTTTGAATAGCCCAAAACCTTTTCACAAGCTTTATTTACAAATACAACAGAACCACCTTGATTAATATAGATCATATTTGGTGACTGCTCAGCAAGGTTTTTGAATTTTTCTTTACTTTCAATTTTTTCTTTTTCTGCCTTTATTTTTGAAGTAATATCTCGAATAAATCCGATAATAAATACCTTTTTTTGAGAATCAATTATAGGATAAAATGCATTTTCAAACCATCTATCGTCACGTTGATCTATAAAAAAAACTGGTTTTTTTGTTGAAATAGCTTTTTTTGCATATTCTATTCTACTTAGTGTTACATTATGTGGAATGACATCTAAAAGTCTTTGACCAATAAGCTCTTTTTTGGTTTTTCCAATGCTTTTAGCCATTGATTCATTTAAATGTACAATAGTCCAGTTTGTAGTATCTCCTAATATAAATAAATCTGATAAATTATCTATAAATTCAATTAATATCTGCTCAAGTTTTTTTACCATTTTGTTTCAATCTCTGATTTTTTAATAAATAAATGATATCTTAAGAATATTTCATATAATTATTGTTCCAAGATAAATTTGAATTACTCATATTTTGAAACCAAAATATATAAATTGAATAAAAAAAGATTTTTATTTTTTACAATGTCTTATTTTTCAAAACAAAGCAGGATAAGATCCATTTTTTATTTATCAAGAAAACAAGCAATTTAAATTATTATTAAATTAAAATAAAAATAATTGAAAAAAAATAAAGGTAAATTATTTAAATAACATATTCATTTATGTATTTAAATTAAGAGGAGATGTGGAAAAAAATATGAAAATTTGGAATCCAAATGAGCTAATTGGAAAAGAAGTTTTTGACGCAAATGGAAATCCAGTTGGTTGGGTAGACAAAACATGGAACAGCTGGAACACAGACTACCCAGGTTATTTCTTTGGAATAAAAATAAATGATTATGCAAGAAACACATATTTTAGAGGGGTTAACAAGTTAATACCTGTCTACAATGATTACATAAGAAATGTTGGTAACACGGTAACATTAAACAAAACAATGGATGAACTATGTAGATACTGGAATAAAACCATACAATGTGGTCCAACAACCTGCCCAATAGAGGAAATAATTGAAATGCCTGTTTATGATAAATACCATTCAAGGGTTGGCACATTCACAACATGGGTGGAAAGTAACGGTCAAATCAACAGTCTTGGTGTTTTACTAGATCCATATATTTGTGAAACATGGCATCTACCACATAACACAACATTTCCAATAGAACTAAATCACATAAATTTTGCAAAAACAACAATAACTCTTAACCAAGCATTACATGAGTTAAAAGAGTACTGGCAGCAAAAACAACAACGCTAAAAAATAAACTCAAAAAAAAATGAATGAGAGACATTTGTCTCTTATAATTCTTTTTTTAATAAATTAAATAATTATTAAAACGTGATTTTCATAATCTACTCATTAAAATCAAATTTTTCATAACTTAAATCTTTTTTTGCTGCCTGCTCAAATTCTATTGTTTCATGTTTAACAATCTCAAGTATGCCAATTACAGATACAATACTAAGTTTTTTTAAATAATCACGACAAATATCCATCAACTCACTATGAAGTTTTATTTCATATTTTCTATAATCTTTAAGTGTATCACAAAACTCATTATCAGAACTCATAATTTTCCTCCACATTTGAAATGCTTAATAACTAGAATAATTTTTCTAAAGAAAAAAATTCTTAGAAGAATAAAACATTATAAACATTGATTTTTTATGAAAATAACACCACAAAAACTTTATCAAAATTTTTTAAAAAAATTTGGAAAACCCAATTGGTGGCCAGTAGATAAAAAATACCATGAAAAAACAGGTAGTGACCCAAGATTTGAAATCATAATTGGAGCTATATTAACCCAGAATACAAATTGGCCAAATGTAGAAAAAGCACTTGACAATCTTAAAAGAGAAAAAATGCTTGACATAAAAAAAATCTCACAAATAGACATAAAATATTTAAAAAAATTAATAAAACCATCTGGTTTTTTTAATCAAAAAGCAAAACGCATAAAAAATATTTCATTATATTTAAAAAATAATTACAATGGTTATCTTGATAATTTTTTTAAAAAAGATTTAAAAGAAATTAGAAAAGAATTATTATCATTAAATGGCATTGGTCCAGAAACAGCAGATTCAATCTTATTATATGCTGGGAATCTACCTATTTTTGTTGTTGATTCATACACAAAACGTATATGTGAAAGATTAGCTATCAATATAAAACAAAACTATGAAGACATACAAGATTATTTTCAAAAAAACCTGATAAAAACATACAATCCAGATGAAATAATAATGGTATACAACCAGTTACATGCGCTTATTGTAAATTTTGCAAAAAAATATTGTAAGAAAAAACCAGACTGTTTTGAATGTTTTTTAAAAAAACACTGCATATATGCAAAAAAATTATTTCAATAATTCCTTTATTTTTTCCCCAACAACCTCAGCAGGAATATCGGGTAAAGAGATAAACTGTGTAGAACCAAGATGACCTTTACCTGATAATTTGATATTAATAAAACCAGCATTTTCAATCTCTTTTAAATAAGTCCAAAACATTGTATGAGTTCTGGGTTTTTCATTATATTCCTCGCATAAGATATTATATGTTTTTTCAGCATCACCAGTTTTTACATAAGCAGTGCCGTCTTTTTTTAAACGTTTAGCAATAGCATATAATGTTAAAAGTTGATGTTTATCCAAATTTCTTAGTTTTGATTCAGTAACAATAGAATAAGTCTCTGCTTTTGCAGCACGAACATGCTCAGGTGTAACAATATCGGTGTGTTGATGATCTGCTGCAATACCTGCTTTCCATAACAATTCAATAGCAAAACGTGCATCACCCCATTCAGAAGAAATATCAGCAATTAAGTCAATGGAATCCTTATTAACAGTTCCAATATGAAAAGCCAAATCTACCCTTTGACTAACAATATCAAAAAGCTCATCACGGGTGTATTTATTGAGACATAAAACATTACTACGTTTAAAGGTACTAACTGAAGCAAAATCCAACATTTGAATAACATCTTTTTGTGAAATTAAAAGAACAGAAACAGGGATTTTTTCTGTAAATGATTCATCAGAAAAACGGGTTAAACTATATATTAAACCAGAACCGCTTTTACTAAGTAGGGCATCAACCTCATCAAGAACAATTAAAAGTTGTGCTTTTCTTCTTTGTAACTGTTTACGTAAAACCTCAAGCATCTCAGAAACAGAAAAACCCCTGTCAGGAAAACGGGGATCAAAATGGTTTAATATACCAAGTAAAACCATTGCATCAGTTGATCTTTTTCTACAATTAATATGAACATATTCTATTATTTTTCCTTGTTTTCGGGCAACATTAACCATAGAATTGCAAAATTTTTTTGCAATAACTGTTTTACCGGTACCAACAGGTCCTTTTATAACAACATTCTGGGGAACATTTGAAAGTAATGGTTTAAACATCTGAGCAAGGAAGCGCAACTTGTTCATAGAGATGAACAGTTGCGCTTCCTTGCTCAGATGTTTAAACCAT
>JBNVCE010000047.1:2125-5183 GCA_050410885.1 Thermoplasmatota archaeon | reverse complement strand
ATATAATCAAAATCCAAAGCATTAGGATTTTTTATCACAGATGACGACATAAGTTCATCTTCAACAGGACCGTTCATAGTTTCCAATATGTATTTAGTATATCATAAATCTTTATCTTTTACCTTTACTACTAAATATAACAGTTTATGCATCAAATAATATCCAAACATAAAATTTTGTCATAATCCTTTAAAAAATATTTTCTAGGTTATAGTTCAGAATAAATATTATAGGGTAATAAATTATATGAATTTTTATGAATGAACTTTTAAATCAAAAAAACTCATTAAATTTTTTAAAAAGACAATATAAAAAATATTATGAAAAAAATAAAATCGATTTACCTGATAGATTTGGAAGAAGAGAATTTGCATTTATTTTTTTTGGTGGTAAAGGTATGTTGCGGCATATTGGTTTTGAAAAAAAACACCTTTTTTCAAATTTTTTGTTAGAAAAAATTCCAAGTGATATATATTACTCATCAGCTTATTATGAAAAGCCTGATGCCCCAACCATGCAGGAAAAAAAATGGATGGGTGCAGAGCTAATATTTGATTTAGATTCTGATCATCTTCCAAATATTGAGAAATTAACTTATACTCAACAGTTAGAAAAAGTTAAAAAAGAGTTTTATAAACTTGTTAATGATTTTTTGCTAAATGATTTTGGCTTTGATGAAAAATACATTGAATTATATTTCAGTGGTGGAAGAGGTTATCACTGTCATGTTAAAGACCCAAAAATATTAAATTTAGACAGTAGTGAAAGAAGAGAGATTGTAGATTATATAATTGGAATGGACATCAGAGATTCATTAATTTTTTATGAAAACACAACTGGAAGTAAAAGTTATGGAGGCAGAATTTATCCAAGCGGAAAAACATTGAAAATGCCAAAACCAAGTGAACCAGGTTGGAGAGGAAGAATAAGCCGAGGTATAATTGAAATAATAAATGAAATTAAAAAATCTGAAAATCCAATAGAGAAACTAAAGGAATATGGAGTTAAACAAAATGATGCTGAAAAACTACTTAAGGATTTATCAGATGAAAGGGTGGAAAGGATAAAAGAAGGTAGACTGGATCAATCAAAAACTATTCGTAAATTTTTTTTAAATAGTGCTTTAAGAAAAACAGCTGTTTCTATATGCGCAGGAGAAACAGATGAACCTGTAACCTGTGATGTCAAACGTCTTATTAGACTTCCAGGATCTTTACATGGTAAAACAGGTTTTAAGGTTGAAAAAATTTCATTAAATGATTTAAATAAGTTTGATCCTTTACAAGATGCTGTTGTTTTACCAGATGATCCAGTGAAAATTAGATTAAATCAACCTTTTGAAATCAAAATGAAAAAACAGTATTTCAAACTAAATGAAGGTGAAAATGAGGTACCTATCTTTTTATCTGTTTTTTTAATCGGAAGAAAACTTGGAAATATATTTTAACATAATCATCAATACAAAATATAAGATAAAATGGATGAAGAAATAAGCTACAGGAGTCTTAGAAAAATTCAAGAGATTGAAAAAAATTCGCCAATATTATCAGAATTAAAAACTGATTTTTACAAAACATTTAATGATTATTTGAAGAATTTGAACAAAAGACTTGAAATGGAAAAGTCTTCTCAAAAAAAGATGTTGATTAATGATGAGATAGATAACATTAAAAAAATTGGTATTAACATCTATGAACTACGTGAGAAAAAAATTTTATTAGCAGCAATTTCAAAAGCAAGAGGCGGAAATCCTGATCTTAAAAATATTTTACTAGAGGAAAAGACCCTTTTTGATTCTGTTTATAATATTTTATTAAAAACACGTCAATCTATTTTGGAGTTAGAAAAATCAAATGAGGAACCTAAAAACAAAACCTCTGAAATAAAAAACAATTTAGTAGATGAAAACAAGACGGATGAAAAACTGGAAAATCAAAATCCAGTAATTAGGATAACTCAGGATATTCCTGAATTTATTGGAACTGACGGTAAAAGATATATTTTAAGAAAAAATGATGTTGTATCCCTACAAGATGATATGAGTAACATGCTTATAAAAAAAGAAGCTGCAAAAAAGATTAAATTTGTAGCTTAAATTTTTATATTACCTCCTTATTACCAATTCACTTTGAATGTAAATTGAAGGAATTAAATATGGAAATGCCACGAAAAATCAAAAGATATTGCCCAAAATGTAAGAAACATACCATACACACGATTGAAAAAGTAAAAAAGAGAAAAGCCAGTGAACTTAAACAGGGTCAAAGGAGATTCCGTCGTGCCACAAGTGGATATGGAGGTTTCCCAAGACCAAAACCAGAAGGACGGGAGAAAACTACAAGACGTGTTGCATTAAAATACACTTGTTCTGAATGTAAAAAAAGTCATCAAGCTCCAAGTTTAAGGGCTAAAAAATTTGAAATAGGTGAGTAAATTTTATGGAAAAACCAGAAAGTAAGTTTATTAAAGTTAGATGTAAAGATTGCGAAAATGAACAAGTTTTATTTGATAAAGCAAGTACCGTTGTTTTCTGTCATATCTGTGGTAGTAAACTAGCTATTCCCGCTGGTGGAAAAGCAAAATTAAACGGTGAATTATTGGAGGTAATTGAATAATTAAAGGTTTAATACCATGATAAAAAAAAATTACCCAAATGTAGGAGATTTGGTTGTTGGCACAGTTGTAAAAGTACAAAATTTTGGAGCTTTTGTTACATTAGATGAGTACCCTGGAAAAGAAGGTTTTATACATATTGCTGAAATTGCTACAGGATGGGTCAAACGTATACGTAACCATATAAGGGAAAGACAAAAAGTTGTTTGTAAAGTAATGCATGTAGACAAAATAAAAAATCATGTTGATCTATCCTTAAAAAGGGTAAATGAGCATCAAAAAAGAGAGAAAATCCAGGAATGGAAAAATTCCCAAAAATCAGAAAAACTAACGGAAATGCTTTCTAAAAAATTAAATAAAAGTGTTGAAAAATGTTATGATGAGTTTGGTAATGATTTAATCAAAAAATATGGGTCACTTTATGCTGCATTTGAGGAAGCAGCAT
>JBNVCE010000047.1:0-2115 GCA_050410885.1 Thermoplasmatota archaeon | reverse complement strand
ATTGGCTTAAAGATTTTGAAACAATAGCAAAAACAAATATCACAATACTATTTGTAAACATTAAAGGTTATGTGGATGTCACATCCTGGCTTCCTGATGGTATTACCCATATCCGTAATGCATTGATAGAAGCTGAGGAAAGCCAATTTGAGGATGTAAAAATTGAAATTAAATATATTGCAGCACCCAGGTACATGATTTCCATTAGAGCACCTGATTATAAAATAGCAGAAGATCAAATGAAAAAATCTGTTGAAAAAATCCAAAACTATATTAAAAAACATTATGGAAATTGTGAATTTTATCGTAAGATAGAGGAATAAATGGTTAGTTTATTATATTGTAAAAATTGTAAAGTTTATACATTAGAAACAATATGTGGTAAATGTAAAAAAGAAACTATTTGTAAAAACCCACCGAGATTTTCACCTGAAGATCATTATGGTGAGTATAGAAGGAAATTAAAAAAATTAGAAAAAGTTGATAATTATGGAACTTGTAACCCTTAGATATGTTGCAAAAAAACCTAAACTTAAAAATCCTATTTTCATTGAAGGATTACCAGGTATAGGTAATGTTGGAAAACTAGCTGTTGAACATTTTATTGATAGCATTAATGCTATTAAATTTGCAGAGATATACAGCAAGGATTTTCCACCACAGGTTTTTATTAATTTAGATGGAACAGTTAAACTTGTTAATAACGAGTTTTTTTATTGGAAGGCAAAAAAATTCAACCAAAGGGATTTGATACTTTTAACAGGTGATTATCAAGCCCTTTCTTCAAATGGTCAATATGAGTTAGCTGAAAAAATACTAGATGTTGCACAAGAATTTAATGCAAAAGAAATTTATACATTGGGGGGCTATGGCTTGGGTCATGAAATAAAAGAACCCAAGGTTTTATGTGCAACAACTGATAAAAATCTTGTTAAAACAATGAAAAAATATGGCGCGTTTTTTAAGAAAAATGAGCCAGGTGGAGGTATTGTTGGTGCAAGTGGTTTATTGCTTGGTCTTGGTGAAATGAGAGGGTTTAAAGGAGTTTGTCTCATGGGTGAAACACCTGGCTACTTGGTTGATCCTAAAAGTGCAAAAGCTGTTTTAAGTATTTTAACTAAAATAACAAATATTGACATTAGTTTATCAGCATTAGAACAAAAAGCAAAAGAAATAGAATACATAGCACAACAGTTAAGAGAAATGGAAAGCCCTTCTAAAGAAAAATCTGAAGAATTAAAATACATTGGTTAATAATATTTTTTTAAACCATTTCGATTTTACTTACTTTGAAAATAACAATTTTTTCTGGAGTATCTAAATTTTCTATTTCTTGTAATGTTCCTGTAAAATCAAATTTAACGCCTTTTCTTAATATATCGGTTGCATTTGCAACTAATGTGTAATCTAATTTTAAATAAGATTTTCCTATACCACTTCTGACATTGTTGAAACAATAGCAATTAAATTACTATCATAATAGCCTCTTATTGTTATTGTTCCATTATTTAGATATTTTTCTTTGTTTAGTAATACTTCTTGCACCGAAAAATAGTTTTTTGAAACTGGTAAATTTATTAAAATGAAATAACCAGCTAGGATAATAAGAACCAAAATTGAAATAATTAAAATAGTTCGATTTTCAATATTTCTTTTCATTATTTTCATATTAATCAAAACTCAAAATATAGATATATTATTTAAAACTCTATGCTTCTAAGCAAATATTGTATGTTTTTTCAGGGTTAACCTTATGGATTTCATAAGCGTCTTTTTCACTGAGGATATTTTTTTTGATAAGCTCAAAGGTTCTTTTTGGTACGGTTTTCGGACCAAGCACCGCTCCAGGCCTAAGAGGATCATCAATATAATCTGTTTCCATCATAAAACGTGTACCTTTCTTTAAAGCCTCAATAATATTTTTTTCACTTGCCAAAACAGATGGCATAATACCAAAATTTTCGTTTTTTAAAATTAACGGTGGTGAAAAATGTTTAACTATTTTATGAACTTGCAAACCAGCTTTTTTTCCAAGTTCAGCAAGTTCTTTACATTGGGCAGTAGTTGCTGATTCAGTATGTAATACCACTGGAACATCAACATCTTTTGCTTTTT
>JBNVCE010000046.1:0-11298 GCA_050410885.1 Thermoplasmatota archaeon | reverse complement strand
ATCGTAAATTCAAGCAAAATATTGATCTAGTTATAAATCTTAAAAATATTGATTTAAATAATCCAAAAAATCGTATTGATCAAGAAGTTGTGCTTCCTCATGGAAGAGGGAATTTGGCAAAAATAGCTCTTTTTGCAAGTGGTGAACTTGCTGTTAAAGCAAAAGATCTTGTTGATTTTTTGATTAAACCTGAGGATATTGAAGAGTTTTCTAAAAATAAAAAAAATTTTAAAAAAATAGCTGATGAACATGATTTTTTTATTGCTGAAGCTCCACTTATGCCAACTATCGGTAGAACCCTTGGTACTATTCTTGGTCCAAGGGGTAAAATGCCTAAACCTGTTCCACCTAATGCTGATTTAACTGGTTTGACTAAAAATTTACGTAATTCTGTTAAGATTCGTACAAAGGGTAGTAAAACCGTGCAAACAATTGCTGGTAATGTTGACATGCCAAAGGAACATATTGCTGATAACATTGATGCCATAATAAAAAGATTGGAAAGTTTACTTGAAAAAGGACGAATGGATATAGGCTCAGTTTATGTTAAAACAACCATGGGGCCTCCAGGAAGAATTCTCTAGGTGAAAATTCTATGAATGCTCATGTTGCGAAATGGAAATATGGGGAAGTAAATGAACTTGTTGATTTTATTACTAAAAACAAGGTTGTTGGAATTGTAGAAATTGGAAAAATTCCAGCTCTTCAGATGCAAAAAATGAGAAAAAACCTTAGAGAAATTGGTCCCATTAAATCTGCTAGAAACACGTTGATTTCTATTGCTTTAGATGAAGCAGAAAAAAAAGTAAAAGGGATCTCTGGTTTAAAAAATTCTATAACTGGTCAAACTGCTATTATTACAACTGATGTAAACCCGTTTAAATTGTTTGCTAAAATCAAGGCAACAAGAACAATGGCACCTGCAAAAGGTGGGGAGATTGCAACCCATGATATAGAAATTAAGGCAGGGGAAACTCCTTTTAAACCAGGTCCAATTGTTGGAGAACTGCAAAAAGTAGGTATTCCTGCTGCTATTCAAGAGGGAAAGGTTGTAATAAAATCTGATAAACTACTTGTTAAAGCAGGTGAAAAAATACCTGCTGATATTGCTATGATGCTAACACGACTTGAAATTTATCCAATTGAAATTGGAATGTCTCTTCATGCAGTTTTTGAAGATGGTAATATTTATCATCCTGATGTTTTGGATATAAATGTTGATGAATTTATTGGTAAAATAAAACAGGCTTCGCTTAATTCTTTAAACCTTGCTGCTGAAACTGGTTGGGTGAACAAGTTTACAATAAAACCATTACTTATGAAAGCTTATCTTAATTCTTTTAACCTTGCTTTAAATTGTAATATTGTTAATAAAGAAACAGTTAAATTTTTGCTTTTAAAAGCTCAAGCTAATATGCTTGCGTTAAAAAATAAAACAAAATAAGGAGGTAAAAAAGAAATGGAATACATATATAGCGCAATGCTTCTTCATTCTGCAGGGCAAAAAATCACAGAGGAACATGTAAAAAAAGTTCTAACAGCAGCAGGTGTTACACCAGATGAAGCAAAAGTAAAAGCACTTATTGCATCACTTGATGGTGTAAACATTGATGAAGTAATAAAATCTGCTGCTTTACCGGTTGCCGCTGCGCCAGTAGCTCCTACTGAAACAAAAAAGGAAGAGAAAAAAGAAGAGAAGAAGGAAAAGAAAAAAGAGGAAGTATCCCAGGAAGAAGCTGCAGCTGGTCTTAGCGCATTATTTGGTTAAACAAAATCAGATATTGTTTCGACAAAAAAGGATGATGAGTTTAAAAAAGATTAAAAAAAATCTTTTATTGTCGAAACATAATTTTTCATATTTTGCTTTTAACCAAAGATAGTTATTTTTTTAAATTAAAAGACAGAGGTGGGGGACGGGATGCATTGATAGGAGGAATGTGCCTTTTTTTAGTAAAGCAGGTACGGTAAACCTCCCCAATATAACAGTGTCCCCCAAACTTTAAATATTTTATTTAAATAAATACTTTTCCTCTACTTTTTTTATCATCTGAATATTTAAATAAAATTGTTTTTACATCCAAGCATCAAGACCTGTTTGCTCTGTTGCTGCTGTATCAGATAAACCAAATGCTCCTTGTATAAAGTTTTCTATCATTTTTTTGTACCATTCTAAATCAATTTCGTCTCTACTTTTTAAAAAATCAACAGGGTACATAAAGTCTATTGGTTTTACCCCGCTTTTGGATGGGTTTATAATCCCTGGAAGTGGTTTTTTTGTAACAACAAATTTTAATTTAATACGGCTTTTAATAGACTGATTAAGTAATTTTTCCAATGCCGCTGAGCGTTTACCAAAAACAGTTGATGAACCATCTTGTGTAGTTTTATATCTTTTTGCTGGTTGAACAGATTGAACAAGGGTTAAATCATCCAAGTCTACTTTTGTTAAATCTATTTTAGAAATTATTTCTTTTGTTTTATTTATTATACTGTTTTTAACAGATTTTCTTGCTTCTTCTTCATCATCCCAGCTATGGTTTTCCTTTAAAACTCCTATCATAATATCATATAAAGCCTTTCTTGCAATATCTGCTTTGTCTGAACCTTTGAAATTGTTTCCCTTTGTAATCATCTCAATTTTTCCATCTTTTGCGTCAAAAATCAGATAGTTTTTATGTTTAACAAAAATCATACAATCATGAATCTCAGGTTCAAGCTCAAAATCAGGATAGTTTAAGATTTTCTCCCATTTTTTATCACATTCTTCTATTGCAGATAAAACAAGTTCTGGTTTTGTAATCCAAGTTTTTTTATCAATTTTTTTGTTTACCCCAAGACATTTAGAAAATTCTGGAACAGCTTCGGCTGATTTAGAGCATCCAATAAAAATTCCATCAGTGTCCCCATAAACAACACGCATGTTTTTTTCTTTAAGATAATTCAAAGTATCTGCAAGTATAGCCTGACCTTTTGTTGTTATTTCAGCAGCACCCCATAAGTTAAACTGCCTACCAGAAACTGTTGGAGCTGAGATGATACCATGAGTGCCTGCATTTCGTGCCCCTTTAACACTTTGATACATCATCTTAAGTCTTTCAATTTCTTGCTTATTTCCAGTTTTTTTTGCTGCTTTAAGTTCTTCTTTAGTCTTTGCAATCATGTGCATAATCCCAGTCATAGCACAATTTATAACACCAGGTGTTTTATTGATTTTAACACCAAGCATAACTCCTTCATCAGCAAATGAATCATCTTTTGTTATTTCCCTGTATTTAACATCTTTTTTTATTAAAAACTCCTTGGGAATTTTTTTAAGCCATATCCAATCATCAGGGTTCTCATTTTTCTTAGCAAGTCTAACAGTATCAGCACCAACGTTTAATGCTTTTAAAATAGTTGGGTACATTGCACCAACATCAGCAACAATAACATAGTACCATGGAATAAAATGTGAAAAAGCATCTTTATCTGGTTTAATGGTCATACCACCAGGCATATGATAATTTAATACATCGTCTGCATCCTTTGCATTCACATTGTAAATTACATATGGGTATTCCACCCAATCAGGCATTTCATCGCCATATTTTATAACACGAACAAAATCTTTTGACAACTGTTCTTTTTTAGCTTTTGCTTCTTTTATTATTTCTTCTTTAGTTTTGCAATTTTTAAAATCTTTTAAAAGAGTTTGAGTAACGGTTAAAACCCTGCATATTGGTGGCATTATTTTTTTATAAAATGCACCACGAATGAGAGCCATGTGATCCCACATGTTCACAGCACCTGACGAAAGCAGCATATCAAAAGGCATACATGTTGTGAATGAAAGTGGTAAGGCTTGTTGAATTAAATTAAGTGTTAAACCAATTTGTTCTTGAACATCCTGTTTGTTGTACTTCAATGTTTTTTCATCAATTTTTATCTGACCCGGGGTTAGATAAATTCTATCCTTAACTTGTATACCTAAAAAAGGGGCGACAGATTTCAAACTGTAATCATCTAAAAATGAGTAAAACTTCCTAACGCCTAAGTATGTGTCAAAACTAGAAGGATAAAATAAAACCACGTCTGAATGTATACCAAAATAAAATGATTTATCAACCCTGGTATAATTGTTGATAAAGTTTTGAAATTTTTTTCTTTCATTTTCAGAAAGCTGTGCAGAACATGATTTCAAAAACCAGTCAATCCTTTTGTAGATTTGAAGGTTATCAAAACCTATTATATTGTGACCAGAGATAATATCATATTTTGAAACAATGTCAAGGAATGTAGAAAGATTATCAATTTCTTCGTTTATGTTACGTGAAATAAGTTGTTTAACATCAACATTTTCCCAATCAGAAAAACAATCTAATATTTCAAAGTTAAATTCTTCTTTTTCAAGGTTTTTATTTGATTCAAAGACAATATCAAAATCTGAGTAACCAATAATATCAATGGGAACGTTTTTGTTTTCCTTTTCATATTCTGATGTTTCAATATCATAAACAAGTGTTTTTAGTTTCTTTTTATCACCATTTGTGTCAAAAAGCCAGAATTTGTCAGCAGCTGCTAAATCAACAAGTGCTCTTTGTTGATATGGTATGTCATGCTCGGCAGTGTACAAATTACAATTGAAAAACAGATGATCACTTACTTCTGGTACATAATATGATTTTTTTGTAAAAACCTTAAAAACTTTTTTTGTTGATTCATGATCCCAAAAACTGTTGTAATTTTCTATCTGGCCTATTTCTTCTATTTTAGAAAAAGCTTCATCTGTTAAACTGTTATCCTTCCATTTATTAATTATTTCATTTCTTACGTTTTCTATGTTTTTTTCTTTTGGGCAAAAAACTAGGAAATATGGTTTATGTAAATCTGAAATTAACATTGGTTTTTTTTCATGTAAATAAATGTAATCAGGTGAAATTCCTATTAGCATTTCATTCACAACCAATTACCCCACATTTTTTGAATTAACCTTATATTGATAGTTGTATTTTACTTCTTTGATATTTATGGTTACAAAAATTGTTTATTCTAAGCAGTTTAATAAGCATGACAATCCAGGTCATCCTGAGAATGCAAAAAGACTTAATGTTATGTTAGATGAGATAAAAAAATCACCTTTTTATGAAGATCTTGAGTTTGTTGAACCTGAAATTTTATCTGAAAAATGTTTATATGAGGTTCATTCAGAAACAATGATAGAACTGGTAAAACAGATAAGTTTAACAGGTGATACTTGGATTGATTTAGACACTTATGTTTGCAAGAATGATTATGAAACAGCAAGACTAGCAGCAGGAGGGCTTTTAACTGCTTGTAAAGATGTTGTTTTTAATAAATCAGATAATGCCTTTGCTTTGGTTAGACCACCTGGTCATCATGCAAATAAAAACAGGTCAATGGGTTTCTGTCTTTTTAACAATGCAGCAATTGCGGCAAATGAACTTGCAAAAATGGGTAAAAAAGTATTGATTTTTGATTTTGATGTTCATCATGGTAATGGGACTCAAGAGATTTTTTATGATAGGAATGATGTTATGTATCAGTCATTGCATCTTTCGCCACATTATCCTGGTACTGGTAGCATACAAGAAATTGGGATTGGTAAAGGAGTTGGTTTCACAATTAATGCACCCCTTAACTATGGTAATGGTGATGCTGCTGTTACAAGACTTTTAAATGAAATATTTTTACCAATTGCTAAACAATTTAAACCAGATATTATCATAATGTCCTGCGGGTATGATTCTCATCATCAGGATCCACTTGGAGGATTAAAACTAACTAGTAATTTTTACGCAGAAATAATAAAAAGTTTTCAAGAGGTTCAACCAAAAATAGCCTGCACATTAGAAGGTGGTTATAATCTTAAATGGATAGGGAAATGCGTTGTAGCTCAACTAGGACAAATGACAGGAAAAATTGTTGTATTTGATGATAAAACAGAAGAAGAAGAAAATGTTGATGAATTAATTAAACAATTAAGAAATGAGTTAAAAAAGTATTGGGATATTTAATCAAAAATCATTCCCATGCCTGTTGCGGCAGAGTCTTCTTGTTCACTGATTTTATCATTTATTTTTTTTGCTTTTTTTTCATCAAGTTTTTTTAAACCAAGTTCTTTTGCTATTTCTTCAGCTTTTTTTAAACCCTCTTCACTTCCTTCTATTTTTAAATAAGTAAATTTTTCTTTTATGTTTAAGGAACTGGAATCCCTTGTTACAATACTTTGTCTGCTTACAAGATCATCTTTAATGATTTTTTCTATCTTACCGGTTTCATCAGGTTTAACTTCAAAGATAACATATTTCAATTTTTATCACCTTTTCCTTGCGATGTAATAAAAAATAATATATAAAATTAATCATCTTTAATAATATGTCCATTTTTATCAATTTCACCTTTTAATATCCTTGTTGAGCTAATTGTTTTACCATCATCTGCCAAAACAAAAGGAATCTTTATTATCTTAAGAGGTTTTTTCTTCTTTTTAATTCTTTTAATGTTTATTTTTTCAGCTGTTTCATAGGTTTCAGGTGATACGATTATTGCATCAAAATCTTCTTCAACAGACGGGCCGTATTTATCACTAATTGGTTTTATGAAAGCACGGTTAATAAAATTTTTTTCTGTTAAATATTTTTTTAATTCTTTTTCTCTTTCTTCAATTGTTTCAACAGTTTTTTTTCTTTTTGTTATTTTTTTTGTTGTTAATCCAATGAAAACAAAACCGTTTTTCCCAGCAACTTCAAATGCCTTGTCAATCAGTTTTTTATGACCCTTGTGTAATAAATCAAATGTTCCACCAATGCAAACTTTCATGATTTTTTCCATTGGTGTATTGTTTCTGCTTTTTAATAACTGTTTTTTTAAAAAAGTTAGAAAACTATAAATTAAGTTAATATATCTAATTTTTTTGTTGAGGAGAAGATAAAATGAAACCAAAAACTATTGTAACAATTGTTTTCTTTGTTTTAATATTAAATGTTTTTATTAACGTGTTTATAATAAAAAAATCTAGTGGTCTTGAAACTAGATATTTTTATGTTGATAATGCTTTTTATCCTTACAGGGATGGTTCACCAGAGCATCCCTTGGCAAGTATTCAAGAAGCAATTGATAAGGCAAAGGATGGTGATGTGATTTATGTTTTTGGTGGTATTTACACTGAAAATTTAGTTATTAATAAAAAACTTAAACTTTGGGGTAGTGTTGAGCGTGGTGATACCATTATTAATAGTCGTTTTGATGTAAGGTACTTTGTAACAATTACTGCTGATAAGGTTGAGTTTCAAAATTTCACAATCTCTGACAGTAGAGGTGTTTTAACCTCCCCAATTGGTGCTTTGTTGTGTATTAAGGCATCTAATGTGGTTGTTCAGAGTAACCATATTAATTGCTCCAGTGCTTATGGGATATTTGTTGATCCTTTGTCTAATGGAAATTTTATCAGTGGTAACGTTATTAATGATACAAAACACGGTATTGTTGTTTCTTCTTCTTTTAATAATGATATAGTTGATAATACTATTTTTGACTGTAGTGATAGTGCAATAGAAATGATTTCTTGTAATAATAATAGAATATACAAAAATTTATTATATAGTAATAATATTGGTATTAAAATTAAAGATTCAATAAATACTAATATTTCAGAAAACATAATAACCATTTCTAATGTTTATGGTATTTTTTTGGATAATGACAAAAATGATTTGGTTTATAAAAACAATATTTCTGATAATCAGGGTTATGGAATGTTTTTAAATTTGTTTAATGGTGAAGTTTTTGAAAACATTTTAGATAACAACACTCGTGGTATTACCTTGTCTGGTGCTAGTTGTAAAGTTTATAGTAATGTTATCACAAATTCTACTGGTAGTGGTGTTTATACAACCACTTCTAGTTACTCACATATCATATATTTAAACCAGTTCATCGGTAATAGTAAAAATGCACAAGAAAATGGAAAAAATTTTTGGTATGACTCTCTTCTTGAGAAAGGAAATTACTGGAGTGATTATGATGGAGTTGATTTCTTACCAGATGGTAAAGGTGATGGTATAGGTGATACTTTTTATACAAAAAATGGTGTTTTGGATAAATACCCCTTGGGTATTTTTGATAAACCACCTGATAAACCATCAAACCCGAATCCTGCTGATTTACAAGAAAATGTTGGTTTAGAAATCACTTTGCAGGTGACTGTTTTTGATCCTGATGGTGATGAGTTAACTGTTTATTTTTATCGTGCTGATACTAATGTCCTTATTAAACCAGATGCTGTTGTTAAAAAAGTACCTAGTGGTGGAAAAGCCTCTTTTACTTTTGTTCAAGGTTTTGATACAACATTTGCCTGGTATGTAATTGTAAGTGATGGTAAACTGGAAAACAAATCAGAAACATGGATTTTTACAACCAGATCTGCTCCCCCTAATAACATCCCGCCTGTTGTTAAACCCGGCGGTCCTTATACTGGTGTTGTTGATTTACCTGTTGATTTTGATGGTTCAAAAAGTTATGATCCTGATGGTGAGATTATTTTTTACAGGTGGAATTTTGGTGATGGGACTTCAGAGATTCTTTCTAGTTCTCCTTCGCATGTTTATTTAACCCCAGGTGTTTATGAAATTATTCTCACCATTGTTGATGATAATAGAGCTTGTGCAACTAATACCACAACTGTTACTATTTATGGAAGCTCTTATAATAAAAAACCTGTTGCTGATCCAGGTGGCCCGTATAATGGTGTTGTTTCTGAGATTGTTGTTTTTGATGGTTCAAATAGCTTTGATGAAGATGGAACAATTAAAAATTTTTCCTGGGTTTTTCCTGATGGAACAACAAAGTTTGGTCAGATTGTAACTTATACTTTTACCTCTACTGGTTCATATATTGTAACGTTAACTGTTACTGATAATTTTAATGAAAAAAATAGTTCATTTGCACAGGTTTTTATTAAATCTTCAGCTGAAAATGAGTCCCCTGGTTTTGAACTAGTTTTAACATTTTTTGTGATATTTATGTTCTTATTGTTGAAAAAGAAAAAAAGATAAAATATGCTGAAATAGTGAGCATATAATAATTTAATTAAAAATTAAATTAATTATTTTTTTATATAAGAATCATAATAATTATTGATACAATCCTATTTTTTTATAGTAAACTTGAATCAATCTTAAAAATAAATAAAGTGTTAATTAATGGAAATAAGACCTTTTAATATTTTTAATAATATAAAAAACTACTTAAGCCGATGGAGGGAGTCGGACCCTCGACCTGCTGATTACAAGTCAGCCGCTCTTCCAGCTGAGCTACATCGGCTTTTTCTTAGCGGTAATATCAATTCCTATATAAAATTCTCTTGGTGCATAGGTTTTGATTTTATGAACGTCAATTTTATCAAGAATAAAACCTTTTTTAAAAGCAATATTTTTCAAATAATTTATTCTTTTGTCAATTTCATTTTCTTTTAAAATATCATAATAATGTATAACACATTTATTACCTGATACATCAAGTGCGTGTTTAAAAAATTTATAAGCTGAAAAAGGCAGGTTCATAATAATTCTATTTGCTTTTTCTTCAACAAATTTATAAGAGTTTTTTGCATCCGCTTTGATTAGCTGGATTTTTTCCAAAACCTTATTTTTTTTAACATTAATTTTTGCATATTTTATAGCATAAGGATTTTTATCTAGTGCATAAATAATCTTTGGATTAGAGTACTTTGCAATCATTATTGAAAAAGGTGCAACACCTGTGAACATATCAACAACAACCTCATCTTTTTTTACAAGATTAGCAATTCTTTTTCTTTCATTTGCAAGCCTGGGTGAAAAATAGGTTTTTTTAACATCAACTTCAAATGTTAAACCGTGTTCTTTATGTATTGTTTTTGTGCGTTTTTCACCAGCTATTATTTCTAGTTTCCTTGTTCTTAGTTCTCCTTTTACAGGCTCAATTGTACAAACAACTTTTGCTTTTTTAATTGTTTCAAGTAATGTCAGTCCAATTTCTTTTTTATAAGAGTGTAAACTTTTATCGAGCCTAATTAATATTATATCACCAATGATATCAAAAGAGCGTGGTAAATTTTTAAAAACATCTTCAGGGATAATATTTTTTAGTTTTTCCTTGTAATAAATATTTTTTTCTTTTATTTCAAACTTTTTATTAATTATTTTATAATTTAATTTTTTTTTATTTATTTTATCTATTATTGGAAAGTAAATGTATTTGTTATCTCTATTTATTTTTAAATCGTCTTTTAACAGTTTTTTTTCTTTTAGGTATTTTCTTATTTTTTCACCATGTTTTAATGGTGCACATAAACATTTTGATTTTATTGTCTTCATTCTGCTTAAGTGTATAAACAATTTAAATAAAAAAGTCCCGCCTCCCGGATTTGAACCGGGGACCTGCCGGTAACGGCCATATTTAGGGTCTACAGCCGGCCGCTCCAGCCAGACTGAGCTAAGGCGGGTGCGCAAAAAGGCAATAATAATAGGTATATTTATTAGTTAAGGTTATTTATCATTTTTTGTTTATGAGATATGGTGTAATTGTTTGTCCTAGATGCAGAAATTCTAAGGTTGTTGATCTTTCTTTTAAAACCACTACTTGTTTTAGGTGTAATAAAAAAATTACTCTAAATAAGGTTAGGATTTTGTTTGAGAGTAATTCTGAAAAAGAAATTAGGAAAGCAATTGGTTTGATCAATGTTAAATTACATAAAAAATAATAAAAATTAATAATAATCTTTATTATTAAATAGTAATAGTTTTTATGCATGTGATTAATTAGGTGTATTATCTGTTACATGTGTCTTAAGATAAGGAAAAGCGCAACTTTTATAAAGAAGGTAGTTATTTAGGTTGGAACGAGGGTCCGGTGAGGACTTAATAGAAAATTCCTATTGTTGATTAGGAATTTTCTGGTATGGATTCACGGTGTGAATCAAAATGTTCCTTACACTGGACTATTTAGTAGTAAGTGTAAAAAATATAAGGAGGAAAAAATAAGATGAAAGGAAGTAAAATGTTATCTATGCTAGTTGTATTTGCATTGGTACTATCATCTTTGATAGTTTCTAATGTCACAGCAGAAAGACATGTTTATCTAAAAAGTGGTAACGCTCAATGGATAATATCAAATGATGGGTTTGGTTCTCTTGCAAATAATCTCACTTGTGGAGAAATAATCACATTGTACATTACAAACAACAGTTTACCTAAAAATACTAATTATAGGGTGCGAGTCTGGAATGGAACTGGATGGAGGAATCTTACAACTGTTGGT
>JBNVCE010000045.1:0-11453 GCA_050410885.1 Thermoplasmatota archaeon | reverse complement strand
TGGAAAAAACAGTTGAAATGGGTACACTTGCAGTAGAAACTGGTGCTTGGGCTTTGTATGAATTTGAAAATGAAAAAATGACATTTAATGGCAGAAGCAAACTAATCTTAGAGAAAAAAATTCAAAGAAAGCCTGTTGAGGAATGGATTAAATATCAAGGACGTTTTAGACATCTTTTTGTACCAAAAAAAGATGAAAAAAGGATTAAAGAAATTGAAGACCACATAGATAAGACATGGGAAAGATACAGATCTTGTTATTTATAAACACATGAAAAAAACTTTTTATGATCTTTGTTAAATTGGTTTTGATGGGGAAAAAATTAAAAAAGTTTTTATCTAATTTTGATTATTATAAAAATAATTTAAAGTTATTTAACCCAATAAATTGGGGGTATAAATTAAAAAAATAGAAAGAAATAATATCTGTTAATATCAAAGAAAGGAAAGGAGAAAAATGTTAAAAATATTTGTATTGGCAAATGGAAGAACAGGAACTAAATATTTATCAAAATTATTCAAATACAATGTAAAAGATTGTGTTAGTAAGCATGAACCATTCCCTGATATGTTCGGTAAACCTATTTACTGGTATCAGCAGGGTAATACTAAGGAAATTGTTAGACTGTTTAACTGGAAAAAAAACAGGATAAACAAGTATAAAGCCTCTGTTTATATTGAAACAAATCATGCATTTCTTAAATCATTTTGTAATGTGGCTATTGATTCTTTCCCAGATATGAAGTTGATTCATTTAATCCGAAACCCTATTAAAACTGCAAAAAGTGAACTAAATAGGCATCTTACTTTTAGTAAACTGCATATTCCTTTTAGTTATGCTAGAGGATTTAACGGAAAAAAGTATTCAAGATATGCGCTCACTGGAGATGAAGATATTTATAAAAGTGTTGATGGCAACACTTTAACACTTTTTCAAAAATATGTATTGCAATGGATTGAAATTGAAAATAGAGCAATAAGTTTTTTAGATAAATATAAAAAACATGATGATTGTTTTACAATGCATTCTCCAAAGGATTTGAATGATTATAATACTTTGGAACAGATGTTTAAATTTTTTAATTTAGAATTAAAAAATCAAAAAATTATTATGAAAGGAAATAAGAACAAAAATGTGAAACCAACAATAATAACTGATGAGGATAAAAAACAGTTTGAGGAGATAATAGATAGATTACCTGATAAGTATTTAAAAATTTTTCAGAAAGAGCCTTATATTAAATATGAATGGGCTTCACTGTTAAAAATTTAAATTTTGAAATAAAAATTTCTGCAACATTCACAATCACAAAAATTTTTTCCATATATATATTTAAATATTAAAATATACAAATCGATAATCTAATCTTATTTATTTGATATAAATATATATTTATTTTCATAGAAATTAATATTAATTAGATAATTCATATAATTATTATAAAAAAGGAGCAATATGTAAATAAATGAAGAAGAAAATTGCCATTGGGTTAATAATAATTGCCATATTTTATATAGCTGTAGGGGCATTGTTATTAATCAATATACAATTAATAGAACCACCAGATGTACTTGTTGAAATAGAATTAAAAGAAATAAACTCAGAAAAGGCAGTTTTACATGCAATCATAAATATTGAAAATCCAAATAGTTTTGATATAATAGCAAGAAATATAAAAATGGTAATCACAACACCAGATGAACATGAAGTAGCAAATGTTTCAATTGAAGGAGGAAGGATTCCTTCAAACAAAAACACAACCTTTGTTGAAAACATTAGCATTGCATTTAATGGACACAGTCCTGAACGTTTAATCAGCAAAATTACCGGTGAGGTAGGTGCCAGTATTTTATTTATAGAAAAAACAATCCCACTTAAAATAGGTGTTATAACATCTATTGAAAAAATGCTAAATGAACTAGCGGCTCCAAGTATTAATGTTGCAATAAACATTGATGATATTACAACTGATAACATAAACATATCGGCAGAAATTAATGCTTATAATCCTAACTCATTTGACATTAACCTTAATGACATTTTAACTGAAATAGAAACAGATACTGGTGAAAAAGTTGGCCAATTGGATGTTTCAGATACTTTACTTAAGGGTAAACAAGATACAAAAATTAATGCAAATGGTTGGTTACTTTTAAAAGCATTAAATGCTAAAAAATTAATAATCAGCATGTCAGGTATTGCTGGAGTAAATGTTTCAGGTTACAATAAAAATTTACCAGTTAATATAAACGCTACTGTAAACATACCTGATTTAAAAGAAGTTTTATTACCAAAGGATAACCCTACAATACTATCTATAAAAGTTGATGGGAAGATCACTTTAAAAGGGTTTTTAAATAATATAACCCTTTTAATAAACAATACCTTAAAAGTAGATCTTGCACTTAGAAACACATCAATTAAATTGTTAACTGAGAAAGAAGGAAAAAGGCAGATACTAGGTGAAACAAATATTGAAGAAGAAATTATAATAGAAGCTGAAAAATTAAAAACTGTTAATCGCGAAACAATAATACCATTACCTAAATTTTTATCTGGCGTTTTATCAGCGGATTGGCTTTTAGTTGCAGTATCAGCAGATTTAACAATTAGAGGAATTAACCCATCAGTTTTACTAGAAATTGAAGGATATCAAGACATACATCTATTTAAATAAAATATATTTTAAATTGTTATAAAACTCTTGCCCCAATTTCATCAACAGAACAAACATAGATTTTACCAAAATTTGAAAGCACTTTACATAACTGCTCAGTTTTACCCATGGCAAACACAGAGTTTCCAAGCATGCACATACTTGCTTTTCCAAATTGATTTGCAGCATTAATTGCTTCTAATATGTGCTTGCTTGCAAGTCCTGTATTTTTAGTAAAAACTAGAGATTGATGAAAAAGATTTTCAATAGACGGGTTTTCAAGTAATTTTTTTGTACAATACTTACCATAATCAATTATCTTATTTATCTTGGATTTGCCTTCTAAAACTTTTTTTGTAGAAATTTTTTTACCAACAACACATAAAACTAAATTAAAATTACCTGGAATATGCTCAATCAAACCCCAAGGAGGTAAACCAGCTGATTTCCTAATTTCAATTCCTCCAAAACAGCTGGCTAAAACATCAGACAAACCAGTTCTTAGTTGAACCTCAGCAAAATGAGATGCTTTAATTGCTTCATTTATTGAAACGCCTACTATTTTTGAAAGTGCAAAAGTTGCACTAATTGCACCAGCTGCACTCATACCAAAACCCTGGCTTATTGGAAGATCCAAATATGTTTTAACAACTATATGTAAAGGATTTTCCCCAATCAAATATTTTAAGGCAAGCTTGGTTACTTGAGCAGAAGATTTTTTATTATTAATAAAAACCTCAATATTCTGCGTACTAGATTTTTCAGCAAAAACTTCTGAAGTTGCCCCTAAAGTAATGTTAATACCCGCGCCTCTAGAACCGGCACGATTCATATCATCTGAAATAACAGGTTCAAAAAAACATGAAATATGACCAGGAGCAAAGGCTGTTACCTTCATTTTTTTCACTTTTGTTTAATTATATCCAAAATATAATCTGCAAGTTCTTCTTTTTTTTCTTTTTTATGAAAAATTTCGCCATTTTCATTAAATACCCATATCTCATTTTTATCTAAATTAAAACCATGAATTAGATTTGCTACAACATAATCTAAATTATTTTTCTTTAACAAATCCATTGCGTTTTCTTTCAATTTCAGCCTGTTTTCTTCTAACTTGTAACCAATTATTTTTGATTTAGGTACTTTTTTTCTAAGCATTGAAATAATTCTTGGAGCAGGAAACAATTCTAAAAAAAATTTTTCTTTTTTAGAACTTATTTTACCTTTATGTTTTTTTGGTAAATAATCTGATAAAGCTGCACATAAAATAATAAAATCAAATTTTTTCAAATCTCTTTTTCTCAATATTTTTTCTAAATCATTAACTGATTCAAAATCAAATTTTTTAATATAATTTGGAATAATTTCTTTTCCAGGTCCATACCATAACTCAACATCAGCGCCTCTAAAAAAAGCATTTTTAGCTAAACTTAATGCAGTTTTACCAGAGCTAATATTAGTAATTATTCTTACATCATCAATTTTTTCAGCAGATGGACCACCTATTATCAAAATCCTTTTTTTAAAAAAATCTTTTTCACCAATTTCTCTAATTACATGGGCAACAATTTCATCAATTTCAATCATTTTAGCAACGTTTTTTTCAATAAAAGGTTCAATGAATTTTATATTCATCTTTTTACATTTTTCAATATTTTTCTGAACAATTTTATGATCATACATGGATATATGCATTGCTGGAACAACCAAAATTTTCACGCCTGAACCAATTGCGGTTGTTGCAAAAGTTGTAACTGAAGTATCGTCTATCCCATGAGCGATTTTTGAAATAGTATTAGAGGTACAAGGACAGATAAGCAATAAATCAACAGGTTTTTCCACCCTACCACAAAAAGAAACATGTTCTGTTGCACCAGTTAACTCAATAATTGGTTTTTTTCCTGTTGCAAACCATAGAGAATCAGGATGTATTATCTTTGTAGCAGAGGGTGACATAACAGGATAAACATCAGCCCCATGCCTTATTAATTCCCTAGCAAGTTTAACAGTTTCAAC
Organism: Thermoplasmatota archaeon; assembly: GCA_050410885.1. GTDB lineage: Archaea > Thermoplasmatota > E2 > DHVEG-1 > DHVEG-1 > JBNVCE01. The sequence continues at coordinate 6,781 of JBNVCE010000045.1, read as the reverse complement.
AGCAGCAATACTACCAGTAACTGCAAGAATTATTCTTTTTTTTAACAATTTTTTACTTTTTACTCCCCTTATTTCATCTGCAGGATGCATTCAAATCACAAAAAATATTAATTTATCTTACGACCAAAACAGACGTACTGGCATGTCTTACAACTTTATCTGTTACACTACCAAGTAAAAATCTACCTTCCTTTCCATAGCCTTTGTAACCAATTACAATAATATCTGCATCCACTTTTTTTGCAGTAATAAGAATTTCATCTGCTGGGTCACCAGACTCTACAATAGTGTTTACTTTTGAAACACTATTTTCAATTTGTTTTGAAATTTTATTTAATGACTCCATTGCTTTTTCTTTAAAACTTCCAGATTTAACAATGGAGCTTAAATCAATAGTTGGTAATAACATCTTTGTAAAAGATGATTCAGCAAGCTCTGCAGGAACAACAGTTAAAAGTGTTATTTCATCCTGTTTATTTGAGCATTTTAAAACTGTTTCTATAGCTTTTTTTGATGCTTCAGATCCATCATAAGCAACAAGTAATTTTTTCATGATAATCGCAATGCATTAATGCAAAATGGTTCTAAAAACGTTTCGAATTATAAATTTAATTTAAAAAGTTAAAAAAAAATGTTTTATTTATTTACATAAATAAAATATAAAATCAGAAAGAGGCATTCCATCCTCCCATTTCATAATATAATTACCATTTTTACTTAATTTAATTTTTGGTAATCTTTTATGTAAAATAGCTATTTTTCCTTCTAAACCTTCCATATTTAAAGTAAATATTCTCCATGAATCACCTTGTTTACCTTTAGCCCTAAATGCATAAATTGGAAGTGTCTTAGTTTTTTCACATATTTTTTTCATTGCATCTGCTTGATCCTGTAATTTACCACTAACTCTACTAAAATGAACTGTGTTTTCAAAACTTGTTTTCACCTCAGTTAAAAAAGAGATATCACCACGAGTTGCAACAAGATCAACACCTAATGATCCTGCTGCACGAATAACAGCAAATGGTTTTTCTTTTATTTTAAAAAAATTATCTTTTTCTAAAATTGTACAAGACTTAGTAATTTTTGATAAAACTTTATCTTCCCCTTCAAGTATCCCTCTTAACTCCCTTTCATATTGACTGGCGCTCATAATAAAAGTAAAATACAACAAATGGTTTTAAGGTTTGGGCTTGTTAATAATAATCACAGTCCAAAAAATTAGGGAAGATATAAATGGAAAGAGATATTTTAGTAAAAGAAGCAATGAAAACAAACCTTGCAATGGTTAAACCAACAATAACTGTTCTTGAAGCAGCTAAATTGATGAAAAAAAGAAAAATAGGTAATGTGTTAGTTGTCGAAAAAAAACAACCAATAGGAATATTAACAGAAAGTGATATTTTAAAAAAAGTGGTTGCTGAAGGCTTAAATGCAAAAGATGTTATTGTTAAAGATATAATGAGTACACCAATTATTGTTATTGATCCATATATTAATTTGGAAGAAGCTATGAAAATCATGGGTAAATGTAATATTAGAAGATTACCAGTTGTTGAAAATGGTGAATTAATAGGAATTATTACTCAAAAAGACATATCAGCAATATCCCCAATACTACATGATATTTCAAGAGAATGGTATGACATAAAGGTAAGAGATGAAGCTTATTATAAAAAACAAATTTTTTCTGGCAAATGCGAAGATTGCGGCACACTTTCTAGTAATTTAAAAAATATTGATGGACGTTTATTATGTGAAGACTGTGCTGATGTTTTAAAATATGAATAAAAAAAATTTAATAAAACATTTTGGAAAGGGATGATATGAAAGTAAAAGAATTTATGACAAAAGATATTATTTCGGTTGATAAAGATGAGAATCTTAAACATATTCTTAATCTAATGAAAAAATATCAGATAACAAAGATACCTGTGTTGGATAATAAAAAATTAATTGGTATGGTTACTGATAATGTAATTGCTTATAAATTAGGCTCGATTCGTAAAAAAGGTGTTCCTGCATCAAGATTACATGCATCATCTGTTATTGATAAAGAAATTGAATGTGTAACAGCTGACACTGATGTAAAAATAATTCTTGAAAAAGTTGGTAAACCTGGACCAACTATGCTTTGTGTTATGGAAAATGATAATTTAGTTGGTGTTTTAACAAAAGCTGATTTATTACCTTTAGTAACAAGTAATCAAAAAGTTAAAGAGATTATGAATAAAAAAATAATAACTGTTTCTTCTGATGATCGAGTCATTCATGCAAGGAGGATTATGATTGATCAAAACTTAGCCAGGTTACCTGTTGTTAATCAAGGTAAATTAGTTGGTATAATCTCAGATAATGAAATTGCATTTGCATTTGCTGCAGTAAAAGATTCAATCCCTCTTGGTAGACAGAAACATCAACTTGATGAATTACTTGTAGGAGATGTCATGAAATCTCCAGTAATATGGACTGAACCTGATATAACAGTTAAAGATGCATCTGCTATAATGTTAAAAAATAATGCAGGTGCTCTTCCAATATTGGAAAATGGAAAACTTGTTGGAATAATAACTAGAACGGATCTACTAAAAACTATACAATATTAAAAGGGTTTAAGTAAGACTTAATCAATTCAATTTTGTTATGGGTTATCATATAGCAACTGATGATCAAATTAAACAAGTTATTAAAAAGATTTTTAAAAAATCTAGAACGGTAAGTTCACAAAATAATCTAAAAAAACTTGTTGAAAAAGAGCTTAGTACTAAAAAGAAAAAATTTGGCGTTACTGCTAGTAGAATTAGAAATATTGCTTTAAATAGTGATTTTATTAAACTAGAGATTCACACTAGAAAAGGAGATCCTAAGAAATTATTGTATAAATGTCCTGTTTGTAAAAGTGATTTGCATAGGGTTAAAAATCTAACAATTTGGGGAGGAGAAGTTACAATTGAATTAAACTGTAAAAACTGTGGTTATTGGACTGGTAAGGAGAAAAGAATCCCAACTAGATATGTTTTTCATTTAAAAAAAGAGGTTTAATTATAATTTATTTAATAGTTAATTGAAATAATTTAAGATAAATTTTTATATAATAATAATGTATATTATTATTTATGAAAAGATTACTATGCGTTTTACTAATATTAGCATTAGTTTCAACTATTTTATTAAATTTTAATACCGTTGTTGGAAATGAAGAATTAGAAAACGTTGTTTATATTAGACAGTATGGAAATTGTTTTAGATATAATATTCAAGGATGGATTTATCTTTACATAGAAGGAAAACCATATGAACGAGGTTTTCAGCATGGATATTTACTTTCAGAAGAAATAGTTGATATGATTTATCGTTGGAGTAATATGATTCATTTGCATCCGAAAATTAGTAAGCTTAACAAGATTATTTCTGAAGAAAAATATGATAAAATAACAGAAGTCTGGTGGAATTTTTGTACAAAATATTCTTATAAATTTTATAAAGATAAATATGAACAATATCCAGAATACATGGAGGAGATTCAAGGAATAACTGATGGGGTTAATGAAAGGGGAGGTAAAATTTTTGGAAGAGATGTTACCTATCAGGATATTTTAACATGTAATGAAATGTACGAGTTTTTATCAAAAATAACAGAAGGTAAATTTAGAAAAGGTGTCCATCCACTTTTAACATTATTTAAAAACCTACATGAGGTTGAACCTTCCTTATCTAAAATAGGTGCTATTGATTTTGTATCTGATTTTTATTATCCATCAGGTAATCATAAATGCAATGGTTTTACCGCAACAGGTGATGCAACAACGGATGGGCAGCTAGTTTTTTCAAACTCGATGTGGAGTAGTGATAAAGCGTTTATGTGGTGGTGGTCTTATTATATCACTTTTAGATGGAGTTTGATTCTTGATATAAATCCCTCTGAAGGTAACAGAATCATTATGGCTTCTGCACCAGGTTATATTTGGAGTAATCATGATTACTATCAAAACGACGTAGGTATTGTTTTACTTGAAACAACCTGTCCTCAAGGGCTATGGGATAATAAAGGTTTACCATTAGCAATTAGAGCTAGAAGGGCAATGCAGTATGGTAATTCTATTGACGATGTTATGAAAATTTTAAGATATAGAAATGATGGTTGTATGAATGCTGTATGGCTTATTGGCGATGCTAAAACTGGTGAAATAGCACGTTTTGAACTTGGTTATCGTAACTTTTGGTATAACAAAACATTTAATGGTTTTCATTGGTCAGCAAATAACCCATTTAGTCTTCGCGTTAGACTTGAAAAATTCAGCTTAGAAGATTATTTAAAACAAGTATTTGCAATGATTTTTTTAAAATCTAAAAGTTACATGTTTTATACACTCCGGTATTTTCCAGCTGTAAGAGATTTAAAATTTGAGGAGCTAGGCAATTTTTACTATGGTAGCATTGATATTGATATTGTAAAAGAGATAATGTCCACAGATCCAATTGTGGCATGGTCACCTGATTGCAAATTAACTGATTCAAAACTTTTGGAAAATAATGGGTTATGGGTTTTTATTGGAAATCCTGCTGGAAGATTAAGGAATATTCATGATATTAGTGATAAAATTATTAAAATAATAGAGGTGCCTCCATCTGGATGGGTAAGGTTTTTTGGGCTACCAGAAAACAAAAGTTTTAATTTATCAAATAAAGAATTAAAATTAGGTCAAAAGGGAAAATTATCATGGATATACAACTCAACTGATAATCAAAATACATTTAGTTCATCTAGTGTAATTGTTGATGATGTTTTATATTCATCAACCTCTACTGGGCAATTGATTGCTTTAAGCTCTAGTAACGGCACTTTTTTATGGAATTTAACAATTGGTAAAAACCCAACAACTCCTATATATTATAGTAACAAATTGTTTATTGGTACAAAAGAAGGTTTAAAAATAATAGATTTAAATACAAAAAATATAAGTGAAAAAAAATTTGGTAAAATAATTTCAAAACCAGTTGTTTCTGATGGGAAAATTATTATTGGTAATAATAAAGGGGATGTTTATGCTATTAATATTAGCTCAGAAGATATAATCTGGAATAAAACTTTAAACGATGAAATTTATATCTCTGAACCTGAAAATAATGTTTTATTTATAAGCTCCGGTAAAAATTGTTATGCAATTGATATAAACTCTGGTAACCAGTTATGGTTTTATGAAATAAATGGTGTTATAACCTCACGACCTTATGTTTATGATGGTGTTGTTTATTTTGGCTCCTGGGACAATTTTGTTTATGCATTAAACAGTTCAAATGGTGAATTAATTTGGAAGTATGAAACTGGTTGGGGAGTTGAAACAACACCAGTTGTTTCTGATGACCTTGTTTTTTTTGGTTCACATGATAATAATTTTTATGCTTTGGATAAAAATAATGGTGAAATTAAATGGTTTTTTACTTGTTATGCTGCTATTCATTCAAATCCTGTTGTTTATGGTGAGCATGTTTTCTTTGGTTGTGATGATGGAAGGTTTTATGCTTTAAACAAAACAAGTGGAATATGTACCTGGTTTTTTGCTCCTGGTTTTACAATAGATGATCCTATGTATAATTATCTTACTACTCCTATTCTTTCTAATTCAATGGTCAGTGATGACGGTTTTGTTTATTTTGGTGCATTAGGCAATATCTATTCACTTGATTCTAAAGCATCGTAATATATAATTTATGTTGTGAAAAATATTAATTAAATAAATTAATTTTAATCTAGATAATATTTTTCTTAAAATTTTTTATTCTAAAGAAGTAAATTAAAATTTCAGATAAACTTTAGAAATACTTATATATTGAATTAATAATACTTATATATTGAATTTATAATATTATAATAAAATATTATTGTAATTAAATTGATATGGAGGCGTTTAAATGAAATTTTACTTAAAAATAAAAAGAAATTATGTTTTAAAAAACTTTGTAGTTTCAGTTATTACATTTATTCTAATATTTACATTAATTATACCTACGATCAACTCAAAATTTATTATTATAAACAATGAAAAACTTGAAAGTTATATTAAAAATTTTGACCCTTTATGTGATTACACACTTACTATAAATATAATTGGAAATGGATCTGTTACCAAAAATCCTGATAAAATCAAATATCCTCCTGGAACAATAGTACAATTAACCGCGATACCAGAAACAGGATGGAGTTTTTCTCATTGGAGTGGAGATTTAACAGGTAGTGAAAATCCAATAAATATTACTATGAATAGTAACAAGATAGTTTATGCGAATTTTATTTTATGTGAATACACTTTAACACTTACAACAAGCGGAACAGGAACAGGAACCATACAAGCCAGCCCACCAGGACCAACATACCCATACGGAACCATAGTAACCATATGGGCTAACGCCAGTATAGGCTCAACATTTACAGGATTCAGCGGTGATTTAACAGGCACAAACACACCACAAAACCTAACAATGAACTCAAATAAAAATGTAAACGCAGAATTCACCATAAACCAATACACACTCACCATAAACACACAAGGAAACGGAACAGTAAACAAAAACCCAGACTACCCAACATACCCATACGGAACCATAGTAACACTAACAGCCATACCAGACACAGGATGGACATTCGACCACTGGAGCGGAGACCTAACAGGCAACCAAAACCCCACCAACATAACCATGAACGAAAACAAAAACATAACAGCACACTTCACCATAAACCAATACACACTCACCATAAACACACAAGGAAACGGAACAGTAA
>JBNVCE010000044.1:0-11905 GCA_050410885.1 Thermoplasmatota archaeon | reverse complement strand
CTGTGAAAAAAGATATATTATATGGATTGATAATTGTTATTGTGCAAAAGGTCTATTATAATAAAAAAACTTACATGAGCCAAATCAAATTTAGAGAAAATGACTTTCTCAAAAAGCTGATTTAATCCAGGCTATCTTATAGATAAATTTAAATAATTGAAAAATATTTTTGATTTAGGGAGATAATTTATGAGGAAGAAATATTTTGTGGTTGGTTTGATATCATTTTTTATTTTGATGTCTATAAATGTATCAAGCCAGATTGTTGAAAAAAAAGAAGTTTTATCAGACGCTGTAAAGAATACAGAACCAATAAAAACCACTGATTTTAGAGGTCTTGGTGATCTAGAATTTATGTGGGGTATAGAAAATCAAACTGGTGATTTCCAAATTGTTGGTTGTGAATGTAATGGCGTTAATTTCTTTATAACAGGTGGTAATAGCGGTAATACTCCAAATAAAGTCTACATTTTTGATTTTAATGGAAGCTATGTTGATAGTTTTGATCAACCTGGAACAACAGATTGGGGCTGGATAGATCTTGCTTGGGATGGAGAGTATTTCTATGGTGGTACAGATAATAGCTGGACCATTGATGTGTTTACTGATGATGGAACTATTGTTGATACAATACCTGCACCTGTTAAATGGCCTAGTGGATTAGCATATGATCCAGTATCTGATAATCTATGGGTAACTGATAGATGGAACAATAATAATTTAATAGAAATTGACATGGATGGGAATATTATTAATAATTATACAAATACAAAAATCATTTACGGTCTTGCTTGGGATGATGTTTCAGTAGGTGGACCATATTTATGGTGCTCAGTTTTTGGAAATCCAGAACCACAATGTATATTTGAACAATTTGATCCAAAAACCGGTACATTTACTGGTGTTTCATTTGAACCAGTAAAGCCCGGTGGAGCTACTAATAAAGCATGTGGCCTTGGATTCACTACAGCATGGAATACAAGTGCTGGTATTCTTTTTGGAATACAACAATGTGACACCCCTGTTCCAGGTGATCAACTCGGAGGATACTTTATATCTGAAATCAGTCCACCAGCTCCAGATTTAGATTGCAATGGATCTTTAAATTGGGATAGGGTTAAAGCAGGTTCAACTGTAACAGGTGAATTCCAAGTTGGAAATATTGGTGAAGCAGGTTCACTATTAAACTGGGAAATAGAATCTTGTCCTGCATGGGGTAATTGGACATTCACACCAAGTTCTGGAACAGGTTTGGCAGATGGCAATTGGGTAACAGTAGAAGTATCAGTTGTTACACCACCAGATAAAAAGAAAGAATTTACAGGTAAAGTAAAAATTATTAACTCTGATAACCCAACTGATTTCTGTGAAATAAATGTTTATCTAAAAACTCCTAAAGTAAAATTCCAATCCAGCATTTTTATACAACAATTACTAGATAGACTATCAAATGCATTACCATTATTAAAATATTTAATGGGGTTTTAATATTAAACCCTAAATCTTTTTTTTAATAAAATTTAATTATTTTTATCTTGAAAAAACTAAAAAAGTCAAATTTTAGATTTTTATCTAAATATAAAAAATTTTAAATATAATAGAGTATAATAATCAATATATAAAAATAGAGATGGTTTAATGAATGACAAATTAAAAAAAATCCTTGTAATAATTGTGATAAACATTTTTTTATTATTTGCTTTAACTCCAATAATTGATAGTACAAAAGTAGATGATTTTAAAGAAAAAAATTTTTTTAACTCAGAAGAAACAGAGCTTGATTTACTGCGGGCAGAACACTATTTATATATTGATGCAATTGAAAATGTTAATTCATTCAATATCAGATATTCTTTTCCACCAGAATATGGTTATCAAGTTCCAATAATAATGGAGATTGTTAATGATACAACAGCTGAAATATTGAATTACACTATAGAAAATGATACAAATGAGCCAAATAAAATAGTAAATTTTTCTATAGGAGCAATGGAAAAAAATTCCCGTGTGCTGATTCATTTTAATTACTGGGTTTTGGTAAAAAATTATGATTATTCTGATTTTCCAAAATTTGTGAAAATTCCAAAGATTGATGAGCTTCCACAAGAAACAATAAAATGGCTTTCATCAACAAAGGTTGTTCAGAAAAAAAATATTTTCATAAAACTCAGGGCAAGGCAGCTTAAAATGTTAACTAACAATTTATTAAAACTAGCTTTTAGAATAGCTAAATTTTGCAGATGGCATAGATACCTTTTTTTCTTAGCTCAGTACAAACTTGGCCTGTATAGATCTCAAGATGCATTCGCAACATTGTTAATAAATGGTGAATGCCCTGGTAGATCACATCTTGGTTGTGCTTTGTTTAGAGCAAATAATATTCCAGCACGTGTTGTACTTGCTAATAGAAATTACCCGTTTTGGTATGAAATGCATTATGCAACAGAATATTATTGCCCTGGTTATGGATGGATTTTAACAGAGGTTCATAAAGGAGTAACACCTTATGAACCTAAGAATCAAATAATATTAAGAATATGTTACCCTGAGGATGAAAATAGTACACAGGATGATTTTATATTCCCAAAAATGAAAGGAATTGAAAGATGGTTTTGGATTGATAATCAAAACATAAAACCCTATTATATAAAGGGTTTTACTAATGGAAGTAAAACAAGAATGTTTAATGAAAGCATGATATTTACTGATATTATTTCAGGTGATGAGGCTTATGCAATTACAAAGAATGTATTTCATCAATATCAAAAGTATCAAGGTATGAATCTAACCGGTGAAAACGTGCAGCATTTCCAAAACGCTACCTCTTATCAATTTGATGCTATTAAACAATTAAAAAATGAAAATGTTTCAAAGTATATTTCTATTATGAACAAAGCACTTGATGAGTACAATGCAATAGTGATTTAAATGAACAAAAAAAGTTCTGCTGGAAAAGTAACAGGTTTTATTGCAATTACTATAATTTGTTTTCTTGTTTTTTCACTTGGGCTTTTTCCATTAATAATTTTTAGTAAAATCTTTTTTTTACTTATACCGATGAATCAGTTATGGCATTTGTTTTTACTACCATTTTTTATCTATTTTATTTTTGTTGTTACAATATTTTACCAGCTTCTATTTTCTGGACTTATTATACATTTATTTAAAATCAAATACGAGCCAGGAACTTATGAATATTCATACAAAAACAAAATGGCTTTTAAGTGGATTGTTGTTTGTGCACTTTATACTCCTATTAGAAAAATTCTTGAAATATTTCCATTAGGCGGAATAAAAAATACATACTATAGAATGTTTGGTATGAAAATTGGAGAAAACACTCTTGTTGGTGGAGTGATTAAAGATCCTTGTTTAACAGAGTTTGGTGACAATGTAACAATGGGTGAATATGCAATTATTTATGGTCATATACATGATTATGAAAAAAATATAATTTACATGGACAGGGTTAAAATCGGAAACAACTGCGTAATTGGTACTGGTGCCATTATCATGCCTGGGGCAATACTTGAAGATGATGTGAAAGTTGCAGCTGGTGCGGTTGTGACAAAATCCTCGGTTTTAAAAAAAGGAAAAATGTATGGTGGAATTCCAGCAAAAGAGATAAAATCTAAAAAGAAAAAATAAGTTTATGAAAAAAATGAAAAACAATATCAGAAAAGAATTAATTAGTTTAAGAAAAAGTCTAACAAAAGAAGAGGTTATAAAAAAAAGTAATAAAATTAAAAAAAGACTTTTTAAAATGAAAGATTTCAAACAATCTTTGAATATTTTGTTTTATGTTTCATATGATAATGAGGTTTATACTCATGAAATGATCAAAGACTGCCTTGCAAATAAAAAAAATGTTATTGTACCAATCACAGACAAGAAAAATAAAAGACTAATTCTTTCAAAGTTAGAAAAATGGGATGATTTAAGCCCTGGAGTATATAATATTCTTGAACCAAGAAAAGAAAAAATAAAAGAAGCTTCAATTGATGAAATTGATTTAATCATTGTACCAGGTGTTGGTTTTGATGAAAAGGGAAACAGGATTGGTCATGGTATTGGATTTTATGATAAACTACTTAAAGATTCTAAATCAAAATTTATTGGTTTAGCATTTGAATTTCAAGTAATCAAAAATATTCCAATTGAAAAACATGATATAAAAATGGATAAAATTGTAACAGAAAAAAGGATAATTATTTGTAAAAAAACTAAGTAACAATATCTTTAAGTCTACCGGTTTCTATTGCTTTTTTAATCTCCATTGCTATTCTTTCACCATAAGAAATTGATTCACCATATAAATAACCTGATTGAGGAGTAAACATGGTTAAAGGACTACCAGGAATTCTCATTGAAACATCAAAAACAACCATTTCTTCTTTTCCTTTTTCAGCAGCAATTGCTCCCTGCAAAGCAAAAGGACCAATAATTCCTGGAGGACATTCTTTTTGAGTGGTTTTAACAAATTTTTCACCAAGCTCAAATATTTTTTCAATAATTGATTCCTTTGTTGTTGCAGCGATATGACCTGTTTCAATTATTTTTGGTTTAACATATTTAAGAACCTCAAGTTGCTCATCAGCAGGTATTCTGATTAATCCATCTAAATTAGTCTGTCTTCTTGTATCAGTTCCCATGAGTTCTAGTTCATCATCAAGAACAGAGTAAAAATAATTAAAATTAATTTGCGCACCTATTACGTACTCCTCAATAACAGCTTTACCAAGTGCTTCTTTTGTTATTATTTTTTTATTTAACAATTCTTTTGATTTGTTTTTATAATCCTCAAAAGAAGTAGAATAAAAAAATGCTCGTTCATAACCACGAATTGCTTCACTAACCTTTACTATAACAAGTCTGTCAATTTCTTTTGGCGATTTGAAAATTTTTGGAAAACGTATACCTGCTTTTTCTAAAAGATAATACTGGTTTTTTGGCACATCTCGCTCTTCAAGTTTAAGCATACCACGTGAGCCAAAAATAGGAACAAAGAAATTGTTTTCAATGTCCTTGAAATCAAAATAAACCCAGAAATATCTGTTATGAATAAATATCGTATTTTTGTTTCTTAATTCCTTTTGGACTTTTTCTTTTATAATGTCTGAAAATTTATTAAGAACAATTGTTTCATCAATACAACCCCTGCCATCTTCACGGGTTTTGTAATATTTTGTATATGTTTTTTCTCTTCCTTTTTGACAAACAGCAATGGTCTTAAAACCATATTTTTTTGCACCACGGCAAACATCAAGAGCCGAATGACCTCCTAAAACACCTATTGTTATATTTTTTTCATCATAAGAATCTACTAATTTTTGAATCTTTTTTCTTTCAATCATAAGAGATTTTTCTTCCATTAATTTTTTTATTTGAATTTTGGTCTTTTTGAAAGATAAATAGATAACGGTAGTTTATGCTGCGGGTAATCTGAAATAATTCCAAGAATTAATTTATAAAGTTCATCAATTGAGTATTGATAATTTTCATCACCTATTGTTTTGTTTCTAAATCTTGGAGTAAAAGTTTTAGTCTTACTTTCTTTTTCACCAACAACAATAATTATTGGTACCCATTCCTGCTCTGCATCACGTATTTTACGACTAACACTTTCTTCTCTATCATCAATATCTGATCTGATATGAATAACTGGTGATTTTTTATTAAATTCATCTATGAAGTTTTCACATATTTTTACAAAATCATTATTAACAGGAATAAATCTGATTTGGGTTGGTGAAAGCCAGAATGGAAGCATTGGTTTACTACCTTTACCCATTTTTATTGCTTCTTTTTCAAGTAATGCATAAATTACTCTTTCAATAGCACCTGAAGGGCTGCAATGAAGAATCAAAGGATGTTTTGTTACACCATCTTTATCAGTGAACCTGATATCGTATCTTTCACCATTTTCTATATCAATTTGATCTGTGCTTAATGCTGATGCTTTATCTGATGCATCAACAAAGTTAAACTCGTATTTTAAAACAAAGTAAAATATCCTTTCATCCCACATTTCAACTAAAACAGGTTTTCCAAGTTTTTTAACTAATTCTAAAATAAAATCTTTATTTTTTTCATAAAAATCTTTTGTTGTTCTCAAAGCTATTTCAATATCGTCTTTTTCAATTCCTAGATTTTTCAAAACTGAAAGACTTAAATCATATCTAATCTTGAATTCATCCATTGCCATATGCAAGTCAGAAACTAAGGCATGCACATCTGGCATAGTAAATGCTCTTAATCTTCTTAAACCGGTTAATTCCCCTGATTGTTCACGTCTAAATGAGTACCTTGTTAGTTCATAAATTTTAAGTGGTAAATCTTTGTAACTAATTGTTGCATCATGAGCCATTAGAAACTGCCCAAAACATGCAGCAAATCTTAAGAAAAAATTCCTTTTATCACTTTCAATCTGATACTGCCTTGCAGGAAATCTTTGTAAATATTTTGAAAGTGTTGGATGATCCATATCATACATAATCGGTGTTTCAACTTCCAAACCACCATATTCAATAACCCTTTGGGTTACATATTCTTCAATTAATTTTTTAATGAATCTACCCTTTGGGTAAAACCTCATGTTACCGCCATCTGATGCAGGTTCATAATCAGCAAGCTCTAATTTTTGCATGAGTTTAACATGAGGCGGTTCTCCTTTTACAGCTCTTGTTTTATCCTTTTCATAAAAAGCAAACTTTTTTAGATTTTCATGATTTTTAAAATCAAAACTACCAACATCATACAATGTCCCATCTTCTGTTAAAATATACCAGTAAGAACTTAGTTTTCTTTCCTTTTTCAATGACTCTGTTTCTTCACCCACTGGAATAATTTCTCTTGATAATTCTGATAATGGATGTCCTTTGCATGATATTTTAAATGCTTTGTACCAGCCAAAAGGTGCTCTTTTAACATTAAAATTTTTATTTTTCAATCCATGTTCAATCTCAATTAAAATCTCTTGAGCCTTTTTTGGGCTTGCAAGATCTGACGATAAATGAGCATACGGATAAAGCATTATGTTTTTTGTTTTTACCTGTTTAGCTGTTTTTTCAATTTCAGAAACCGCCTGTGCAACTGCTTGAGAAGGAGATTTTTCATCAATTTTTTCAACAGCTGTAAAAGCAGTTAAAGTCTCCTCAAATCTGTCACTTTTTATTTTTGTTTCTTCAGGAGTTTTAATTGCTTTATCTTTAACCTCGTATTCTATATAATCACTATGTATGAGTAATAGTTTCATTAAATCAATCCTGTAAAACAAATTAACATTATTAAAATTAATGATTCTTATAAGAATTAATGGGGGAGGCGGCGGAGGTGTTAAACACCGCTTTTTTAAAAAAAACTTAAATTGAAGTTACTTGCAATCCCATCACTCCGCCTAAAAACTAAATACAATAAACAATATAATAATATTTCGGAAAATTTATTTGAAAAAATTTTTCCAAATAAAATAGAGGATAATTAGATTATTTTCTTGTAAGACTCTGCATCAAGTAATGAATCTATTTCTGTTTTATCTTTAATTTTTATTTCAACAAGCCATCCATCATCATATGGACTTTTGTTAATAATTTCAGGAGCATCTTCAAGTTTTTTGTTTATATTTACAACTTTACCTGAAACAGGAGCATAGATCTCAGAAACAGATTTTACAGATTCCACAACACAAAGCTCTTCACCTTTTTTTACTTCTTTTCCAATTTTTGGTAGTTCAACAAAAACAATATCTGTTAACTGTGACTGCGCATGATCTGTAATTCCGATTTTTGCATTTTCACCTGATAATTTCAACCATTCATGTGTTTCAGTATATTTTAAATTGTTTCTTACTTCTTCTCCCATAATAATCAAAACCTGGTATTCCTATTACTATTTTAAATATTTTCTAATTATACTGAATTAGCATCAAGTTAAAAATATTTTTAAATAATCCTACTCCTAAATTTAGACAATATTATGTCCCTTAATTTGTTTTCTTTAGATTAATTTATTCCAAAATAAAATTAAAACATGCTTTCAAGAAAGAATCATTATAACAAACCAAAATTTTACCATAAGAACCACGAAAAACAGAATAAACTCGATAAATACCTCTAATATGTTTTAAATCATCAATACTAACTAAACAATTAAAAACTATATCTATAGCCAACTGACTATTAACCGTAATAACCCTGCAATTGTTTCATTAGCCACATTAACATTTAACACCTATTCCTCACTCATAAGATAATCTATCTGCATCAATAAATAATTACAAATATCAATAGAACCAGTATTAACATTCCTTAATTTATGATTTATATAGAATTTTAAAAATCTATTTTTAAGATAAAATAATTTATATACCTAGTATTTGTTAATATTATTAAAGGGAGGAAAAATGAAAAAGGAGTTGTTCCTAAAAACACTTGCTTTTGGTATTGTTATTTTATTTGTTAATATTAGGGTGACTTCTGCTTTTAATGTGAATATTGCTAAAGAATTAAAATCCTTGAATAATGGGAATATTTTATACGTGGGTGGCAATGGCCCTGGAAACTATAGTAGTATTCAAGCTGCGATTAATGATTCATCTGATGGTGATACCATATTTGTTTTTGCTTATTCCTCGCCATATTTTGAGAATCTCATAATTAATACATCCATTAATCTTGTTGGAGAGGATAGAAATACAACGATTATAGATGGGGAAAAAATTGATGACACCATATGGATAAGAGCATCATTTGTAAATGTTAGTGGTTTTACAATATTAAATAGTTCAACTGAAGTGGGAAAAACAGGTGTTTTAGTGATAGAAAAAAAATCGTGGCAACCTAATGATCCCCCTTGGCTTACTAATATAAATATTTCAAATTGTATAATAAGAAATAATAGATGTGGTATACGATTATTAAGCACCTATACCAGTAATATATTATGTTGTTATATTCATAATAATACAAGTAACAGTATTCTTATCGATTCTTCTTCGTATGTTAATATTAATAATTGTAAAATAAATTATAATGGTGGTGTTTATTCTGGTGGAATTAATATAGGAAGAGATTATAATCTTGGAACTAGTACAAATATCACTGTTTCAAATTGCTCAATTTCTAATAATGAATGGGCAGGTTTATGGATAGCAGATAATGCATACAATATTGAAATTTATCACAATAACATCTTTGAAAATACGATTTTTGGAATTTTTGTTTCGAAAAGTAATACCATAATATATAACAATCATATCTATAAAAATGGTATCGGCGAGTTTTTGAATTCGGGAATACTTATCCAGGATTGCATCCATGGCGTCTTAGTTAATAATAATGTTATTGAAGCTAATAATAAATATGGTTTATGCCTCTTAAGATCAAAAGCCAACAAAGTTATTAAAAATAATTTCATCGGGAATATATGCAACGCTTTTTTTATACAATTCTCATTATTTACTAATTGGAATGGAAATTATTGGACCGACTGGATTGGTTTAGGTCCAAAACTAATCAAAGGAAAATTAGGAGAAATGATTATCCCTTGGGTAAACTTCGACCTGCATCCAGCACATGAACCATATAGTATTAAAGTATAAATTATAGCTAGCTGAATAAAAAGGTTTGTCAGTAGGAATCATTCTCTTATTCATTGGAATTTGTTTCATTTCATCTATAACATATATTATAGAGAAAACATCTCATCAAATATGCAGAAAAAACTAGTTACATGTTGGTAGGAAAGAATCAAAAAAACTATACCAAAACCTAAGATGCGAAAAAATAAAAATATAAGTGGTCAAGAGAAACCACTTATTTAAAGAGTTATAAAATATATTTCTCTGGCTACGCTAAACGTATCTAGATTTTGTTGCTCACTCATGTGTTGCTTTTTTACAAGTAATCGCTAACGGGTCTGAAATGAGGCTAGATTCATCATAAGGTATATCTTTTGCTTGAGTTCGTATTTCGTAAAAACCCACTTCGGCATAACTATGTTCAGCATATACTATTTGTCCTGAAGCGTATGGACCAAGCCAGCCGCTGTCTGTTCCATCCCCCCAATAAAATATCATATAAATATTGTCTCCATCTGGATCAGTTGATGATGATGACCATGTATAAATGACATCTTTTTTAACAGATGTGGGACCCGATGGTCTGCTTGGTTTATTGGGTGGATGATTTGGAATTGGTGCTGTTGAACAATGGCCGTAATCAATACATTCACTTCCCTGACCACCCCAATCGTACCATATCTTCGCATACAATCCAACATTAAATTCTGTATTTGCTGGAATGACTTGACTAATAGTCAATTTACCTGAAGCATGTTCTCCGGATTCCCTAGAATCATTAATTGAAGGCCATTCTACAAACCAAATTTTAACATATCCATGATCATCCCAACTGGTGCAATCAATTTCAAAGTCTACTTCTACTTGAACTATACCACCTTCTCCAACATTAATATTATAATGATCTTCTGGTACACAAATACAAAGGTCTGGATCTTGCTCAGTATCTATATAGATATTTCCACAATCAATTATAACAAGAGGCGGTGTTGCTCCGTTAATCTCTTCAGCTGAAAGATTGCTTATCGATCCTATAATGCATACCAGTACAAAAAATATACATATTTTAATTATTTTTCGTTTCATTTTTCCTCCCACCAATAAGTTATACATCTAAATCTTATTTTTAATATTTAAATGTTTCTTTTATCTTATATTAATATATATAATGTTTGAAGTTTTATTTTTTAATTAACAAAAGTTATATTTTTATTATTTTAATAAAAATTTATTAATAGACTAGATATTCTTCAAAGCCCAATCCTTTGGAACAAAGGGTGGTTTTACAACCTTTGCTTTCACAGTTTTGTCTCTAACCATTATATCCAACTCGCTTCCTGGTTCTCGTAAATCATGGCGCACATATCCCATTGCTATTCCCTTGTTTAAACATGGGGACAATGTTCCACTTGTAACAATACCTACTGGCTTACCATCTTTTTGGATTTCACAACCATGTCTAGGTATTCCTTTATCAATGCATTCTAAACAGGTTAATCTATCGTAGTCTCCTTTTTCTTTTTGTTTTAAAAGTGCTTCTTTACCGATAAACTCGTGATCCCAATGAATCAACCAGGATAAAGTAGCCTCAAGTGGGGTTCTACCACCTTCAAACTCGTTACCAGCAAGTATAAAACATTTTTCAAGTCTAAGGGTATCACGTGCGCCAAGACCAATTGGTTTAATACTAAACTCTGAACCAGCATCAAGTATTTTATTAAAAACAATTTCAGCTTTTTTTGTAGGGGTAATCTGCAGTTCAAAACCAAGTTCTCCTGTATAACCAGTATGAGAAATAATACATTCCACACCAGCAATTTCACCATATTGGCAACCAAAAAATTTTACATTATTCATATCAATTTTTGTTAATTTTTGCAATGTATCACGTGATTTAGGTCCTTGCACAGCAAGAATTACAAAATCCCTTGAAACATCCTCTGCTTTTGCATTTAATTTAAACTCTTTTGCTTTATCATTGAGCCATTTTGTAACAATAGTTGACATTCCAGCATTAGGGATTATCATGTATTTATTACCAAGATTCATAAAAATAGTATCATCAATAATTGTGCCATCCTCTTTAAGAATAACAGTATATTGACTTTGATTTTCTAGATATTTTGGTATATCAGCAACCGTGCATAAACTAAGAAGTTTCATTGCGTCTTTACCAGTAATCCATACGTTACTCATATGAGAAACATCAAAAAGACCAACTGATTTTCTTACTGTTAAATGCTCATCTTTTATAGACGAAAAATATAGAGGCATTTCAAAACCAGCAAACTCAGTGAAATGCGCACCAAGTTTTTTATGAGTTTCAAA
>JBNVCE010000043.1:8514-12056 GCA_050410885.1 Thermoplasmatota archaeon | reverse complement strand
TAGTAAAAAAATGAATGTTTTTTTTTTCTTTAATTATTTATTTCGGGATGAAGCCAGAAAATTAGATTAATTCATCTTATTTTTTTTAATTCATTTTTTATGTTAAACAGTTTAAATAAAAGATGCAGGGGGAGAGATTTGAACTCTCGATGACCTACGTCACAGGGTTTCCTAGTGCAAAGGTTTAAATAAAAACCTTAATAGGCACACCTAAGCCCTGCCCCTTAACCAAGCTGGGGCACCCCTGCTTTAATTGATATAATACAAATGTACATGAAAAATCTTTTTGAAAAAATATTTATGAGTTAACTGTTTTTATTTATTTTTTAGAAAGAAGAATTATCTCACCATATTTTGTGTAACAATTATTACAAAATTGGCGTGCAATTAGTGAATGAAGATGAGCTGTTACACCTTCTTCATGATGATAAATCTCTCCAGGGTTTATTTTGTTATTACAATTTGTACAAACCCTGGTTTCCCTTGCCACTTTTTTAACAAGATGTGTTTTCATATCCATATTAAGATAACCTTTTAATTGTTTATTTCATATTTAGTTTATATTTTTTTCTTACAATAGTTATTACAATATTTTTTTATTATTTAAAAAAGTTAGTATTTTTTAAATTTACATAAAAAACAAGTATTAGATTTAAGTATAAGAAACATTATTCCCAAAAGATAGTTAAAAATATACTGCGGGGAAAAACTACCCATCATAGCGAGTATTTACCAAAAATGGTGGTACCTATAAGGGTGGGGTAGTCAGGAGATCCCGACGGGCCCATAACCCGTAGATCAATGGTTCAAATCCATTCCCCGCTACTTTTTTTCATCACATTTATAAGTTAATTTTTTCTCAGTATTTTTTAATGGAATCAATGAAAAATACAAGGTTATGGGAAATAGATGCTCTAAGAGGTATTGCAGTAATAATGATGATAATTTTTCATGTTCTTTATGATTTAAACTATTTTCAACATATTTCTATTAACCTTCACAATAACTTTTTTTATGTTCATGTGTATTTCACTGCAAGTCTTTTTTTAGTTCTTGTTGGCATATCAATGACATTAAGTTATTCAAAAGCAAAAAAAATATTGACAAAAAAGAAATTATTCTGGAAATTTCTTAAAAGAGGTTTTTTTATTTTTTGTTTAGGTCTTTTAATAACACTTGTTAGTTGGCTGTACTTGCAAAATGGATTTATAATATTTGGCGTTCTTCATTGCATTGGAATTTCAATAATACTTGCTTATCCATTTATACGCTACATTATTCAACCTTTTATTTTAGGGCTTTTAATTATTACAGTCGGGATTTTTCTTAAAACATTAACATTTGATTTTCCATGGCTACTTTGGCTAGGTTTTACTCCACATAATTTTTATACAATTGATTATTTTCCGCTTCTTCCATGGTTTGGTGTAATTCTTATAGGCATTTCATTAGGTAATATTTTTTATGAAAACGGTTTAAGAACATTTACATTAAAAGATAAAACACATTTTAAAATAATCAACATAACTACTTTTTTGGGGCGTCATTCTCTTATTATTTATTTTCTGCATCAAATAATTTTAATTAGTATGTTTACTTTACTTTCTTTTTTTAAATAATATTTTTAATTCTTATAATCATTTTTATATACAAAAAAATTTCAATAAATTATTTAATCTGAAATGGATATGTTTTTAACCATTATTATATTAAAATGGAGAAAAATAGGATGGGCATTAGCGAGTCAAGATCTTTAACAGAAACTGGTTTAAAATATATTAGTAGATATCTTATTTTACATTTTAGTATAATTTTATGTTTACTGCTTTTCTCAACTATTCTTTCATTTAATCAAGAAAATTTATTATCTCTTTCAGCATCCAAGCTTTTCTTTGTTATAGCGATTATTTTTTTGTTTATTTTAGTTTTCATGTTTCTGGTTATTGGCCTTAAACACATGATTAATGGAAGGCTAGAGTTTAGTGACCCACATGAATCAAACGTGATTTTAGCAACATCACTACTTATTATTTACATGATATTATATTTTATAAATTTAACAATAGCTGAGGGTTTTACAGGAGGAACAGCTTTTATTGCTGCAGCTTCATGTGGTTTTTCTTCATCAGTTTTTTTACAATTTTTTTTCGTTGTAGTACTGTCGGTAAATTCTCATATTCTTCTTGGTTTTTCCTTAATTCTTTTTGTTAAAAAATTAGCAACAAAAAAACAAATAAGAAACCTAAGACTTGCATATTTACTTCTTATTTTAGGCACCTTAACTATTAACATTACAGCATTGATTGCTTATCTGTTATTTTTCAAAATTTACCGAAATGTTTATCAAAACGTAAGTAAAGGTATTATTAAACCAGCGCTTGTTGCACCATGTCCAAAATGTTCCTATGAAATACCAATTGAATCTAGATTATGTATGTTTTGTGGAGCTAAATTTGAAAAAAAAATTCCTGATGATTTTGATAGAAGATTATATTTCAATGTTTCAAAATCAGAATACAAACAAAAACAAGGATACTTTCCTATGCAAGGGCTTAATAAAGAAGAAAAGAAAAAATTTCTTGTTATTGTTGGATTTATAATAGTTTCAATTATTATTGGTTTCATTTTAATAATATTTTTTTAAATGAATTAATCAACATATTTTAGTCTTAGTTTTTTAAATTCAACCCCTGATCCTTTTTCTATTTTTCCAACAATTTTTACCTTAGATTTTGAATATTTTTTAATAATTTTTATTGATTTTTCAACATCTTTTTCAGATAAAATAACAGCTAGTCCCATACCCATGTTAAAGGTTTGATACATTTCCCTGTCATCGACATTTCCGTATTTTAGTAGGAATTTAAAAATTGGCTGCGGCTCAAGTGGGTCATCAATTACATATTTTACATTCTCATTTAGTCTTGGTAGATTCCAAAGACCTGAGCCTGTGATATGTGCAATACCATGAACATCAACTTTTTTTAGTAATTCTAAAATTTCTTTAACATAAATTCTTGTTGGTGTAAGCAGTATTTCACCAATGGTCTTTCCTGGGTAAAATCCATCTGGAAAATAATCATTATAGGAAAAACCTGAGTTTTTTATTATTTTCCTTACAAGTGTATAACCATTTGAATGTACACCACTGCTACTTAATCCAATGATAATGTCACCTGGTTTTATCTTATTTCCAATAACTATCTTATCTTTTTTAACATAAGCTAAACAAGTTCCTGCTAGATCAAAACCATTAATTAGTTCGGGTAATGATGCGGTTTCACCACTTATAATTGATATATTTGATAGTTTTGCCCCTTTTTCAAGTCCTTTGCCTATTTCTTTTGTTATCTCAGGTTTTGGATCTTCTATTGCTAAATAATCTACAAAAGCAAGTGGTTCAGCACCAACACATATTGCATCATTAACATTCATTGCAATACAATCAATACCAATTGTGTCCCATTTTTTAAGCTCAGATGCAATCATAACCTTGGTTCCAACACCATCTGTACACAAAACAAGAGCATATCTTCCAAATT
>JBNVCE010000043.1:0-8504 GCA_050410885.1 Thermoplasmatota archaeon | reverse complement strand
AAATTCTATCATACCTGCATAATGTCCACCTAAGGGTTTACCAATGCCTTTCCTTTTATATTTAATACTTGTAAGTAATCCTTCTATTGCTTTTTCAGCTTTGAAAATATCAACACCGCTTTCAGCATAAGTCATTTTTTTCAACATATCACCCTATTTCCATAAATATGAACAAAATTGTTATGATAAACTTTTTGAATAAATTTATTGAATTTAAACATAATATTTGTTATTTAATTATAAAAGATATTAGATAAGAGTTGTTAAATAAAACATTTAAATAATATAAGATAAATAATATAATGCCCATGTCTAAAAAGATAATTACAATAGTTGCTATCATAATAATTGTTTCAGTTATACTTTCACTTTTTTTTGGATATATTAAAATAGAAGATAATACTGCAAATCAAAAACCAATTGTCAGTATTGATTACCCTTATGATAATTCAATTGTTTCAAAGATCGTTATTATAAGTGGATCTGCTTCTGATCCTGATGGTAATGATACATTAGTAAAAGTTGAGATATTGATTAATAACCAATGGGTAGAATGTAACGGTACAACAAAATGGATTTATACCTGGGATGTTTATAAAATAAAAGACGGAGTATACACAATAAATGCCAGATCCTGGGATGGTATTGATTATTCAGATTATGATGAAATAAAAATTAAGATTGAAAACCCAGAAACAAAAGAATATGAATCTCATAAATGGGCTGTTTTTATTTCAGCTTCTAATTTCCCAAAAGACAATGAAAGCAAGTTGGGAAATGGCGCACTGAATCTGGCTGAGGAAATGGCTTTGTTTTTTATTGAGAAAATGAGTTATTCAACTAAAAACATTTTCATTCTTTTTGATGATGGATGGGTAAGAAAAGATAATGGTTTTGGTGAACCCTTAATGACATTACAGGAAAGAAAGCATAAGTATAACATAACTTATGCTGGTGCTGTAAAAAAAATTTTTGAATCAACCATCGACTATGTTATTAATGAAGCAAACAATTTTGATGATAGTGAGGTTTTTATCTGGATGGCTGGTCATGGTTCTGGTAATTTGAACAATACATTAACAGGTGGTAAAATACTTGAAAAAAGTGAGATATTTTTGTGGGATGATACAATTTCTGATATAGAATTTGGAAATCTTTTAAGTAGTTTAAAATCACGAAGGGTTTGCATTGTTATTGATGCTTGTTTTAGTGGAGGTTTTGCAGATAAAACAATATTTGGTTTTAGGGAATTTTTCCTTCTTAAATCTAAATTACCTCGTCCTGGCAGAGTCGTGATAACTGCTACCAGTAAATTCAGACCAGGTTATACTAGTGTTAAAAGTGGTCCTTTGTTTTCGCAATTGTGGTTTTATGGACTTTCATCTGGCGAAGCTGACGGTTTTAAACGTGGTATTCTACACAGGGGTAGACCAACAATTCTTAAATTTTTTAAAGATGGTAAGGTTTCTGTTGAAGAAGCGTTTTATTACGCTTGTTTCAAATTAAGAACAGATAAAGCCCTTGATGATTATAGTAAAATGGAACCACAGATAAATGATCAATATCCAAACAGAGGTATTAGAAATATAAAAGGACTAGTACTTAGTAAATAATATTATATACCTCATTTTGGTATTTGAAATATTAACAATGAAAAAAGAGGCAAGTTTTTGGAAAAAAATTAACGATAAAAAAATTCAGTGTACTCTTTGTTCGCATAATTGTAAAATTGATGATAATAAAGTTGGGGTATGTGGTGTTAGAAAAAATGAACAGGGTAGACTATTTACATTAATTTATGGCTTAACCTCATCTACTGCAGCAGATCCTATTGAAAAAAAACCCCTGTATCATTTTCATCCTGGAACATATGCTTTTTCTATGGGAACCGTTGGTTGTAATTTTAAATGCAGTCATTGTCAAAATTATACTATTTCAACAGCTGATCCAGATTCTTATTATTTAAAGGAAATTACACCAGAGAATGTGGTTGAACTTTCTGAGGAATATTATTGTCAAGGTGTTTCTTATACTTATAATGAACCAACAATCTGGCATGAGTTTTGCTTTGACTCTGCTAAACTTGTAAAAAAAGCTGGTTTGTATACTTGTTATGTTACAAATGGGTATATTTCAGAAGAGCCTTTGAAGGAGATTTCAAGTTATTTGGATGCAATGAATATTGATGTTAAGGCTTTTAATGATGATTTTTATAAAAAAATTTGTAAAGCCCGTTTAGAGCCTGTTCTTAGAACATGTGAGTTGGCAAAGGAACTTGGTATTCATGTAGAATTAACATACTTGGTGATACCAACTTTAAATGATTCATTGGATGAAATTAAGGCTTTTTGTAAATGGGTTGTTGAAAAATTAGATAAAAAAACACCTGTTCATTTTTCCAGGTTTCATCCAGATTACAAAATGATTAATTTACCAATGACTCCTATTAGAACCCTTCAAAGAATTTATAATATTGCCAAGGAAACAGGGATTTTATATACATATTTAGGAAATGTTATTCATGGTGATTATGAAAATACATTTTGTCCAAATTGCGGGAATTTGTGCATTAGAAGAATTGGTTATTCCATTAGTTTGATCGGTTTTAAAAATGGCAAATGTTCAAAGTGTGGTTATGTTTTACCCATTGTATTGAATAAATAATAATAAAATAAATATTAATATATATTAATATAAAAAAATAATAAAAATAGGAAAAACTTAATAAAGGGGAGAATATACTTATATTTATATTAAAATATTAGTTAATATATAATAAAGACAGGTGAATTTATGGCTTTAAAAAAAAGTGATAAATTTATAGCAATAATCGGTGTAATAATTTTGATAATTGCTGGAATTGCAATTTTTATGTATAGCTCGCCAGAAGAAAAAATTCCAGAAATAAAAAAAGAAAAAAAATATACATTTAGTTGGGTATCAAAAGAAGAAAACATGACCTTTACTGATTTTGCATCAAAAAAACAAGAATATTTAAACGATATTATTATAGAATTAGGTGAAGGCAAAGTTTTAACATCTGTAAATTTTTGGATAAACTGGAAAGATGATTATACAAAAGGTATTTTATTTAGAAAAGGTGAAGATAAATTAACAGTAACAGTAAGTTACTTAGGTCAAGAAATAACCCATAGAAGCACAAAAAAAGCAGATGAATCTATTGGAGATTTTATTATTTATAATTCTCCAGTAGATGAAACTTATGAAACAGAAGAAGAAAATTTTGATCCAACAGAATACATAAAAGAAAAATATTCTGGAAAAAACACAGCAACATTTAACTTAAGTGTAAAAGTTGTAACAGGTGAAAAACTATTAACCTTCAGACCACTTAAACTGTTAAACTTTTTTAGAGACAAGGGAAATACATTTAATTTAATAATCACATATGAATACTATGATTTCAACTATGAAGAAGTAGAAGACAAAATCCCACCAACTGGTGGAAATAATGATGATGGAAATATTTTCTCACATTTAACTAAAACCGGTTTTAAATAATTATTTTATTGAATTTTGTATCTAAGAAAAGCGGCAACACCACCTAAACCTTCTATTTTTTTACCAGCCTCGTGCATTGTGTTAATTATTGTAAACTTGCTATTGTTTTGCTTGGCTAGTTGCAAAAGCTCCTCTCCTTTTTCCTGTCTAGTTAAAGTATCTGAAATAAGTAATCTTTCTACAGCACCGTTGAGCAATGCATATTTAACCTCATTTAAACCATATGTTGCTAAACCATCTTTTTTTATTTCCTCAAAAAGTTTCTCGATAAGATTTGTTTCAAATGCAACTCTGTTTTGCTTGGTTATTTGATTAACAATTCCCAACTTTATTGCTTCTTGAATACCATTTATACCAGAGTAACTAGTACCAAAAACCACATATTTTTCAAACAGTTGAGGCTCTTTTTCTTTACCATATTCTATTAAATGATCCTTTGTAAAACCAGGTCCTAAAATCACTAAAGTAGCGTCACTTGTTTTATTTTTTTTTAAAACAGAAATTATTTCACCAAAATATTCTTTTTCTGTATCAACACTTTCAAACATTTTACCTGAACGCTTTGAATAAATTTCTGCTACAAACTGTAAACCACTTTGTCTAAGAACAGCAATGGTTGCATCATCTTCATCAAGAGAAACAAAAATTAGTAATGGTTCAAAACGCATTTTAACAGCTTCTTCTATTCTCTGCAAATGATGATCCTTCCATTTTTCTTTTATAATTGTTATCTTTTCCATTTGATCAGCATCAACATTTAATGTATGAAATGATCCAAGATTTTGAGGTCCTTCCTCTATTTTTCCATGAATTCTAAGTCTATCAGAAAACTCATGAAATTTTACTTCTGTAACTCTGATTCCAAGAAGCATTGGTTTTTTTTCAGGTTTTTTTGATCTTATCTTATCAGATTTTTGCTCATCGGTTCTAAAAGTAACAGCTTTTACTAAATCACCTTTTTCAATGATATTGTAAAGATGCCATATATCATCAATATTTTCAGGAATTACGGCAATCTCCCCATGTTTTAAATCTTTAAAGACAACTTGCATGATAAATCACTTTTTTAATTCAAAACCAACTGTTTTAACAATGTTTATAGGACCTGGGGGAAGAACCTTGTCAACCTCCTCCATATTAACTCCAAATACTTTTGAAAGTAAACGCGCAATTTCGATTTTTTCATTATGACCAGGCACAATAACAGCATATTTTTTAGAAAGTCTTTCAACTGATCTAACTGGTCCTGCCATGACCTTAACATAACCTTCTAATTCAATCTTACCTACTGCAAGCTCAAGTTTACATCTGTAATAATTACGTTTTCCACGAATAATAAAGGCACCTTTTGGAACAAACTCACCACTTTCTGGAGTTTTACTAACTTGTTCAGGTAAAACCCAGTATACCTGTGCCTCAGCAAACTGTTTCCAAGCTTTTGAATAAGCAGCAGCAAAAATGCATGCTTCCTCTAGGGTTTTTTCAGTAATACCAATGTGTTCATCATTTAAACCCTTATTTTTTATAACAACACTGGAAGCTCCCTGAACATCAGCATGGGCATACCTATCGCCTTCTTTTAAATATTTTTTTACTAAAAATTCATTTGTTTTTGCGTCTTTACCACATATTACAATGTTCCCATCACTTGAAATAAACCATCTAAATTTTTCAAACCAAAAAATTTTTTCCTTTTGTTTTATTTTTTCCTCGGATTTTTCTTGTTTTTGTTTTTTCAAATTTAATTGTTCCAACTGCTGTAATGTTTTTAAAATAGATTTTTGTGCACCATCAAGTTTAGATTTTAGTTTTTTAACTTCAACATAAGATTTTTCTGCATTTTCAGAAATAGATTTCTTATAATTAATCCTGACATCAAAAGATCTACCATTTAAATCTTTTAAACTAACAATTAAAAGATTTTTTGCCTGATCAAAATGTTTTACTATTTCATTATTTTTTAAATTTGAGATTTTGTTTTCATTAATATCTTTTAACAATTTTTCAAGTAATTGATAATTAAGATAAATCAAATCTCCTTCAAATTTTTTAGAATTAATTTCAGATTCCAATTTTTTTACGACTTCTTTCTGTTGTAAAAGTTGTCTATTTAACTTATCAATAATTTTCTGGGTTTCAACATCAGTTTTTTTTTCAATTTTTTTTGTTTCAATAAATTTTTCCAAGCCTCTTGTTAAACTAATGATGTGTTCAAATTCCAAATTATTGTAAATTATAAATTTAATAGGTGTAATATCAATTAATTCTGAATTCTTTTTCACAATAACTGGTTCAATTTTTTTTTCTTTAAAATAATTTAAAAACTTTACCAAATTATCATATAGTTTTGTGATGATTTCCTCGTTTAAATCTTTGATTTTTATGTTTTTGTCAATATTTGCTCTGGTACATATTTCCTCAGCTATTTGCCCACTTAAATTTACATTTACTGCAAGTGTTCTAACAATATCTGTATTACTCTCTTTTAATAATTCTTTAAATTTTTCTTTTGTTAAATTAAAAGGATTTATCTGAGATGGGGGAGGAATATATACTTCCCTGCCTTTAATTGATCGGTGCTCCCATATTTGTTTAATAAATGGTAATATTATTTTGTTATTTGGATCTACAAGCACAATGTTTCCAGATGAGAATAATTCAATATAAAGACTATAATCTCCTTCCTTTCTGCTGATTTTAAATTTTATTATCCTATCAAATTCATGCTGTGTAATTTCTATTATTTTCCCATTTTGTAAGTATTTACGCAATGTCATTGCAAAAACGCTTGGTTTTAATGGTGCTTCAAAATCTTTATTTGTTATACAAATTAGCTCGCCATTTCTGATAAAAATATTTTCTTTTTGTTTTTTATGAATATTTTTTATTTTAATTAATAGCTCGTTTTTGCTTAATTGATATATTTTATCAATGATACTTCCAATTATTTCTTGTAATTCCGTAACTATTGCATATATGTCAAATGATGATAATTGTCTTTTCATTTTACATAAGACATATGCTATAATTAATTAAAAAGACTATCATAAATTTACTAAAAGAAAAAAGAGGAGGATGGGATTGGAAGGAACAGGATATTAAATCTTAATAATTGGCAGAAATGCCAGCTTTTTGGAGGCTGGCATGTCCCCCATAGCTTGCGTCAATCTAAAGTAGTATTGTGTTTTCTACTTTATATATGTAAAAGGGAGTTCATTGAAACTATTACTAGAATTTTTTGTTAAAATACTTTTATTCACCTCTTTAGAAAAAAGTTATATGATAACAAATCTATCAAAATCTGTTTAAAATGTCAAAAACTGGTATAGCTAATCTTCCTTTGCATTATGGTAAGGCACCACGATGGTTGTTTAAAAGAATGGTTGCTTTATCTAAAGGCATCGTAGAGGTTATTA
Source organism: Thermoplasmatota archaeon (assembly GCA_050410885.1). Lineage (GTDB taxonomy): Archaea > Thermoplasmatota > E2 > DHVEG-1 > DHVEG-1 > JBNVCE01. The sequence continues at coordinate 1,566 of JBNVCE010000043.1, read as the reverse complement.
TTTACGAATATGGCAAGGATGAATTTTTACGGAGGATTTCCGATCCGTTCTGGTTTCAAGCGCTTTCCTGTGTACTTGGATATGATTGCCATTCAAGTGGAACAACTACTGTTACATGTGGTGCATTAAAAGAAGCTATTACTCCACAAGAATTTGGTTTAGCAATTACTGGTGGTAAAGGTAAAGCATCTAGAAAAATACTAGAAGAAGTCGAAAAAATGGCAGTTCTCTTCAATCTCTCAACAACCGCAATTGAGGAGTTACAATATTCTAGTCGCATGGCTGCAAAAGTTGATAATACTGCAATCCAGGATGGATACAACCTTTATCATCATGTTTTCATCTTTACTGAGAAAGGCAAATGGGTGGTAATCCAACAGGGAATGAACCCTGAAAATCATTACGCTCGTCGATATCATTGGCTATCAGATCGTATTGAAAATTTTGTTTTAGAGCCACACAGTGCGGTAGTTGGAGATAATTGCGAAGAAAAAGTACTAGATATGACTGCAAAACAAAGCATAAATACACAAAAAATTTCTTTAGATTTAGTTAATGATAATCCACAGCATTTAAAACGAGATTGGGCAGAACTCACTAAATCAGAAAATCAACAAACACTAGATAAATGGTTGTACCCCATAAAAAACAAACAACAGCTTAAACATCTTGATATGCCACGATCTATAAACTGGCAGAAAATGAAAGAAATATATGATGTGCATCCCACTAACTATGAAGAACTAATATCACTTAAAGGAGTTGGACCAAACACAATTAGAGCTTTAGCATTGATTTCTGATCTAATATATGGTGAAAAACCTTCATGGGAAGATCCTTTGAATTATAGTTTTACAGTAGGGGGCAAGGATGGAGTACCTTATCCTGTGGATAGAAAAGCAATGGATGAATCAATAGATTTTTTGAAAAATATTATTGGATCAGCAAAAATTGTTGATAAAGACAAAATCCAAGCAATTAGGAGACTACATAATTTTATTTCAATATAAATTCAAATCTAGATTATTTACCCTTTCTTAGAATACCAAATCTTCTGTTTTCAGTTTTAGGAAGAATTGCTTCTCCAACAGATCGAACATCTTCAACAGTATAAAATGCACGTGGATGTATCTCTTTAATGCATTTTAAAGTCTCTTGTAAATCTCTACGTCTAATAACAGCAAAAATAATCTTTACTTTTCCATTTATTCCTTCTCCATCAACTATTGTTAACCCATATTTTTCTTTTTTTATAAAATCAACTTATTTTTCAAAATCATGTTTTGTGATTATTCTTAGCAGTACTAAACCTACAGATAATCTTTCTTCGATTACAATCCCCAGAAGATTACCCAATGCAAAACCACCAGCATATGCTAAAGCACAAGCAGTATTATTTAAATTAAGCATTATCTGACTAATAGCCAGTAGCCAGATGTTAATCTCAATAAAAGCAATAATTGGAGCTAAATATTTTAAACCTCTTGAAATAAAAATGATTCTTAAAGCGCCTAAACTAACATCAATTAGTCTTGAAATAAAGATTAGTATTGGAAGAATAATCCA